>NZ_BAABHS010000003.1:0-419873 GCF_039542225.1 Yinghuangia aomiensis | reverse complement strand
CCTCTCCGGCTCCACCGGCAACTCCACCGGCCCGCACCTCCACTTCGAGGTCCGCACCGGCCCCAACTACGGCTCCGACATCAACCCGATCACCTACCTCCGCGCCCACGGCGTGAACGTCTGATCGAGTAGCACCAACCCTGTGGGGCCCCGGCATCGCCGGGGCCCCACAGGGTTTTCGGGTTCCGACCGGTCAGCCCGCCGGCCGCGACGACGACGCCGACGGCTCGACGGGCCGGGACGGCGGCACGGAGGGTGCGGACGGATTCGCCGCGGGCGGTGCGCCCGTGGGCTTGGCCGAAAGCGACGACGGCGTGGCAACCGGCCCCGCACTCGCAGCCGGAGCCGTCGCCGCCGGGTCCGCGAAGGTCGTCCGTGGTGCGCCCGCGCCGACGGGGTTGACCGCCGTACGATCCGGCAGCGCCTGGGCGCCCTCCGAGGTGACCCGGGTGGCGCCGATGTAGTCCGGCTTGTCGATGCGGCCGAAGCGAATGACCTCGCCGGTGTAGGGAGCGTGGATCATCGTCCCGCCGCCCACATAGATCCCCACGTGGTGGATGCTCCGCGGATCGCGCAGGTTGGTGGCGAAGAACACCAGGTCACCCGGCAGCAGTTCGGACCGGGCCGGATGCCGTCCCGCATTCCACTGGTCGTTCGCCACACGTGGCAGTTTGATGCCCACCTTGTCGTACGCGGCCTGCGTCAGACCCGAGCAGTCGAACCGGCCGCCGTCCGCGACGGTGCCCTCACCGCCCCACAGGTACGGCGTCCCGAGCTTCGTCTGGGCGAACTCGATCGCCCCGACGGCGAGCACCGACGGCGGAATCGGTGCCTTGACGGCGCCGAAGCTCTGCTCCAGCGAGCGGATGTTCTTCACATAGCTGCGGGTCTCGGCGTACGGCGGCACCCCTTTGTACTGGATCACGCGGTACGACCCCGCGTTGTACGCCGCCAGCATGTTGTCCGTCCGGTCACCCGGCATGGTGGCGATCGACTTCGCCAGCGCGCAGTCGTACTTCGCCGCCGACGGGATCGCGTCCTCCGCGTCGAACGGATCACGCCGCCCGTCGCCGTTCCCGTCCGTCGCCCACTGCGGCCACGTCCCCGGCATGAACTGGGCGATCCCCTGCGCCCCCACCGGACTGACCGCCCGCGGGTTGAACCCGCTCTCCTGATACAACTGCGCGGCCAGCAGCGCCGGCGAGATCTCCGGGCACAACCGCCCCCACCGCTCGATCGCCGGCTGGTACGCCGCCGGCACCGCCCCCGGCGCGAGCGCCACGGCCCCGTTCCCGCCGGACGAAGGCGAGCCGCCGGTCATCGAACCGACGGCGACGACGAGCAGCCCCACCGCCCCGACCGGCAGCGCGGCGGCAAGTCCGGCAGCCAGCCAAGCCTTACGCATCGGGGGCGAACGGGGGGCGCGGAACAGCGGGGACAGGTCGCACTTGATCATTCTGCGTGCCGTGATTGCTCTGCGCAATCACCCGTGATACACACAGTGAACGAGCCGTCGCTCGGGGGTGGTGGCCCGAACGCTGTCGCCACGACACAATAATCGAGAGGCACGGCACCCCCGCTCCACCCGGCGGGGGTAATTCGAGAAGCCCAGTCGGGGGCGGTGAACGGCATGTATCTAGGTGCAGGCAACGGCGACATCAATACCATCGTCGGTGGTATCGCCCCGGATTGGGGCCCTTTCGCGACGCTCGGAGCTGAAGCCCGCACGATGGTTCAGGTGGTCATGGCAGTAGCCCTGCTCCTCTGCCTGGCCATCGCCATCTGGGGTGCGGCCAAGCAGCGGATAGGGGCAACGGCCTTGCGCGACACGTTCAGTGCCGAGCAGGGCAAGGGCCTGATCATCGCCGGGTTGACCGGCGTGTTCATCATCGGCTCGCTCGGCACCCTGTTCACCATCATCTACGGGATGGCGATCTAGCCCCGCGCCGCCCGATTCGCCGACCCGAGGTGGCTCCTGTGGCCTACGTCTGCCCACGCAACTCCGCCGGTGCGCCGTATGCCAGCACGAGCCATTTCCGGTCGGCCGAAAATCGCCGCGGGTGGCCGATTATCGCCCCCGCGGAAATTCCCGGGACGGGGAATTGCGCCGCCCCCCGGTCCCGCGCCGCCGCGCGCCCGCGACGCGGAGTCCGCGCATGAGCGACGCGCCGGTGGCTCCGGAGCGCGCCGCCGGGGATCCCCGGCGGCGGCACCCCGTCGCGTCGGGTGCCGGGGTCGTCGTCGTGATCCTCGTCGTGGTCCTGACGCTCGCGTACGCCAGCCGCCGCAGCGGCGCGCCCGCGGAGGACTCCGCCGCGTCCCGCGCCGGCACGAGTTCCGGCGTCGGCAAGACGAGCCCGCGCAGTACCGCCGGAATCGCCGCCGCCCGTCCCCCGGCCGCGCTCGCCGGCACGGTCCCGGTCGGCTATCCCCGCACCCGCGAGGGTGCGCAGTCCGCGGCCGCGAACTACGCCACGGCCTACGGTTCGTCGGACATGTTCCGGCCCGCCGTCCGCCGGGCGATCGTCGAGTCGATGGCGGATCCCGGCAGCAAGGCCGGTCTGCTGGCCCGGGCCGACACGGCGTTCCAGGCGCAGACCGCCGTGTTCGGCCTCGACGCGGACGGCAACGCGCCCAAGGGGCTGTCTTTCGTGTGCCGGGCACTGCCGGTCGGCACCAAATCGGTCGCCTACACCCCCGATTCGGCGACCGTCGAGGTGTGGGGAGCCGGGCTGGTCGGCCTGGCGGGGGCGGGTTCCACGAAGCCGGTGAGCGAGGCCTGGACGACCACGACGCTGCGGCTGTCGTGGGCGGACGACGACTGGAAGCTCGTCGACTTCACCCAGAAGGAGGGGCCGACCCCGGTCGGCGGTCTGCAGACCGCGTCGGGAGCGGAGGACATCGCCAAGGCCGTTCGCGAGTTCGAGGAACTGCGCTATGCACGCTGAGTCCTGCCGTGGCCGCCGGGCGCGCCGCGCCGTCCGGGTCGGTGCCGTCGTCGCCGCGGTGCAGACGGCGGTCCTGCTCGCCGCCGCCCGCGCGTTCGCCGACCCCGCCCCGGCGGCCACCGGGGCCGCCAAGCCCGCGGTGTCGCCCGCCGCTTCGCCGCTTCCGTCGGTCGTCGCGAGCACTCCCGCCCCACAAGGCGGCGGAGGCGGTGCCGCGCAGGCGTATTGCGACATGCTCACCGGGCCGGCCAAGACGTACTGCCAGAACGGCGACGGCGGCCCGAGCATCCCGGGCGCGCCCGGCCAGACCGCCGGGTTCGTGACCGACCCGCTCGGGTCGATCGCGAAGGGCTGCGCGGACGCGGCGACGTGGATCATCAACAACCTCGCCGCGGCGGTAAACGGCACGACGCAAGTCGACTTCACCAATGCGGGGTTCCTGCGGCAGTACGCGGTGGTGTTCGCCGCGTCCACGTTCCTCACGCTGCTGCTGTGGATGCTGGCGGTGACCAAGCGCGCGGTGCGCGGCGCCCCCATCACCACGGCGATCTCGGAAGCCGTCGGCTATCTGTGGCTCGCCGTGCTGGCCTCCGCGTTCACCCCCCTGACGCTGTATTTGGCGGTGTCGCTGACCGATGCCGTCACCACCGCGATCGCGTCCGGCACGCAGCAGGACACCGACCGGTTCCTGGGCGGCTTCGCCAAGGCCCTGGATCCGAATGCGGGGCTCGGCGGCGGACCGGTCATGCTGATCTTCGTGTCCATGCTGTCGATGCTCGCCGCCGCCGTGCTGTGGGTCGAACTTCTGCTGCGCGCCGCGATGTTGTACGTCGGGGCAATGCTGGGCACAGCGGTCTATTCCGGCTTGGTCGACAAGGCAATGTGGCACCACGTGCGCCGCTGGGCGGGGATCATGGTTGCCGTGCTGCTCGCGAAACCCGTCGTCGTCATCGTGCTGGGCCTGGCCACCGCCATTTCGGGGGGTCGGCCGCAGGACTCGTTCTCGTCGGTCCTGAGCGGTCTGGCGATCATGTGCCTGTCGATCTTCGCGAGTGTGCTGATCTACCGCTTCGTCCCGAACCTCGGCGACGACATGGCGCAGTTGCACAGCGGCCGCCGCGCGCTGGGGGGCGCCGGCGGTGCGGCGACGTCGCTGGTCGGCGGACCGGCGGCGTTCATGAAGCAGGGCATCCGCGCGCACGCGGGCCGGGGCGGCGGAGGCGACTCCGCGGCATCGCCCGCGCCCGCCGCGCAGAACGCGGTGTCGTCCGGCATCGCGGCCCACGGCTCGCGCGGCGGCGGAACCGGCGCCGGCGCCGCGGCACCACCCCCGGCAAACCCCAGTAGCACGCCGCACGCGAGGACCGGGAACGAGGCCTGACCATGACGACACAGCCGATCCACCGACGCAGGACCTTCCTCATCGGCAAGGCGAAGCCGACGGCCGTCATCGGCAAGAACCGTGAGCCCGGCGAGATCTTCCTGATCATCGCGGGCGGCGCGATCGGCATGCTGTGGGGCCTGCTCGTGCCCGTGCTGGCGGTGCGGCTGATCGGCCTTGTGGGCTTCCCGCTGCTGGCGTTCGCCGCCGTGTATATGCCGTACAAGCAGCGCACGTTCTACAAGTGGTTCGAGATCAACCGCACGTACAAGCGCACGCTCAAGCGCGGCGCCCGTTTCCGCTCGGCCGTCATGGAGGCCGGGACGCGCATCGACGGGGCGGCCACCGCGGTGGGCACGCCGCCCGGCATCGGCCGGCTGAGCTGGATGAGCGTGCCGTTCGGACCGGACGAACTCGCGGTGCTGATGCACCTGGAACGCCGCACGGTGACCGCGGCGATCGAGATCGAGGGCCCCGGCGTGGGGCTGCGCGACTCGGAGGACCAGGAGGCGCTGGTCGAGCGGTTCGGCACGCTGCTCAAGCACGTGGCGAACGGGGACGGCTTCGTCACCCGCCTGCAGATCCTGGCCCGCACCATGCCGGCCGACCCCGACGCGCACGCGAAGGACGTGGCGCGCCGCGGCGACGCGAGCGCGCCGATGTGGGTGAAGGACTCGTACGACCAGTTGCAGTCGATGGTGTCGACGTCCAGCGAGCAGCACCGCGCCTACCTGATCGCGTGCATGCACTACAACCGCGACCTGGCCGCCGAGTCGTCGGTGATGGGCCGCGGCGACGACGGCCTCGGCGTGGTGATGGCGCGCGAGCTGACCGACGTGTGCGCGCGGTTGGCCGAGGCCGACATCCGGGTGCGGCAGCCGATGAACGAGGCCCGTCTGGCGTCGCTGATCCACTCGATGTACGACCCGGAGCACCAGATCGACCAGTTCGACGGCATGCAGGCCCGCTACGCGTGGCCCGCCGAGCTGGACGCGACGCACCCGAACTACCTGCAGGCCAAGACCCGCGAGTCGGAGACGCCCCGTCCCTGGTGCCACGCCACCGCGTGGATCAAGGAGTGGCCGCTGACCCCGGTGGGCGTCAACTTCCTGGCCCCGCTGCTGGTGCACACCCCCGACGTGATCCGCACGGTGGCGGTGACCATGGACCTGGAGCCGACAGACATCGCGATCGAGCGGATGCTGACCGAGAAGACGAACGACGACGCGGACGCGGCGCGCGCCGCGAAGATGAACCGCGTGGTGGACCCCCGCGACCTCGCCCACACCGGCCGCGTCGACCAGCGCGGCGAGGACCTCGCGGGCGGCGCGGCGGGCGTCAACCTGGTCGGGTACATCACGGTGTCGTCCCGCGACCCGGAGCAGCTCATGCGCGACAAGCGCACGATCCGCGCGTCCGCGGGCAAGTGCTTCCTCAAACTGGAGTGGTGCGACCGCGAACAGCACCGTGCGTTCGTGAACACCCTGCCTTTCGCCACCGGCATCCGGAGGTGACGTCGTGTCCGGCATCTTTTCCCTTCTGACCAACGGCTTCGCGAGCTTCGTGTTCGGCAAGCCGGAAACGCAGCGGCTGCCGGTGCGCACCTCGACCGGCCAGGCGCAGGCGGTGTATCTGCCCACGGCGGCGCCCGGGCTGGGCGATTCCGGGGTGATCATCGGCCGCGAGGTGTACTCCGGCAAGGGCTACGTGTACGACCCGTTCCAGCTGTACGGCCAGCAGCTGCCCGCCCCGCACTGGCTGGTGCTCGGCGAGTCCGGCAACGGCAAGTCGGCGCTGGAGAAGACCTACGTGCTGCGCCAACTCCGCTTCCGCGACCGCCAGGTGGTGGTCCTGGACGCGCAGGGCGAGGACGGCGTCGGCGAGTGGAACCACATCGCCGAAGCGCTCGGCATCAAGCCGGTGCGCCTGGACCCGACGGACATCACCGGTGCGGGCGTGCGGCTGAATCCGCTGGACCCGGCGATCACGTCGACCGGCCAGCTGGCGCTGCTGCGCACCATCATCGAGGTGGCGATGGGCCGCCCGTTGGAGGAGCGCGCCGGGTACGCGCTCAAGGCCGCGCACGTGCACGTGGTCCGCACGGTCGAGGACCGCCAGCCCATACTTCCGGACATCGTGGACGCGCTGCGGAATCCCACCCAGGAGTCCGCGGACCTGCTCAGCCTGGACCTGGCGGACGTGCGGATCTGGGGTCTGGACGTCGCGCTCGTGCTCGACCGGCTCGTCGACGGCGACCTGAAGAACATGTTCGAGGGCCCGACGACGACCGGCATCGACCTCGACGCGCCGCTGATCATCTTCGACCTGTCGCACATCGACCGGAACTCGATCGCGATGCCGATCCTCATGGCGATCGTCGGCGTCTGGCTCGAGCACACGTGGATCCGGCCGGACCGGGTCAAGCGCATCTTCCTGGTGGAAGAGGCGTGGCACATCATCAACAGCCCGTTCGTCGCCCAGCTGTTCCAGCGGCTGCTGAAGTTCGGCCGGCGGCTCGGCCTGTCGTTCGTCGCGGTGGTGCACCACTTGTCCGACGTCGTCGACGGTGCGGCGGCCAAGGAGGCCGCGGCGATCCTCAAGATGGCGTCGACCCGCACGATCTACATGCAGAAGGCGGAAGAGGCCCGCGCCACCGGCAAGGTGCTCGGTCTGCCGCGCTGGGCGGTGGAGATCATCCCGACGCTGACGCCGGGTATCGCGGTGTGGGACGTCAACGGCAACGTGCAGGTGGTCAAGCACCTGATCACCGAGACCGAGCGGCCGATGGTCTACACCGACCGCGCGATGACCGAGGAAGCCGTCGAGGAGCGGGTGCGTGCGGTGGCCGCGCTGGCCGAGGACGCGCCGGTGTGACCCGGCGGCAGGGCGGAGCACCGGCACAGCGGCGGGACGACGGCGCGTCGGGAGGAGCGATGGCGGAGGCACCGCAGCGCGGCATACCGGACGGGGCGCTGATCGGCGCCCTGGTGCTGCTGATCGCGGGGACGGCGGCCACCTGGCTGGCGACCGGTCTCGCGGGGCTGGCGACCCGTCAGGCGTGGCCGGACCAGGTGCGGTTCACCCGGTCCGGGCGGGCGATCCGCGAACTGCTCCGCGATCCGGGGGACATCCCGGCGGCGTGGCCGGCGTCGCCCGCGGACCAGCTGCCGTCGGCGACCGCGTTCTGGTGGGTGTTCGGCGTGGTGATAGCGATCGCTCTGGCGTTCGCGGGTGCCGTGCTGTGGGCGTGGGTGCGGCTCACCACGCGGCGGATCCGCCGGGCGGCCCCGGCGGACGGGCGGCGGGCGGACGGACCCGCGGGCGGCGGGCCCGCGGGCGGACGGGCGGACGACGCCGCGTCGGGTATCGCGCTCGCGAAGGACCCGGTGCCGGAACAGCGGGCGCCCGCCGACCCGCCGCCCGGGAGACCGGAGGGTCACGAGGGCCGTGAGGGGCCCGCGAAACGGGACTGACGGACTTTCGGCCACACCTTCGGGTGAACCGGGCTTTCCGTCGGAATTGCCGTGGTCCGCACGGGGAACGCTCATCATTACCGTGGCCGAGTCGGCCGCCGCGTGGCCGACAGGTCACCCGCCGGTCGGCTCGACCCACCAATCCCCCGCAGCCCGCGCCACGCGAGGCTGCGGTTTTCGTCTGCCCGGATCAGGTCCCGGTCGCCGGCGCGTCCGAGCGGCCGGTGCCGTCGGGCTGGGTCTCCTCGACACGGGCGAGCATGCGGCGCAGGCCGTCGGCGAGGTCCGCGCGCTCCGCGTCGCCGAGGTCTTGGAGCAGCGCGGATTCGAAGACCGCGGCGTCGCGCACCACGCGGAGCCACATGTCCCGGCCGGCGGCGGTCAGCTCGATGATGACGCGCACCCGGTTCTGCTCGTCGCGGGTGCGGGTGACCAGCTCTTCGCCGACCATGCGGTCGATGCGGTGGGTCATCGCGGCCGGGGTGAGGCCGAGGCTCTTGGCGAGTTCGCCGGGGCTGAGCCGGCAGGGCTCGCCGGCGAGGACGAGCGCGCGCAGGACCTCCCAGTCGGCGTTGGTGATGCCGAGTGCGGCCATCTGCCGGTCGTACGCCACGGACATGCGCCGGTGCAGCCGGAACAGGGCCGCGACGATCGTCTCGACCTGCGGGTCGACCTCGGGGAATTCCCGCTGGAAGACCGCGAGGTGCGCCTCCAGGCCGGCATCCGTCGGACCGGGGCCGGTGCCGGCCCCGTCCGCGGACGGATCCGCGGACGACGCCGCGGCCGCGCGCTTCCGGGCGGCCGGGTCCTGCTGGTCTGCGGGCATTTCCCCAGCCTACCTGTACCCCTTAACTCATTAGACAGAAACACTTGACGGGCGTACTCTTTAGCACTGAAGTCTTCAGCTTCGAGCCCTCCCGTCGACTATCCGCAGCGCCGCCGCGATTCGCCGCGCCGGCCGCTCCGCGGTGCGCTCCGACGTGTCCGAGGGCCGGCGGGAGACCGTCCCGTGCGGACCGGAACGGCCGGTCCGCCGACACAGGCAGTCAGGAGGTGTGTGGTGGCGACCACGACGGCGCTGCGCCGGATCCAGCTCGGCAACGCCCTCGCCGCGTTCGGCAGCGGCTTCACCGTTCCGTTTCTCTTCGTCTACGTGACCCGGGTGCGCGACATGTCCGCGGGGCAGGCCGGGCTGATGTTCAGCGTGCTGGCCGTCGCCGCGCTCGTCGTACTGCCCTTCGTCGGGCCGGGCATCGACCGGCGCGGTCCGCGGCCGGTCGCGGTGGTCGGCGCGCTGGTCGCGGCGGCCGGGTCGCTGACTCTCGGGTTCGCCGCGCACCCGCCGCTGATCCTGGCCGCCGCGGGCCTGCTGGGCGCCGGGATCGCGGCCATCCAGCCCGCGCTCGCGACGATGATCGTGCGGTGCACGACCCCGCAGACCCGCTCCCGGGCGTTCGCGCTCCAGTTCACCTTCAACAACCTGGGGCTGGGCATCGGCGGACTGATCGGCGGGCTCATCGTCGACCCGTCGCGGCCGGCCAGCTTCACGGTGCTGTTCGTCGTCGAGGCGGCGATGATCGTCGTGCTCGCCCTGGTGGTCGGCGGGGCCAGGATGCCCGCGGCCGCGCCGCACGCGGCGGGGGCCGGCGACGGCGGCCCGAAGGCCGGGTGGCGGCATCTGCTGCGGGACCGGGCGATGGTCCGGCTGTCCGTGGTGAGCGCGCTGATCTTCTTCACCTGCTACGGCCAGTTCGAGTCGGGCCTGGCCGCGTTCGCGACCGAGGTCAGCCGGATCTCGCCGAGCATGCTCGGCGTGGCGCTGGCCGCGAACACCCTGGTGATCGTGGTCGCGCAGCTGGCGGTCCTGCGGATCGTGACGCGGCGCCGCCGCAGCATGGTCATCGCGGCGACCGGCGTGGTGTGGCTGCTGGCCTGGATCGTCACCGCGGTGTCCGGGCTGTTGCACGGCAATGCCGCGTTGGCCGCGGTCACCATCGTGGCGGCGTACGGGCTGCTGGGCATCGGCGAGAGCCTCCTCGCCCCGACGCTCGGCCCGATGGTCGCCGACCTGGCACCCGCGCACCTGCTCGGCCAGTACAACGCCGCGCAGTCGCTGGTGAAGCAGCTCGCGATGGCGGTCGGCCCGGCGTTCGCGGGCGCGATGGTGGGTGCCGGGATCTACGGCCCCTACCTGGTGGTGCTGATGGCGTGCTCGGTGCTGATCGCGGTGCTCGGTGTCCGGCTCGGCCGGGGCCTCAGCCCGGTGCAGAACGGGCTCGTGGTCGCGTCGTCGAGCACGCAGGGCCCCGCGGAGCGGGCCGAACAGGCCGGGCGGAGCGGCCGGCCCGAGGACGCGAAGGCCGCCGCGCTCGCCGCGTGACCCGTGCCGGTGCCCGGCTCCCTCGCCGAGGGGCCGGGCACCGGCCTTTCCGCCGTTCCCGCCCGCTCACAGCAGGAATTCGCACCAAACGGTCTTGCCGGTCGCGGTCAGCCGGGAACCCCACGAGCTGGCGATGCTCGCCACGATCGCGACACCCCGCCCGTTCTCGTCGTCGGCCGAGGCGCGCCGGTGGCGCGGCACGTGGTCGTCGGCGTCCGAGACCTCGACGATGAGCCGCCGGTCGGTGCGCCGCAGGCGCAGCCGCATCGGTGCGGCGCCGTGGGTGAGCGCGTTCGCGACGAACTCGCTGACCGCGAGCACCCCCGATTCGCGCAGTTCCTCGCCGACCTGCCAGCTCGCCAGCACGCCCGAGGTGAAGGCCCGGGCCCGGGCCGCGACTTCGTTGCCGCCGAGCAGGTCGAGCGACGCGGTGCGGAACAGCGTGGCGGCGCGGCCTTCGTGGCGCGGCAGGTGCAGCACCAGCAAGGCCACGTCGTCGTCGTGTTCGACCGGCAGGCGCATGTGTTCGATCAGGCGGTCGCGGACCGCGTCGGGCGGCCCGGCCGCGCCGTCGAGGGCGGCGGCCAAGTCGTCGATGCCGCGGTCGATGTCCTCGCCGCGGCGCTCCACCAGGCCGTCGGTGTAGAAGACGACGGTGGAGCCGGGTTCGAGGGGGAGGCTGCCGGAGGTGTGCGGCCAGCTCCCGCCGGTGCCGAGCGGCGGCCCGAGCGCGTCGTCGAGCCGGTGCACGTCGCCCGCGGGGTCGCGGACGAGCGGCGGCAGATGCCCGGCGGTCGAGTAGGTCAGGACGCCTTCGCTCGGATCGTGCACCGCGTAGACGCAGGTGGCGATCTGCGTGGCGTCGATCTCCATCGCCAACCCGTCCAGGAGCTGCAGGACTTCGTGCGGCGGCAGGTCGAGGCGGGCGTAGGCGCGGACCGCGGTGCGGAGTTGGCCCATGACGGCGGCGGCGCGGACGCCGCGGCCCATGACGTCGCCGATGACCAGAGCGGTGCGGCCCGCGCCGAGGGTGATGACGTCGTACCAGTCGCCGCCCACCGCGGCGTCCGCACCGCCGGGCAGGTAGCGGGCGGACACCCGCAGGTCGTCCGGGTGTTCGAGCTGCTGGGGCAGCAGGCTGCGCTGCAGGGTGACGGCGGCCTGCCGGTGCCGGCGTTCGCTCTCCCGCAGCCGGTCGGTGGCCTGCACCTGGTCGGTGACGTCGACGGCGAACACGAGCACGCCGCGGACGCCCGCCCGGCCGCGCACCGCGGCGTCGCCGGGAGTGCCGTCGGCGCACACCGGGGTGCAGACGAAGGTGAAGTAGCCGTGCTGCCGTTCGCTCTCCGGCATGCCCGGATAGGCGGTGCCGTGGTGGTCGACGCGCCGCGCGCGCACGGTGCGCCCGCGGCCGGTGCGGTACACCTGGTCCATCAGCGGCAGCAGGCCGTGGTCGGCCAGCTCCGGGAGGATGTCGCGGGCCGGCACGCCGAGGCGGCGTGGCCCGAAGACGTCCCGGTAGGCCTGGTTGACGTAGGCGAGTTCGTGGGCAGGGCCGCGCGTGACCGCGATCAAGGCCGGCGCGTGGGCCAGCACCTCGCGCAGCGAGAACGTGTCGATGCGGTCCTGCATCCGCGCCGCGGGCACGGATCGCCGTCGTTCTCCGGCCAACCGAGCGCCCCACCGAGTGATGTTCAACCGCTTGCTTCCTCGTGAGTCCGTCGCACAGCTATTAACACTATGTGCCCCGAGGTTTACCTCAAGTGACCTCACCAGTGTGGGCGAAACTCGGCCACAGGGGAATCGCGACCCCGGGCGCGTCCCCCCGTTCGGGGGACGGACAGCCCCGCGGACGCCGCGCCGGAGGCACGTTCGTGACCCCGGTCACATGCCGGTGACCGGGTCACCCGGGTCCGCACTCCGCGGCGTCGGCCGCCGCTGACGCACTGTCGATCGCCCGGCACGCCGGAGCGGGGTACCGCTGACTCAGCGTCAACACCACACATCTCCTCCACAACCGTTGCGTCGGATTCCGCTTCTGGCCGGGCGAAGGGTCGGGTACGCTCGGCGAACTGGCAATGACTGAGCGGCCCGACACGGGATACGACCATTTGCCTTCGGGGGAAGTACACATGGGCGCTTCGCGTACGTATTCGAACGAGCTGACGCGGACCAGGGATTCCGCGCCGCCGGCGGCCACCGCCGTGATTCCGTCCGCCCGCCGGCCGCAACGCGGCCGGTCCGCGACCGCGGGACCGCGGGCGTCGGGCGATCCGGAATCGGCCTTGCGCACGGACGCGCGCCGCAATCTGGAGCAGGTGCTCCGGGCGGCGCGCGAAGTTTTCGGCGAACTGGGTTACGACGCACCGATGGAGGAGATCGCCCGCCGCGCGGGCGTCGGCGTCGGCACCATCTACCGGCGCTTCTCCGGCAAGGAGTCGCTGGTCCAGCGAATAATGATCACCGAGACGGGCCGGCTGACCAGCGAGGCGGTCTCCGCCCTCGCCGAGGAACCGGACGCGTGGTGCGCGCTGAACCGCTACCTGCGGCGCGCCGTCGCCTCGGGCGCGGGGCGGCTGTTCCCGGCGCTGAGCGGCCGGGTGCCGGTCACCGAGGAGATGCGCGCCGGGCGCGCCGCGCTCAACGACGCGGTGTGCCATCTGGTGGAGCGCGCGAAGGACGAGGGCGCGCTGCGCGCCGACGTGTCCGACGCGGACATCTCGCTGCTGCTGTCGTGCCTACTGCCGCCTCCCGGGCTGCCGAAGGCCCAGCGGATGACGGTGGCGGCACGCTACCTCGAGGTGGTACTCGACGGGCTGCGCGCGGACCGCTCCTCGCCGCTCCCGGGCAAGCCCTTCACCCAGGACGAGCTGGACACGCTGTTCCTGCGCGGCGGGCCGCGCCCGGCGTAGCCGCGTCACCGGCGGGGCCGCTCCGACGGGCGAGCGGCGCGGCCCCGGCCTACGATCCCTTCATAGGGTCCGGCGACCGGCCCGGACGAAGGGTCGTCGCACATGAATTTCACGCTCGTGCAACTCCGCTACTTCGTCGCCGCGGCGCGCCATCGCAGTATGACCGGCGCGTCGCGGGACCTGCTCGTATCCCAGTCCGCCATTTCGGCCGCCATCGCGCACCTGGAACGAGAGTTCGGGGTCCAGCTGCTGGTGCGGCACCACGCCAAGGGCCTGTCGCTCACCACATCGGGCGAGCGGTTCCTCGGCGAGGCGCGGGCGCTGCTCGCGCACGCCGACGAGATCGCCGCGTCCGCGAAGGGCTACGGCAACGCGCTGCGGGGGCGGCTGCACGTGGGGTGCGCGGAGACCATCGCGCCGTACTACCTGCCGCCGCTGCTGGCCGAGTTCGCCGACCGGCACCCGGAGGTCGAGGTGTGGGTGTCGGAGGGCCCGGACGAGGAGAGCCTGCGCGACCTGCTCGCGGACGGCGGCTGCGATCTGGCGCTGCTGTACGACGCGCGGGACGGCGACGGCGTCGACTCCCAGCTCCTGACCCGGCTGCCGCCGCATGTGATCGTGCCGCCGGGGCATCCGCTGGCGGGCGAGCGGGCGGTGTCGCTGCTGGCGCTGGCGGACGACCCGGTCATCCTGCTGGACCTGCCGCACCACCGGGACTATTTCGCGTCGGTGAGCCGCCGGGCGGGGATCACCCCGCGCGTGCGGTTCCGGTCGCGCAATCCGGAGCTGGTCCGGGCGCTGGTCGCGGCCGGACAGGGCTACGCGGTGCTGAACGAACGGCCGGCCACCGACCGCACCTACGACGGCGGCCGCGTCGTGTCCCTGGACCTGACCGACGACCTGCCGCCGCTGCCGCTGATGCTCGCCCAGGCACGCGGTGTCCGCCCGACGCGCCGCGCGGCGGCGTTCGCGGCGGTGTGCCGCGAGTGGTTCCGACGTCCGATGCAGCAAGCCCCGATGCCCTGACGCGGGGGCGGTGTCCCCCGAACGGCCTAACGCGGTCGGTGCACACTCGGAAAGTGATCCGGATCACACACGATCACCTGCGGAGTCGCGTCACGATTCCGGGCCCGCCCGCTCTCCCTGGGTATGACTGCGAACCTTGCGCCCTCCGCCACCCCGTACACCGTCGTGCCGACCGGCTCCGCCGCCGCGTCCGCGGGCCGCCACCTCGCCTGGCTGCTCGCCGAATGGCGGCGCCGGAGCATCGCGTGCGGCTGGCCGCAGCCCGAGGAATGGCTCACCCCCGGTGCGGAGGCGGCCGTGGCGGCGTTCTTCCGGCCCGGGCGGATCCGTGCGGCGTGCCACGACCTGGCCCGGGACCGCGCCGAGGCGGGAGTGCCGCTGGCGGCCGCGCTGTCCGATCTGGACCTGCTGTTCCTGACCGCGGTAGGGCGCGGGGCGTCGGATTCGGTGGTGGCCGCGTACGTGGCCGCGCGGCACGCTCATCTGCCCGTGGCCGAGGGCTTCGACCCGCTGACCGAGTTGCCCTCCGGTGCGGCGCTGCGCGCCGACGTGCTGCGCCGCCGGTCCGCCGCCGGGGGCGAGCCGCCCACGGTGGTCGCGATCGAGCCGCAGATCGGCGCGTATCCGACGCACGAGCGGCTGCGGCCGACCCTGCTGGTCGCCGCGCATGTCGAGGAGATCTTCGGCGCCCCGGTACACCTGCTCGACGACGGCCGGCTCGCCGTGGTCGCGCCGCCGCGCGGCACCCTGGGCCCGCTGATGGCGCTGGCCGGGCTCGCCCCGCGCGACCCGGTCGCCGCCGTCACCGGAAGCGCGGCGGTGCCGGCGCTGCGTCCGTCGGTGGTGGGTGTGGAGCCGGCGGTGGCCGGGGGTTCGACCCGCCGCGGCGGGCTGCGGGTGGCGTGAGCCGGGGCGGGAGGGCCCGGGCCGGACAGGGACGCCCGGCCGGGCCCGGGCCCGCCATGCCAGACACGGCTCAGGTGCGGACGACCAGTACCGGGCACGCCGCATGGTGCACGACCGCGGTGCTCACCGAGCCGAGCAGGAGGCGGGAGAAGCCGCCGGTGCCGCGCGAACCGACGACGACCAGCTCGTGCCGCTCGGACATGCCGAGGAGCACTTCGGTCGCGGTCCCGGAGTAGACCTGGACGTGCGATTCGCCGGTGAAGCGTTCGTCGCGGCCCTGGTCGACCTCGGCGACCAAGGCCTCGGTCTCGCCGCGGATGGCGTCGAGGGCGGCGCTGATGTCCTCGACATAGAGGCCGCCGGGGGCCATGGCGGCGTAGGCGCCCGCGGGCGGCGCGGCGGAGACCACGTACAGCGGGAGCCCGCGGAGCTGCGCCTCGGTCATCGCCCAGTCGAGTGCCCGGCGGGACGGTTCCGACCCGTCGACCCCGACCACGACGCCGCGCGGTTCGTCCTCAGCCATCGGCCCTCCTCGTGGCGCGGCGCCTTCGGAGGGCGGCACCGCGGACAGTGAGGGAGCTAATACCGCAAAAGCCGCAGAATCATCACACTAATGCGGCGCGGAAGGCGGCCCGCGGCGAGGATCACCCGGCCGGATCAGCGGCCGGGCGTGAATATGCCGGGAGTCCCGGAGCGCGAAGACGCGAAGGGCCGCAGGGAAGCGCCCCCCGGCGGACTCCCCCGCGGCCTGTCGCGGCGGCCGGTGCCGGACGTCCGCGGGCTTCGCGGCGTCCGACCGGCGCCTTCGCACGGTATCCGGCGGTTGTGTGGAACAGATGACGGCGGGATTACCGGGACGAGCCCGGCAGGCGTCCCGCCGTCGCCGTCCGGCGAGCGGGGCCGGGCCGCGGCTAGGCCGACCCGCCCGCGAGGCTGAGGCCGCCGTCCAGGACGACCGTCTCGCCGGTGATCCACGCCGCGTCCTCGGACAGCAGGAACGCGGCCGCCTTGGCGACGTCCTGGGGCACGCCCAGCCGCTTCATCGGGTAGGCCGCCGCCGACTCCTCCTCGTGCCCTTCGAACAGCGCCGCCGCGAAACGGGTCTTCACCACCGCGGGCGCGACCGCGTTCACCCGGATGCCGGGGGCGAGTTCGGCGCCGAGTTGCCGGGTCATGTGGATCAGCGCGGCCTTGCTGACGTTGTAGGCGCCGATGAACGGGCCCGCGACGATGCCGCCGATCGAGGCGACGTTGAGGACCGCGCCACCGTGCTCCTTCATCCACGCGCGGTAAGCCTCCTGCGTCCAGGCGAGCGCCCCGACCAGGTTGACCTCCAGGATCTTGCGCACCGCGCCGAGGTCCGCGTCGATGAGCCCGCCGAAGTGCGGGTTGATGCCCGCGTTGTTGACCAGGACGTCGAGCGAGCCGAAACGCTCGACGGCCGCGGCGACCGCGAACGCGCGGTGCTCGGGGTCGTCGGCCTTTCCGGGCACCGCGAGGGCGACGTCCGTGCCGCCCAGTTCGGCGACGGCGGCGTCGAGGTCTTCCTTGTTGCGGGCGGTCACCACGATCTTGGCGCCGCGGGCCGCGAGTTCGGCGGCGATGCCCAGGCCGATGCCCCGGCTCGCCCCCGTGACCAGCGCGGTCTTGCCCGTGAAGTCGGCCGTCATGCCGCGAACTTCCCTTCGTCGAGTACCGTCCGGGCGCGGGCTGCGAGGCCCGCGAGGCCGTCGTGGGTGAACCGGGACGCGCCGCCGTCGCCGGCCTGGTCGCCCATCGCGCCCGCGGTGTAGCGGTCGAGGACGCCGGCCAGGATGCAGGCGAGGCGCCAGTAGGCGAATGCCGCGTACCAGGCGATGCCGGACAGGTCGCGGCCCGTCGCCTCGGCGTAGCGGGCGCAGAACGCGGCCCGGTCGGGGAAGCCTTCGGCGGCGGTGCCGTCGGACGGCAGCAGCGCGGAGTCCTCGCCTTGCTCGACCCAGTAGACGAGCGTCATGCCGACGTCGGCGAGAGGGTCGCCGAGTGTGCACAACTCCCAGTCCAGGACCGCGCGTACCGTCCCGTCGGGGCCGAGGATGCAGTTGTCGAGGCGGAAGTCCCCGTGCACGATCGCGGCGCCTTGCTGCGGCGGGATGGACGCGCTCAGGCGCGCGTGCACCTCGTCTATCTCCGGGATGCCGTCGACCCGGGTGGCGTCCCACTGCCGGTGCCAGCGGCGGAGTTGCCGGGCGATGTAGTCCTCGCGGCGGCCGAGGTCGCCGAGGCCGACCTCGTCGACGTCGACCGCGTGGATCGCGGCCAGCGTGTCGGCGAGCTGCTCGCCCGCGCGGCGGCGGGCGGCCGGGTCGAGGTCACGGGTGGCCGCGGCGGCGTCGCGCAGGACGAAGCCGTCGACGAAGTCCATGACGTAGAACGGCGCGCCGTTGACCGCGTCGTCCGGGCTGAGGCCGACGACCCGCGGGACCGGGACGGGCGTGCGGCCGCCGCCGAGCGCGGCCAGGATGCGGTGCTCGCGCCCCATGTCGTGCGCGGTGGCCAGGACGTGGCCGAGGGGCGGGCGCCGCAGCACCCAGCGGGTGCCCGCGGCGTCGGTGACGACGTAGGTCAGGTTGGAATGGCCGCCGACCACCGGGGTGAAGGCGAGCGGCGGGGCCAGGGCGGGCACCCGGGCGGCGAGCCAGTCGGTGACCTCGGCGGGCCGGATTCCGGCCGGGGCGGGCGCGTCGTGGGCGGGTTTCACTCTCCACCTTCCGCTTCGGCGAGCAGTGCGGCGAACTTCTTGCGGGCGTCCTCGCGCCGGGTCGGCACGTGCTCGGTCGGCACCTCGGCCGGACGGTACCCCTTGAGGACTTGGCGGGCCACGGTCACGCGGTGCACTTCGTCGGGGCCGTCGTAGATGCGGGCGGCGCGCGCGTACCGGTACATCTGCTCGAGCGGGAGGTCGGTGGAGAAGCCGAGCGAGCCGTGGATCTGGATGGCGCGGTCGATGACGTCGTAGAGCACCTGGGCGCCGTAGAACTTGATCGCGGAGATCTCGGTGCGGGCGGCGGGTGCGCCGTCGCGGTCCATGCGCCACGCGGCGTGCAGGGTCATCAGGCGGGCGGCCTGGATGCCGGCGTAGGAATCGGCGATCCAGTTCTGCACGGTCTGCTTCTCGGCGAGCAGCGAGCCGTGCGCGTACCGGGACAGGGCGCGCTCGCACAGCATGTCGAGGGCGCGCTGGGCTTGGCCGAGCCAGCGCATGCAGTGGTGGATGCGGCCGGGGCCGAGCCGGAGTTGGGCGAGCTTGAAGCCGTCGCCTTCGTTGCCGACGAGGTTCTCGTACGGCACCCGCACCGCGTGGTAGCGGATCTCCGCGTGTCCGCCGAAGCCGTGCAGGCGGTCGGTGCGGCCGGGGTCCTCCAGCGTGGCGACGTCGCGCACGATTTCCACGCCGGGGGCGTCGGCGGGGACGACGATCATCGAGGCGCGGGCGTGCGGGGCGGCGTCCGGGTCGGTGACGACCATGGCGACGAGGATGTCGGCGACCGAGCCGTTCGACGTGAACCACTTGTGCCCGTCGATGACCCATTCGTCGCCGTGCCGCACCGCTCGGGTGGCCAGCAGCGTGGGGTCGGAGCCCGCCGTGTCGGGTTCGGTCATCGAGAAGGCGCTGCGGATACGGCCGTCGAGGAGCGGTTCCAGCCATTTCTCGCGCTGCCAGTCCCGGCCGGAGGCGGCGATGCCGTGCGCGAGGAGTTCGGCGTTGCCCGAGTCGGGGGCGTTGTTGCCGAAGGCGACCGGGCCGTACGGGGTCCGGCCGAGGATCTCGTGCATCAGCCCGAGCCGGACCTGGCCGAAGCCCTGCCCGCCCAGGTCCGGCGGCAGGTGGGCCGCCCACAGTCCGCGCGCCTTCACCTGCTCCTTGAGCGGCGCGAGGATGGCGTCGCGGGTCGCCTCGTCGAGGTCGAGCGTCTCCAGTGGGCAGATCTCGTCGCGGACGAAGTCCCGCATCCACGCCAGTTGTTCCTCGAACTCCGGTTCGGTGGAGAAATCCCAGGCCATGGTGCTGATCTCCTCGCGTGGTCGGTGCGGGTGGCGGGGTGTACGGCGGCGGTCCGGCTCGGGCGGGGCGGGCTCAGCCGGCCGCGGCCTGGCGGCGCGGCACGGGTCCGGAGAACGCCAGTGACCGGCCCGCTTCCAGCGCGGCGAACTGCATGAGGTGCGGCAGCAGCCGGTGCAGCGGGCCGACGGTCACCGCCGGGCCGGGGATGCGGGCGGGTCCGGAGACGCCGAGGAGCAGGCCCAAGCGGTGTGCGGCAAGACGTACTTCGGCATGCGTCAGGGGGCGCGGGGGCAGGTGTGCGGCGGGTGCCGCACCGCGGTCGAAGAGCGCCACCGCGGTCGTCGCGACGCGTTCCGCATAGGACCGCACCGCGTGCACGTCCCCCGGGTGGGCCCACGACGTGAGCACCCGCAGCCCGCCTTCGCGCAGCACGAACATCTCCTGCGGCGGGTCGGCCGCACCGCCCGCCGCCCGCGCGACCGTCATGGCGTCGCGCGGGCCCTCCACGAAGACCATGCGCAGCTCCGTACCCCGCAGCGCCCGGCGGCACGCCGCGGTGCTCAGCCCGGGCGGCATCGGGACCGTCGCGGCGCCCGCGGCGAGGACCGCGAGGTCGAGCACCGTCCAGTCCACGCACGGCCGCACCATGACGCCGACCCGGTCGCCGGGCAGCACACCCGCGGCCATCATCCCCGCGGCCACCGCGGCCACCCGGTCGGCCAGCTGCCGCCAGGTCAGCGACCGGGGCACCGCGGCCGCCGGGTCGAGCCAGGACGCGGCGGGCCGCTCGGGCCAGTCGTCGGCAGCCCGCCACAGCGCGGCGAGCAGGTTGCGGGCGTGCTCCATCGCGGTCCCCCTCCCGCCGGAGCCCGCGGCTGCCCGGCGGGTTCATACGCCGAGCGAGCGGCCGACGATCTCCTTCATGATCTCGTTGGTACCGCCGTAGATCGCCTGGACCCGGCTGTCCACGAACGCTTTCGCGACCGGATACTCCATCATGTAGCCGTAACCGCCGTGGAGTTGGAGGCATCGGTCGACAACCCGCTTTTGCAGGTCGGTCGTCCACCATTTGGCCTTCGACGCGTCCACGGCGTCCAGCTCGCCGGCCACGTGCCGCATGATGCAGTCGTCGATGTACGTGCGGGCGATGTCGAGTTCGGTGGCCATTTCGGCGAGTTCGAAGCGGCTGTTCTGGAACGACCCGATGGGCTGACCGAACGCGGTGCGCGTCTTGCAGTACTCCAGCGTGTGCTCGAAGACGGTTTCCGCGCCGATCACCGCGGAGACCGCGATGCCGAGCCGCTCCTGCGGCAGGTTGTGCATCAAATGGTAGAAGCCGCGGTTGAGTTCGCCGAGGATGTTGGTGGCGGGCACCCGCACGTCGGTGAAGAACAGTTCCGCGGTGTCCTGGGCCTTGAGGCCGATCTTGTCGAGGTTGCGGCCGCGCTCGAACCCGGGCATGCCGCGTTCCACGACGATCAGGCTGATGCTCTTGCTGCCCTTGGCCTCGGGGTCGGTCTTGGCGACCACGATCACCAGGTCGGAGTTGATGCCGTTGGTGATGAACGTCTTGGCGCCGTTGAGGATCCAGTCGCCTCCGTCGCGCACCGCGTGCGTGCGGATGCCCTGCAGGTCGCTGCCCGCGCCCGGTTCGGTCATCGCGATGGCGGTGATGATGTCGCCCGAGCAGAACCCGGGCAGCCAGCGGCTCTTCTGCTCGTCCGTCGCCAGCTCGTTGAGGTAGGGCGCGACGACGTCGTTGTGCAGGCCGAACCCGACGCCGGACGCGCCAGCCCGGACGAGTTCCTCGGAGAGCGTGGCCAGGTAGCGGAAGTCCCGGACCCCGCCGCCGCCGTAACGCTCGTCGACGTCGATGCCGAGCAGCCCCAGCTTCCCGGCCTTGCGCCACACCTCGCGGTCCACGATGCCGGCCTTCTCCCACCCGTCGTGGAAGGGCACGATCTCGCGGCGGACGAACTCGCGGGCGGTTTCGCGGAACGCCAGGTGCTCGGGCTCGAGATGACGGTCCCTCATGGGTGCTCCCCCTGCCTCGGTTGGGTGTGTGCGGCCGCGCGCAGCGCCTCGACCTCGCTTTGCAGGCCGGCGGCGAGCTCGGCGATGAGCGCGGCGCGGTCCAGGGCCGCGCCGGCGGGGCCCAGGGCGTCGCCCGGCTCCCGGCGCAAGAGGCCGCCGAGCGCGAACCGGCCGAACATCGCGGCGAGTTCCTCCGGCTGGTAGCCGCCGTCCGGGCGGTACCACTTGAACATCCAGTTGCACATGCCGATGGCCGCGAACGCCGCCATCTTCGGGTCGACCTTCACGAACTCGCCGTTCTCGACCCCGTCGCGGATCACCGCGCGTACCGCGTTGTCGACGTCCCGTTTGAACGCGGCGAAGACCTCGCGGGCGCCGTCCGGGAGCTGGTCCTCGTCGCGGAAGCCGAGCCGGTACAGGTCGATGTTGCCGACCAGGCCCGACACGTGCAGTTCGATCATCCGGCGCAGCCGCTCGGCGGCCGGTGCGTCGAGGGCCGCGATCTCGGCGACTTTGCCGCCGCCGACCCGGGCCCAGTCCTCGAAGATCGCCCGGACCAGCGCGTCCTTGTTGGGGAAGTAGTGGTACAGCGCGGCTTTGGACATGCCGAGTTCGTCGGCGATCTCCTGCAGCGTCACCGCACCGAGCCCCCGCACGCCGAACAACCGGGTGGCGGCGGCCCGGATCTCGTCGCGCATCAGGCGGTTGCGTGGCGGCATCGTCAACCTTGCGGTAGGAATTCCGACCGGCGGGTCGGGTACTGGTCGGGATGCTAGGCGCGGAGGTGGACGGGATCAAGAGTCCGGCCGTGCACAGCGGTGGGAACCGGGCGGCAGGCCGGGAAGGGAGCGCCGGAAACGACGCTGCCCGGCGCACGGCCTCGAAGGCCGTCGCCGGGCAGCGTCGTTGAATGGGCCGCGGACTCAGGCGACCGCGGCGATCACCGTGCCCGCCTTACTGCTCGCACCCCAACGCAGCGCACGCCCGGCCGCGACGCCGCGGAGCCACAGCTCCGCCGCGACCACGTCGGCGAACCCGCCGAGCAGGTCGACTGTGTCGGCGCCGGGCTCGGCGCGCTTGTCGAGGATCGGCCGGGTGGCCCGGTCGAGCGCGGCCCGCAGCGCGGCCTGGTCGAGGATGCCGATCTCGCCGAGCATCGGCGCGGCCAGCAGGTCGCGCAGGTCGGCGGCGTTGCGGCGCAGGCCGCGCATCTCCGCGACGGTGTAGTCGCCCTTGCCGGTGCGGGACAGCGCCGAGCGCGGCACGAGTCCTTCGACCGCGGTGTGCAGCAGCGTCCGAGGCCCGTCGCCGCGGCCCCGCGCCCAGGCGGGCAGCGCCAGGCCGGCCCGCACCACCGCGTTGTCGAGATACGGGGCACGCACTCGCACCCCCGTCCCCTCGGCGAGCTGCTGCATCACCCGGTGCCGCTCGGCGGAGCGGCGGACCGCGACCCAGGAGGCGCGGTCGCCCGGGCGCCGCGGCGCCGACGGGTCGTCGTCGCGCCCCCCGCGCGCCTCCGCGACCTGCCCGGCCAGCGTCCGCAGCGCGGCGGCCATACCCGCGCGGGCGTCGCCGGTCGCCCACGCCAGCGTGGGCGCGGCGGCGCACCAGCCGAGGTGGGATTCCAGCCCGGTACCGGGGAGCTCGCCGCGTTCCACGGACCCGGCCAGGTCCGCGAGGGCCTGGTCGAAGCCGGTGCGGGCCACCCGGCGGGCGGCCGCGGACAGGTCGCCCGGGCGCATCCCGGCCGCCCGCGCCCAGGCGCGGGCGTGCCGCATCGCGGCGACCGGGTGCCGGTCCATCGCCAGGTCGGCGAGGTAGGCGAGCGGCGTGCCGAGGACGGCGTCGCCGCCGTAGCCGGTCAGGTGCACGTCGATGCCGGTCTCGTGCACGGCGGCCAAGTGGCGGGCGGTGCGCGCCGCGGTGACCAGCGGCGCGGCGGGCAGGTCGGTGGTGGGCGGCGCGTCGAAGGCGTCCACGAGGCTGCTGTAGGGGAGGCACGCGGCCTCGCCCGGCACCACCAAGTGCTTGAGCCGCGCGGAGGAGGTGGCCACTCGCGACGCGTAGTCGACGTCGTCTTGAGCGCCGGCGTCCGACCAGGTCACCGCGACGACCTCGTGCTTGGCCGACCGGGCGGCGAGCAGCGCCAGTACGGTCGAGTCGCGGCCGCCGGACAGGTCGGTGCCGGCCTTGCCCGCGGCGTCGACCCGGCGGCCGACCGCCGCGGTCAGCGCGTCGCGGAGCGCGGCGGCCGCCGCCGGGAAGTCCAGTGGCGCAGCACCCTGTTCGTACCGGCGGAACTGCCGCTTGGGACCGGTCAGCACCAGGGCGCGGCCCTGGTCGACGCGGTCGACGCCCGCGAACAACGAGGATCCGGAGGCAAGTTCGGGAATCTCGGGGCACAGCAGGCGTGCGGCCATCAGGCCGCGGTCGAGGCGGGCGCCCGCCAGGTCGGCGAGGGGAAGGGCATGCGAGGCGTACACCACCCCCTCGTCGTGGTCGGCGTGGAACACCGGGCGCAGTCCGGCGAGATCGCCGAGCACCAGGGTGCGTCGCCCCATCCGCAGCACTACGTGGTAGCTGCCGGGCCAGGTGGTCAGCGGGCGGAGCCCGCCGCCGCGCGCCACGGCGATGCCGACCTCGAGTTCCGCGTCGGTGGCGCGGCAGTCGCCCAGCACGGCCATCCGGATCTGCCCCCGGACCAGGGTGCGCACTTCGTCCTCGGGCCAATCCCCCACCAGCCAGAGGGGATCCGGGCCTTCCCAGAGAACGGTGGAGCCGTCCGGCCGAGGAGCCGTCCGGCTCCCGCTCATCCCAGCGAACCAGCGCATGTCACTTCCCCCTGAAACCGCGGGCATCCACGGTGTCCGCCCTTCGCCGGACACCGCACCTCCAGTCAAGCAAGGTTAGGCAATCCTGGGCAGAGCGCACGGGCGGGCGCACGGACACACGGCACCGGCGCACACCACGGCAACTCGCCCCAGCCTGACCATTTTTGTTCGAATTGTCAGCAAACCGTCAAGAATTTGACGCCCCATCACCTACTTGATGCGTACCGTGCCGGACGGATCGCTACACCCCGGGACAGGGACGGTCTCGCGGAATGAACGGTTTCCTCGCCTGGAAGCAAATCCCTTGCGGCTGCGATCATTTGGCGCCAGGAGGCGACGGTTTCCGGACAGCGTGCGGCCACGGAGCCCCCGGTTCGCGGCAGCCCGAAGACGGTGTCCGGCAAGACCTGCGCAGGCTGTTGCCTATCCGATCGGAATTGTCCGGGTTCGCGGGCCCGACCGTCTCGCTGGGCCGACTGCGCCAATCCCCTTACCACCGCCACCCCCTCCCGTTACTCTGAGGGGGACGGAGGTCGCCTTTGGGGGCAAGCCATGCGCAGCGGTCCTAAGAGCGACGGGTCGGGGCAAGCCGCCCTGCGACCCGCGGTGGCCGCTTCCCGCTTACCCCGGGCGTTACCCCGTCCGCGCGAACCGCATGCGGAGCACGAACTCCCGCCCACCGCCGACCAGTCCGCGGAACGACCCGCCGCAGCGGCGGACGCGGCTGTGCCGGAGGCGGCGGACGAGGTGGACGCCGTGGACGAGACCGAACACCCCGACGACCCCGGCGGCGCCGCGACCGGCCCGCCGGACGACCCGCCGCCCGGCACCCCGGCCGGCCCTCCCGACGCACCCGCAGAACCGCGCGCCCCCGACGTCCCCGGTGACCCCGGTGACCCCGGTGACGGCGAAGACGAGCCCGAGGCATCCGACGGCGACAGCGACAGCGACGAAGAACCCGAAGCGGCCGACCAGGCCACCGGCCCCCCCGCCCGCGAATCCACCGGACGCGCCGGAGAGCGCGGCCCGAACGGCCGCCTGCGCGAACTCCTCGTGCACGCCGGGGTGAGCAACGCCGGCCTCGCCCGCCGGGTCAACGACCTGGGCGCGATCAGCGGCCTCACCCTGCGCTACGACAAGACGTCGGTCGCCCGCTGGGTCACCAAAGGCATGACCCCGCAAGGCCCCGTCCCCCACCTGATCGCCGCGGTGCTCGCCGAACGGCTCGGCAGGCCCGTCCCGTTGGAGGAGATCGGGCTCGAGGACACCGGGCCGGTCGACCCCGAACTGGGCTTGTCCTTCCCGCGAGACCTGGCCGAAGCCGTCGTGAAGGCCACCGACCTGTGGAGGCACGACCACGTGAACCGCCGCGAATTCCTGACCGGGACATTCGCCGTCACCGCCTTCGCGACGCCCCTCGCGCGTTGGCTCATCTCCCCGGCGGACGCACTGGCCGAACACCGCGGCACCGACCGCAAGGTCGGCCAGGCGGACGTGGCCAAACTCCGGGAGGCGGCGGCCGAAGCGAGGCGTTGGGACAGCAAGTACGGCGGCGGCGACTGGCGCGCCTCGATGGTCCCCGAATGCCTCCGTGTCGAAGCGTCGCCGCTGCTGCGCGGCAGCTACCAGGACGCCGTGGGCCGCCAGTTGTTCGGCGCGACCGCCGAACTCTCGCGCCTCGCCGGATGGATGGCGTTCGACACCGGGCAGCACGAGATAGCCCAGCGCTACTACATCCAGGCACTGCGCCTGGCCCGCGCCGCGGCCGACGTCCCGCTCGGCGGCTACGTGCTGGCCACGATGAGCCTCCAGGCGACCTACCGCGGCCATCCGCAGGCGGCCGTCGACCTCGCCCAGGCCGCCGTCGAACGCAACCGCGGCGTGTCCGGCCCGAAGGTCACCGGATTCCTGCACCTGGTCGAGGCCCGCGCGCACGCCCGGGCCGGCGACGCGGCGGCCTGCGCCCGCGCGCTCAACGCCGCCGAGGCCCACCTGGAACGGGCCCGCCCCGGCGACGACGCCCCCGAGTGGATCGACTTCTTCTCCTACGACCGGCTCTGCGCGGACGGCGCCGAGTGCTACCGCGACCTGAAGATGCCCGCGCAGACCCGCCGCTTCACGGTCGCCGCGCTGGCCGGGCAGAGCGAGGCGTTCATCCGCTCGCACGGCCTGCGGCTCGCCGTCGGCGCGCAGGCCGACCTGGCCGCGGGTGACATCGACGCGGCCTGCGGCGCGGGCGTGCGGGCGCTGACCGTGGCCCAGCGCGTGCGGTCCGCCCGCAACACCGCCTACGTGCGCGACCTCGTGTCCGGCCTGCAGGTCGCCCACGCGGACGAGCCCATGGTCAAGGACTTCACCGAGCAGGTGCGGACGTCGATCGGCATTCCCGCCTGACACGGCGGGGCGCTTCGCTGCGGGATACTGGGGCCTCCAACCGGTGCGGCTCCCCCGCGGCGAAGGCGAGGCCATGCTCAGGTACGACGTGATCGTGATCGGCGGCGGCATCGTCGGCCTGTCCACCGCCTACGCCCTCACCGAGCGCTCCCCCGGCACCACCGTCGCCGTGCTGGAGAAGGAGACCTCCTGGGCGGCCCACCAGACCGGCCGCAACAGCGGGGTGATCCACTCCGGCCTCTACTACAAACCGGGCAGCCTCAAGGCCCGGTTCGCCGTCGAAGGCGCGCGCCGCATGGTCGAGTTCTGCGCCGACTACGGCATCCCGCACGAGGTCACCGGCAAGCTCGTGGTCGCCACCGACCCGTCCGAGCTGGGCCGCATGAAGACGCTGCTGCAGCGCGGCGAAGCCAACGGCGTGCCGGTACGCGAGCTGGCCCCCGAACAGATCGCCGAATACGAGCCGAACGTGCGCGCGATCGCGGGCCTGCACGTCGGCACCACCGGCATCGTCGACTACGGCGAGGTGTGCCGCACCCTCGTCGACCTGCTGCACAAGCGCGGCGTATCGCTGCGCACCGGCGCGGGGGTGACCGGACTCGCCGTGCACCCGTCCGAGGTCGTCGTGCAGACCCGGCTCGGCGAGGTACGCGGCAAGACCGTGGTCAACTGCGCCGGGCTCTACAGCGACCGGATCGCCGCGATGGCGGCCCGCGCCGAGGACAGCGCACCGCCGCCGGTGCGCATCGTGCCGTTCCGCGGCGAGTACCACGAGCTGGTGCCGCACCGCCGGGGCCTGGTGCACGGCCTGGTCTACCCGGTGCCGGACCCGGCGTTCCCCTTCCTCGGCGTGCACCTGACCCGCGGCATCCACGGCGACGTGCACGTGGGCCCGAACGCGGTGCTGGCGCTGCGCCGCGAAGGCTACTCGTGGGCGCAGGCCAAACCCTCCGAGCTGGCGTCGACGCTGGCCTACCGCGGCATGTGGCACATCGCCAAGCGCCACTGGCGGTACGGCGCGGGCGAGATGCTCCGCTCGCTGGCTAAGCCCGCGTTCACCCGCGCGGTGCAGCGCATGCTCCCCGCGGTAACCGCCGCCGACCTGGTGCGCGCGCCCGCCGGCGTCCGCGCGCAGGCGGTGCGCCCGGACGGCGAACTCGTCGACGACTTCCTGTTCACCGGCGGCGAGCGCATCGTCAACGTGCTGAACGCCCCGTCCCCCGCGGCCACCGCATCCCTCCCGATCGGCGAGGAGATCGCGGGCCGGGTGTTCGACCGCCTCGCGTAGCATCGAACCGTCCCCGCACATGTGCCGCGGGCCGTCCGAGCGGCGGTCGCGCGGGTGCGCTTTCCACCGAGCCGACGGCGTCTTCCCTATGTCTTCCGCTGCGCCCACCGAGTCCGCCGACCGTGCCGCTTCCGCGGCCGCGGTCCCGACGGCCGCCTCTGCCGCGGCCGGGGTGTCCGGCCGGGCCGGGTCGCCGCCTCCCGGCACCGCGTCGACGCTGGTGCCCGATCCGTTCGCGGGGCCGCCGGTGGGCGAGGTCCGGACGTTCCACCCGCGGCGCGGGCGGCTGAGCCCGCAGCAGCAGAACGCGATCGACCGGATGTGGGACGCGTACGGCATCGGCGTGGACGGCACCCCGGTGGACTTCGCCGCGCTGTTCGGCAACCCGAGCCCGGTGGTGCTGGAGATCGGCTTCGGCATGGGCGAGGCGACCGCACGGATGGCGGCCGCGGACCCGGGCACCAACATCCTCGCCACCGACATCCACACCCCGGGCATCGGCAACCTGCTGCACCTGGTGGAGACGAACCGCCTCGCCAACGTGCGCATCGCCGAGGGCGACGCGGTGCGGCTGCTCACCGAGATGGTCGCGCCGGAGTCGCTGGCCGGGATCCGGGTCTATTTCCCGGACCCGTGGCCCAAGTCGAAGCACCACAAGCGGCGCCTGATCCGCCCGGGCTTCACCGCGCTGGCCGCGTCCCGGCTCGCGCCCGGCGGGACGCTGCACTGCGCGACGGACTGGGCGCCGTACGCCGCCTGGATGCTGGAAGTGCTGGACGCCGAGCCGACGCTGCGGAACACCGCCGGGCACGGCTACGCCCCGCGCCCCGACTGGCGGCCGATGACGCGCTTCGAGCGGCAGGGCTTGGCCAAGGGCCACGAGGTCGCCGACCTGGTCTTCCGCCGCGCATAACGACCGGATTCGACCGCGGGGGCACGGACCGGACACGGGGCCGCGACATTTTCGGTCGGGCAAACGACCGGGTCGCCGAGCCCGGCTATCGTCACACGATATGAACGCAGCCGATCATGTGGTGCGCGCCCCGGCAGCCTCCGGTGGCGTGCTCCGCGCGTTTTTCGCGAAGCCGAGACACCGGGTCGCGGCCCTCGCGCTGCTGTTCACCGCCTGCTGGGTCACCGCCGCGGTCAAGATGGTCGACGTCACCGGCGGCAGCGGGCTGGCCGTGGGCGTGCCGCTGGCCGCCGCACCGGTGCCGCTCGTCGTCGGCGCGTTCCTGCTGCTCACCCGGGCCCGTCCGCAGCCGTGGCAGCACCTGGCGTTCGCCCTGTCTTGGGGTGCGGGCGCGGGTGCGCTGGCCGCGCTCTACGCCAACTCGTGGTCCATCGAGGCCATCGTCGACCGCTCCGGCGAGGAACGCGGCGAGCTGCTCGGGCTGACCGTGGTGGCGCCGTTCGTCGAGGAGTTCGCCAAGGGCGCCGCGGTGCTGCTCCTGCTGCTGTTCCGGCGGCACTGGTTCCGCGGGCCGCTGGACGGGCTGGTGCTCGCCGCGACGACCGCGGCCGGGTTCGCCTTCACCGAGAACGTCCTGTACTTCGGGCGCGCGCTCAGCGAGGGCAGCGCGGACGGCGAAGCCGCGAAGCAGACCGCGCTGGTGTTCTTCGGCCGGGGCATCCTCACCCCGTTCGCGCACCCGCTGTTCACGTCGGCCACCGGCCTCGCCCTCGGATTGGCCGTGCTCGCCCGCAACCGGATCGCCGCGGTCGCGCTCGGCCTCTGCGGCTACCTGGTCGCGGCGGGCCTGCACTCGGCGTGGAACGGGTCGGCGTGGAAATCCACGACCGACGACAACGGGTGGATCATGCTGCTCGTCTACCTCCTGGTCATGGCACCGCTGCTGGCCGGGGTGTTCGTGCTGGGCGGCAAGCTGCGCGGCAGGCAGCTGCGGTCGGTCGCGCAGCAGCTGCCGTGGTACGTGCAGGCGGGCTGGATGACCTGGAACGAGCCGCTCGTCCTGGCGTCCGTCGCGGACCGCGGACGGCAGCGCCGCGCGGCCCTGGCCTTGTACGGCAAACCCGGCGAGAAGGCCCTGCGGCAGTACCACTGGGACGCGACGGCCCTCGCCGAGCTGCGCGCCCGCGCGGCCAAGCACGGCGCGGACGTCGGCTTCGCCGCCGAAGAGCGCGCCCTCCTCGATGCGCTGTGGACGGCGCGTCCCGCCCTCGAGCAGGTGCTGGTCCGCACCATGCCGCAGCCGCGCTGGACGCCCCCGCCGCCGCAATACGGCTGGCCGTACCCGCCGCCGGCCTGGCCCCAGCCCATCCCGGCCGGTGCCCCGACGGGCGCCCCCGCGGCGTGGGGCCCGCCCCGGCCCGCACACCAGGCGCCCACGGCACCGGCGCACTGGGGGCCCGCGACGAACTGGGGCGCGGACCGGCATCCGGCCTTGGGTCCGGGCGCGGACCCGGCTCGGGATTCCGGCACGGCCTCGGCCCAAGGCTCCGGCACGAACCCGTCGCCGCACGGCTGAGCCCGCGCGTCCGACCCGCCGGAGCCGCCGTGCGACGATGGAGCCCGTCCGCCGCATGCGGTCCCGCGCGGCCCGACTGGAGATTCCGGTGCATATCACTGCCAGCTACGTCCCCACCGAACGCGACATCGCCGACGGTGTCGTCGCCTTCCGCCGCGGCCTCTTCCGCATGCTGGGCGTCGGCGGGCTCACGCTGGTCGGGCTCGGCTTGGTGGTGCTGCTGATCGAGGCGCTCGGCAGCGGCATGGAGTTCTGGCCGTTCGTGTTCCTCGGCTTCGGCGCGGCGATGCTCGGGCTGCGCCTGTGGGCGCCGTTCCAGGCCGCGCGCGCGAACAAGCACATGCACGGCGACGTGTGCCAGGTGACGCTGACCGACGAGGCCTACCGCTCGGTGATCGGCACCAAGCGCGCCGAGATCCCGTGGTCCGACTTCCGCAAGCTGCGCTCCGTCGACGACCAGTGGATCTTCGAGTTCAACCCGCAGCAGGCGATCATGGTGCCGCACCGGATCTTCAGCGACGCGGAGAACGACGAGATCGGCGGCTTCCTGCGCGACCGCGGCCGCGGCCGCTCGCGCCGCTGAGCCGTCCCCGCACCGCGCAGCCCGAGCACCCGGGCGTTCCCGGCATCCCGACGTCTCGGCAATCCCGGTGATCCCGGCATCCCCGGTGATCCCGGCTCATTCCCGCCGCTCGATCGGCCGCGCCTCGTAGACGCCCCGCTGCCGGGCCCGCCACTCGCGGTCCATCTGCCGCGCGATCACGATCTCCAGCGCGCTCCAGCCACAGGCCAGCAGGCACACCGCGCCGATCAGCAGGGCGACCACCCACAGCCACGAGTGCGCGAGCACGGCGAACGCCGCGACCATCGCCGCCACCAAGGCGAGCGCGAAGAAGACGCCGGTCAACGCGGCCGCATTGCCCGCACGCTCCGAGAGCCGGTTCCGCCCCACCCGGACGCCTCCCCGCGCCGCCGCCCCGCCTTCACCCGTCCGGCTGCCCGCCGTCCGGATGCCCGCCAGATGCCCGACTGATGCCCGCAAAGGGCGCGGGCACACGCGCAGGGTGCAAAGGGGGCGCAATTTCGCCGCTACGGGGCGCGCGGCTCGGGGAGGCGCGCCCGGTCAGGGCTCCAGGACGACCCCGGACGTCACGTGCGTCACCGTGCCGGTCATCCCCCGCGACCGCGGCGACGCGAGGAACAGCACGGCCTCGGCGATGTCCTCGGGCTGCGTGATGCGCTTGAGGGCGGCGCTGGACGCGAAGTCGGCGCGGACTTCCTCCGCGGTCATGCCGCGCCGCTGCGCCTCGGATTCGAGGTAGGCGGCCAGCTTCGCGTTGTCGGTGTAGCCGGCGACGACGACGTTGACCCGGATGCCGTCGCGCCCGACCTCGCGCGCCATCGTCGCGGAGGCGATCTCCATGGCCATCTTGGTGGAGGCGTAGGCCGCCATGTAGGGCAGCTTCATGCGGGGCGCCTCGGTGCTGATCTGCACGATCGAGCCGCCGCCGACCGCCCGCATGTGCGGCAGCGCGGCGCGGCTGACCTCGAGCACGCCGAGCACGTTGACGTCGAAGGCGCGGCGGAATTCGTCGCGGTCGAGGTCCTCCACGCGGCCGGACGGGTTGTACGTGGCCACGTTGACCACCGCGTCGACCCGGCCGAGCCCGTCCGCCGCCGCGGCCACCAGCGCGCGGCACGCGTCCGCGTCGGCGATGTCGGTCGGCACGGCGAGGACCTTGCGGCCGGTGCGCTCCGCCACGGTGGCGGCCAGCGCGCGCAGCGGTTCGGCCCGGCGGGCGCCGAGCACCAGGTCGGCGCCCTCGCCCGCGAGCGCCAAGGCGCTGGACAGGCCGATGCCCTCGCCTGCCCCCGCGATCACGGCGACGCGTCCTTCGAGGCTGCCGGTCATGTGCCCACCCTTCCCGCTGATCGAATCCCCGCCTTCATCGGGTATCAAGGATCTGACGGATCATCAAGTTCATCGGGCAGTGACGAACGGAGCGGTCATGGACGACGGCGCGGCGCGGGATGCGCGCAAGGCATTGGCGTACGAGGAGATCCGGCAGCTGGCCGCACGCTACGCCCTCGCGGTCGACAGCCGTGACCTGGACACTCTTGTCGGGCTCTTCGTCGACGACGTGCGCGTGACGCGCGAGGAGAGCGGCCGCGAGGCGCTGCGCGCGTCGTTCGAGGCGCAGCTCAAGCCGCTGGGTGTGACGATCCTCAACATCGGCACGCACGTCATCGACTTCGCCGACGACGACCACGCGACGGGCCACGTGTACTGCAAGGGCGAGATCCAGGAGGGGCCCCGCTGGATCCACCAGGCGATCCTGTACCGGGACAAGTACGAGCGGCGGGACGGGCGCTGGTACTTCGTCGGCCGCCGGCACGATCTCTGGTACGGCGCCAATGTCGGCCAGAACCCCGCCGGGCTCCCCCCGGCGAACTGGCCGGAGCGCTCCTACGGTTCAGGAACCGTCCCCACCCTGTGGACAACCTGGCGGGACTTCGCCGGCGACGGTTCCGCGGAGTCCGCGGCGGGCTGATTTCGCGCTCCCCTCGGCGAAACACCGATTGGCTGGTATACGTATGAGACTCACGGAACCGGCCGGTCGGTGTTCGACGCTGCGCGCCGGTCTCCGTACGGACAAGTACGGCAAGGTGCAGGGCAAGCGGAGGGGCAGCACGTGATCCGGTACCGACTCCGGGTGGACTTCTACCAGGACGTCCCTGCGGACCGGCCGCCGAGCGGTTACGTCGGCTCGCTGCTGTCCGGCGACTTCGCCGGGCCGGCGCTGCCCCGCGGCGGTGACTCGGTGTCCGCGATACCCCTGGGCGGCGGGCACGTCGGCCCGTGGACGGGCGGCCCGTACATGCTCGTGCACCGCGTCGAGCACCACCCGGTCCCGGTCGACCTGGACGGCCACATCGTCGACTGGTGGGAGCAGTACCCGCACCCGTCGGTGCACGTGGTCGTGCGCGCCGAATGGCCGGACGACGAAACGGCCGAGCACGAACTGATGGACGTGTACGACTCCCAGGGCTGGACGTCTTTCCCGGCCGGCCCGGAGAACCCGTTCCTGCCGCCGACCGACCTCGCGGTCTTCGGCTGAGCCGGCGGCCGGGGCGGCGGAACCGCCCCGGCCGCGCTCAGTCGCCCTTGGGGGCCTTGTACTTCGCCTTCTCCATCGAGGTGATCAGCGCGGTGACCGCGGGGTCGTAGGTCTTCGGCAGCGCCGTCGTGCTGAACGAGATCTTCGACTTCGGCAGCCACCACACTTGCGGCTCGATCTTGCTGCCGTCCGCGCACGTCACCGTGTACTGCGCGTACTCGTAGGTGATCGGCCCCAGTTTGGAGAACTGCCGCCCGCTGGTGCGCGCCGTCGCCTTCTTCGCGCCGGACGCCGCGCCCGGGCAGGCCGCGGGCTTGCCGAGCGTCCAGCCGTTCGGGTCGGCCAGGGCGACCTTGCGGGCCGAGGCGTCGCCGACCCACACCTTGAGGCCGCCCGCGCAGTCGACCCGGGCCGCGGCGGCCGTTTCCGCGGGTGCGACGCAGGCCATCGAGGCATCAGCCATCGGGCGCGCGTCCCAGCCCTGCGGCACCGCGAAGGTGACGCCCTGGAGGTCGAACGGGCCGGGACCGACCACCGTGCCGAGCGGCGGTGCGGAGGACTGCGCGACCGGCTCGGCGTTCGCCGTCTCGTCCTTTTTGCCGGAGTTCGCCAGCAGGGCCGCGCCGATCGCCACCACGGCGACCACGCCCGCGACGGCGGCGGCGATCACCTTGGGATCGCGCCGCGAAGCGCCCCGACCGGACCGCGCGCCGCGCGACCGGCCCCGGGACGGGCGTTCCTCGGGCACCGGCACGTCGCCGACGATGGTGTCGGCCGTGTCGCGCGGCGGCGGCCCGACCGGGTAGCCGCCGGACGCCATGGGCGGGGGCGGCACCGACGGCGGCGGCGGTGTGCTGCCGAAGTTGCCGTAGCCGTCGTGGAATCCGGAGAACCCGCCCTGCCCCTGCCCCTGCCCGTACGGTGGCGCGGCGACGGGGCTGCCCCACGCGGTGCCGTCGGCCGGGGCTTTCCAGTGCATGTTGATGAGCGAGGTGGCGTCGGACACCGCGTCGGCCACCGGGGCGCGCCCGGCGCCGAGGGAACCGCGCCACGTGCCGGTGACGGTCTCCAGGACCTGGGTGGCGGACGGCCGCCGCAGCGGGTCCTTGTCCGCGCTCCAGTCGACGATCCCGCGCAGCGGTCCGGGGACGCCGGCGGTGTCGGCTTCCTCCTGGAGGACGCGGAGCGCGACCACTTCGGGCGCGCCGGTGCCGAACGGGATGACGCCGGTGGCCGCGTAGGCGACCATCATCGCCCACGCGTAGACGTCCGCGGCCGGGGTGCTGGTCTGGCCGCGGAACCGCTCGGGGCTCATCCACGCGGGCGAGCCGATCATCATGCCGGTGCGGGTGAGCCCGTTGTCCTCCATCGACCGCGCGATGCCCAGGTCGAGGACCCGCGGGCCGGCGGGCGAGCAGACCACGTTCTGCGGTTTCAGGTCGCGGTGCACGATGCCGACCGCGTGCAGCGCGACCAGTGCCTCGGCGAGTCCGGCGGCCAGCGCGAACAGTTCGTCGCCGGACATCGGGCCGTGCCGGTCGACGCGTTCCTGGAGCGTGGGGCCGGGCACGTATTCGCAGGCGAACCACGGCTGCGCGGCGTCGACATCGGCGTCCAGCACCGGCGTCGTACACGTGCCCTGCACCCGGCGCAGGAGATCCACTTCGCGCTGGAAGCGGGCCCGGAACTCGCGGTCGTCGGCGAACTGCGCGTGCACGATCTTGATGGCCACGCGCCGCTCGAACTGGTCGACACCCGCGAACACCGAACCCATGCCGCCGGATCCGAGCCGTCCGGTCAGCCGGTACGGACCCACGGTCCGCGGATCCGCGTCTGCGAGCGGCCGTATCCCCGCTGCGGCTTCGGCTGCCATCCCGCCTCCCCGCTCTGTTCAGTGGGAGGACGCCCCGAACGTGCCCTCCACGTGCGGGGGCATCCTCTCACTCGGGCCGCGGGCCCGTGCTACTCGCGCGCCCCGATTGCCGCAACGGGGTCGTCGCGCAGGACGGTACGCGCGGACAGCACACTCGCCGCGTAGGTGATCGCGAGCGCTCCGCCGGCCACCGCCAGGTACCGGCCAACCGGCAGGTCGGGCGCCCACGTTCCGGTGATGCCGTGCGAGAACGCGCCGAGCGTCACCCACGCGATCGCGGTGCCCAGGCCGATGCCGATCGCCGCGACGACGGCGAGTTCGTGCCGCAGCATCGCGAACGCCTGGCGCCGGGTGGTGCCGGAGAGCCGCAGCACGGCGAACTCGCGGCCGCGCCGGCCGGTCGCCATGACCATCGTGTTGACCACGCCGATCGCGGTGAACAGGCCGATCACGCCGAGCAGCAGCGCACTCGCCCACGCGTCGCGGTCGGCGTCGTGCCGGACTTCGCCGAGGTAGGCGCCGCGGTCGAGCACGTGCCCTTCCACGGCGAGCGCCCGGGCGACGGCCGCCTTGTCGGCGCCCGGCGCGGTACTGACGTAGACCTTGTCGTACGCGCCGACCGTGCTGTGCCGCAGCGCGACGTCGCGGGGCAGCAGGAAGTCGCCGAAGCCGAACCCGTGGTCGTACACCGCGACGATGCGCAGGCTGACGGGCGTGCCGTCGCCCAGCCACAGCCGCACCCGGTCGCCGACGTCCTTGCCCATCCCGTCCGCGCGGAGTTTGCCGACGGCCACGGTGCCGTCGCCGGTGAGCTGCGCGAGGTCGCCGGAGCGGACGCCGAGGTCGAGCACGCGTGCGGTCTCCGGGCCGATGCCGCGGGCGTCCGCGACGGTCGCGTCCGAGGCGGACCCGTCGAGCACGGTGGTCGCGACCGTGCCGGACGCCGATGCCACGCCGGGCAGTCCGGCGATCCGGGCGACCGCGTCGGCGCCCAGGCCGGCCCGGTCGGCGCCGTCCACGACGAACTCGGCGGTGGTACGCGCCTTGCTCTGCGCGACCGTCTCGGTCGCGACGGTGGTGTTGAGGAACAGCACCGTGCAGACGAACGCGACGGTCAGCGCGATCGGCGTAGCCACCGCGGATATGCGCGCCGGATCGGAGGCCCCGTTGGCCCGCGCGAGTTGTGCCGGCGCGCCGCCGAACAGCGTGGTGAGGCGCCCGACCAGCGCGACGCCGAGGCGGGCGATCGGCCGGCCCAGCATGCCGACGCCGAACATGAACGTGAACACGATGCCGACGGACGCACTCGCCCCGTCGTCGCCGCTCAAGTGCAGCGAGACGATCAGCAGGGCGATACCGCCGCCGATCCCGCCGAGACCGAACAGCCAGCGCAGCGCGGGGACGACGATCCGCCGCTTCCCGGGCGTGGCGCCGAAGACCTCGGTGGGCTTGACCTTCGCCGCGCGGAACGCCGCGGCCAGCGCGGCGACCTGGGTGGTGAGCACGGCCGCGCCGATGCCGACGACGGCGGGGATCCAGCCGTCGTGCAGCGCGAATCCCGGGGGCAGCGCGCCGGCGTGCCCGAACAGCGCCTTGAGCACGCGGGCGAACAGGTAGCCGAGCGGCGTGCCGATGCCGGCCGCGGCCAGGGCGACGAGCAGCGCTTCCGCGGAGACCATCCGGCGGATCTGGCCGGGGGTCGCGCCGACGGCGCGCAGCAGGCCGATCTCGCGGGTGCGCCGGGTCACCGAGAACCCGAACGTGCCGGCCACCACGAAGATCGCGGCGGTCGCGGCGAAGCCGCCGAAGGTGCTCGCCACGGCGGTGGTGGCGTCCTGCATGCCGGTGACCGCGGGCGCCTCCAGGCGGCCGAGCGAGCCGCCGCTCAGCACCTGGAGCTTGGGCTGCGGGCGCGCCGGGTCGCCGAACTGCGGGCCGGCGTCGCGCACGATGCCGTCGAGCGCGCGGCGCACGGCGTCGCGGTCGGCGCCGGGCGCCAGCACGACGCCGACGAAGTCGGCCCGGTCCGGCACCGCGCTCAGCGCGGCGGTCTGGTCGGCGGGCAGGAACACCGCGGACTTCGCGCCCGCCGGTGCGGGGGCACCGGCGATGCCGCTCACCGTGACGGTGCGGGCGCCGGCCGGGGTGGCCAGCTGCACGGTGCCGCCGGGCACGGCACCCAGCCGGGCCGCGGTGGCCTGGTCGAGCACGGCCTGGCCGGCCGCGGGCGCCTGACCCGCGGTCAGCCGGTAGGGGGCCAGTTGGGCGCTGTCCCAGCCGTGTGCCTCGACGGTCGAGCCGTCCGGCAGCACCACGGGGACCGTGCGGTCCGCGACGGCGGCCTGCACGCCGGGAACCGCGGCGACGCGTGCGGCGAGGTCCGCGGGGATGCGCGCGGTTTCCTTCGGCGCGTCCTCGGTGAGGGTCTCGCCGTCCTTCGCCTTGCCCATCGCCGGGGTGCGTTCGAGGTGGCGCGAGGCGGCGACGGCGAAGTCCGTGCCGTCCAGGCGCTCGACCGGCGTGTGCGCGCGGAGCGCGGACTCCATCAGGACCCCCGCGCCGGTGACCAGCACGGCGGCGAGGAGCACCGCGAGGAAGGCGCCCGCGAACCCGGCGATCCGGGTGCGCAGGGTGCCCAGGGCAAGGCGGAGCACGGGATCAGCCTTCCATGTGGATCATGCGGTCGGCGACCGCGTCGGCGGTGGGCTGCTCGAGCGTGTCGACCAGGGTTCCGTCGGCGAGGAACAGCACGCGGTCCGCGTACGACGCGGCGACCGGGTCGTGGGTGACCATCACGACGGTGTGGCCGTACTGGTCGACCACTTCGCGCAGCAGCGCGAGGACCTCGCGGCCGGTGCGGGTGTCGAGGGCGCCGGTCGGTTCGTCGGCGAACAGCACGTCGGGCCGGGTGACGAGGGCGCGGGCGATGGCCACGCGCTGCTGCTGGCCGCCGGACAGCTGCCCCGGGCGGTGCTTGGCACGGTCCCCGAGGCCCACGCGGGACATGACCTCGTGCACCCACCGCTTGTCCGGGCGCTGCCCGGCCAGCCGCAGCGGCAGCGTGACGTTCTGCTCGGCGGTGAGCGACGGCACCAGGTTGAACGCCTGGAACACGAAGCCCACGCGGGTGCGCCGCAGTTCGGTCAGCTTGGTCTCGGACAGCCCGGCGATGTCGGTGCCGGCCAGGGCGACCCGCCCGCCGGTGGGCCGGTCGAGGCCCGCGGCGCAGTGCAGGAACGTGCTCTTGCCGGAGCCGGACGGCCCCATGACGGCGGTGAACGAGCCCGGGCGGATGTCCACGCTGACGCCGCGCAGGGCGTGCACGGCCTCGTTGCCGCGCCCGTACACCTTGGTGACGCCGTCGAGCGAGACGGCGGTCGTGGCGGACGGAGCTTCCAGGACGCCTGTGGCGCGCTTGCCCATGATCGGACCTTCCGGTGCGCGGTCCGGCCTTTCCGGACCCTGCATCCAGCCTGTCCGTCCGAAGGCGCTCGCTCGATCCGGCGACCGCCCGGGTTTGGGGTGGTGCTGACCCCACCCTTCCGCGTGGGGAGACCCGACGAAGTCTGGCCTTACCTTCGGCCGCGCGTGATAGGTGTCGTTGACCTGGTCACGTTTTCGGGCACGGAGGACGCATGAAGATCAACGTCGACTTCGACAAGTGCAAGAGCAACGCGCTGTGCATGGCGGAAGCCCCCGAGGTGTTCGAGGTCCGCGAGGACAACTTCCTCTACATCCTCCAGGAGAACCCGTCGGAGGACCTGCGCGCGCAGATCGAGGAGGCCGCCCGGGTCTGTCCGACCCGGGCGATCACCGTCGAGGACTGATCCCGCGCGGCCATTCCGCGAGGGGCGTTCCGGCGCGGCGGCCCGCGGTCATCCGCGGGGCCGCCGCATGCGGTCCCGCACGCCGCGCGCCTGCTCGGCCGTCGCCGCGCCGATCCGCGCGGCCTGCCCGGGGAGGGCCTGCGCCGCCTGCTGCGCCGCCTGGCGGGCGGCTTGGCCGCCCGCGCGCCCGAGTTCGACGGCGCGGGCGAGCGCCTTGACGTTCACCACCGCCGTGCGGCCGACCCGGTCGTGCCAGCTGCGCCGGCGCGGGCCGAGGACGAGCAGCGGGTCGACGAAGCCGACCAGGCTGACGATGCCGCAGAGGCCGGCCATGGACCAGTTGCGCAGGATGAGTTCGTACCACATGAGCATCAGCGCGGCCCACGGCACGAGGACCGCGACGGCGCTGCGGCGCGCGGCGCGGGCGAGCCCGATGCGGCTGCCGCCGTCGGGGCCGACCACCTTGATGCCGACGGCCATCTTGCCGAGCGTGCGGCCGTACCGGGCGTGCATGAGCCAGTCGTAGAGCGTCGGCAGCAGCAAGTGGGCGAGGACCAGCAGCAGAAGCAGGAGCTTGGTGGTGTCCCACAGGCCGTCGACGGCCTGCAGCGGAGCACGCTTCGCATCGTCCGCGCCGCCGCGCAGCAGCGCGAAGAACGTCTTCCGGAAGACGTCGTTCTGCAGGTCGGCGGCTTTGCCTTGCAGGTAGTGGTAGGCGGCGAACCACAGCGGCACGACGAGCGCGGTCACGAGCAGGTAGTCGAGCGTCCGCGCGACCAGCCGCAAGAAGCGTGAGGCGGGCGGGAGTTCCCGCGGCGCGGCGGGCGCCTCCGGCAGTTCCGGCTGCACGGTCGCCGCGGGCGGCACCGCGAAAGCCGGCGGCGCGGCGTACGGCGGTGCGGCGGGCGGCGGCCCGGGAGGAGGCGCGAACGGCGCCGGGGCGGGCGGAAGGCCGGGTGCCGCGGGCTGCCCAGGCCCGCCCGCCCCGGCGAATGCCGGTCCCGAAGCCCAGCCCGGCCCCGGGTGTTCTTCCGGTTGCTGAGGGATCGTCATGCCCGGGACGCTTTCGTGCCTTTCCCCGCCGCGTCAACCCGGCAAGCCGACCCGCGCGGTCAGCTCAATTCGCCCAGTGTCACGTCCACCGTCGCCTGCGACCCGTCGGGGTGCATCACGGTGACCTTCGCGACGTCGCCCGGCTTCAGCCCCGCCAGCACCGTGGCCAGGTCCGACGCGGTCGGCGTGTCGGTCCCGTTCACCGAGGTGATCACGTCGTTCGGCTTGATCCCGGCCTTCGCCGCACCGCTGTCCGGGTCGACCGACACCACGCCGACGCCCGCTCCGGAGCCTTGCCCGCCGACGACCGTCTGCACGGTGACGCCGAGGGCGGCGCGACCCGAGTTGGTGACCTTGCCGTCCTTGATCATCTGGTCGGCGAGGTTCCGCACGGTGTTCGACGGGATGGCGAATCCGATGCCGGGCGCCACGGCGTTGCCCGCGCCGCTGGCGGCGGCCAGCGTCGGGATGCCGACGACCTTGCTGTCCAGGTCGACGAGCGCGCCCCCGCTGTTGCCCGGGTTGATCGCCGCGGTGGTCTGGATGAGGTTGGGGATCGTGGCGCCCGTCCCGCCGCCGTCCGTCGACTCGTTCTGGGTGCGGTTGAGGGCCGACACGATGCCTTCGCTGACGCTGCCGGACAGGCCGAGCGGGTTGCCCATCGCCATGACGATGGTGCCGACGTCGAGCTTGGACGAGTCGTCCCACTGCGCGGGCTTGAGCCCGGACGGCGGGTTGTCGAGCCGCACCACGGCGACGTCGTTCGGCGGGTAGGACGAGACCAGCTTCGCGGTCAGCGGCTGCGTCCCGGTGGCCAGCGTCACCTGGAACGTCGTGGCGTTCCCGACCACGTGCGCGTTGGTGACGATGTTGCCGCTCGTGTCGTAGACGATCCCGGAGCCCAGTCCGCTGTCCGTGGTGATCTGGACGACCGACGGCAGCACGTCGGCGACCACCTTGCGGTAGTTCCCCTGCAGGTCGCTGGACCCGCCCGGGGGCGTCGCGGCCGCGGCGGACGCGCTCGGCGAGCCGGGCGACCCGGCGGGCGTGCCCGACGCCTTCGCGCTGCCGCCGCTGTCGTTGTCGGAGCAGGCGGCAGCCCCGGCCACGAGTCCCGCAGCGAGCACGAACGCCGCCGTACGACGTCCCCGTGCCCCGCCGCGCCGCGGGGGGCGGGCGCTCGTCGTCCCGCCCAGCAGCTTCCCAAGCCTCACCGCGCACTCCCTTGTCCACACCGCACGCCGGATCCGCACCCCAGTGCCCGGAATGCCGGAATCGAAAACCGTAGGACAAGCAGAAGATCGCACCGGCTCTTGCTTCCTCGCCCGAAGCGGAGTGACATTGCCGACGCGGCGGGCGCAGACGGTCCCGCCGGGATCCATGGACCAGCGCAACCCGGAGGGGCACCCATGCTGTCGCTGCAAGAGATCTCGGACCGGCTCGAAATCCAGGATCTGATGGTCCGTTACTCCCACGCGGTCGACACGCAGCAGTGGGACGTCCTGGACACCGTGTTCACCCCCGACGCGCACATCGACTATTCGGCGATGGGCGGCTCGAAGGGCGACCTGGCGGCCACCAAGAAGTTCCTGGCCGACGTGATGCCGAACTTCCCGGCGTTCCAGCACCTCATCGCCAACTCGTCGATCACCGTCGACGGCGACACCGCCACCGGGCGCACGATGTGCCACAACCCGATGGTCATGCCCGGCGAGGACGGGCAGCAGAGCCTGATGCTGTGCGGCCTCTGGTACCTGGACACGTTCGTCCGCGTCGACGGCGAATGGCGCATCAAGGAGCGCGTCGAGGAGAAGGGCTACATGTACATCGCCCCGCCCACGCCCGGCATGGGCTGAGCCGGCCGACGGCCCGGCGGCGTCCTACTCGGGCGCCGCCGCAAGCCCCGTGCACGGCCGCAGCCCGTCGCGGCGGTCGGTGATCCGCTTGGCCTCCGCGCCGGTCTGCGGCATCGGCACGCCGCGGGAGTCGACGGACGCGGGCGTGAACGCCTCCTTGACCACCTTGCCCCCGCCGATGGTCAGCGTGGTCACGCCGGTGTCGTTGGAGTTCGGGTAGGGCGAGGTGCCGTACCAGAGGAAGTTCCCGAAGCCGTAGTCCACGTAGGTATTGCCGAGCATGCCCGCGCCCTGCATGACGTGCGCGTGCGTGCCGACGACGGCCGTGGCGCCCGCGTCGGCGAGCTTCTTCGCCAGGCCTTTCTGGTCGGCCGACGGGCACTTGTCGCCCTCGATGCCCCAGTGCATGTAGACGACCACGACGTTGGCCTTGGCCTTCGCCGTCTTCACCGCGGCGACCAGCTGGTCCGCCTTGAGCGCCGACGCGATCCCGGGCTTGCCGGGGCCGGCGGCGTACTTCTGGTTGGTGATGTCCTGCACCTGGCTGGCCGCGAGGAAGGCGACCTTGACCCCCTTCACCTCGGTGATCCACGGCTTGTAAGCCGCCGCCGCGTCGGGCCCGATCCCGATCACCGGGATCGGCGGGTTCTTCGCCGCCGCGAGGGAGTCCTGCAGCCCGACCGGCCCGTAGTCGACCGCGTGGTTGTTGGCCATGCTCACCACGTCCACGCCGGACTTCGCGAGCACCGGCAGCGCCGACGCCGGGGCCCGGAAGTGGTAGGTCTTCGCCTCCGGCGTGCCGCGCTCGGTGATCGCCGACTCGAAGTTCACCATCGCGAGGTCGGCCGCCGCCAGCGTCTTGCTGATCGGCCCCAGCGCGGTGTCCGCCCCCGCGTTCAGCCGCGGCACGGTGCGCTCGTTGAAGTGCACGTCGCCCGCGAACGCCAGAGTGATCGTTCCTGCGGGGTCCGCGGCGCCGGGCACCACCGGCGTCTCCGACGCCCCGGGGGCCGTCGGCCCGCCCGGCGCCGCCGCGGACGCGTCCGCACCCGCCGGGGCGGCGTTGCCGCCCGATTTCGAGTCGTCGTCGGACCCGCCGAGGAGGCCGCACCCGGCCACCAGCACCAACCCGACAGCACCCGCGAGGGCCCGGGCGCGCCGGGCTATGGCTATATGCACCGGGGAAGGCTAACCCACCGTCAGAAACCCCCGTTCGGGTTCCCCGTACCGGTTTCCGCACCGGTTGGTCCGCGGCAATGCCCCCGTGCCTCTGGAAACCCCGCGCGGGTGTCCCTAGGCTCCCCGCGACCCGCCCCGAGGAGGCCGCAGCCATGGCGAACACCGACGCCAACAAGAAGCTCGTCGCGCAGTTCTGGCAGGACCTGTACGACCGCGACTTCGACAAGGTCGGCGCATATTTCGCCGAGGACGGCCACTACACCGACGTCCCGGCGCCCGGCGCCGGCGCGTACGGGCCCGAGCAGATCGCCGCGCGCCTGCGCCTCGGCCTGGACATGCTGTCCGCCTACGAGCACGAGCTGAAGCACATCGTCGCCGACGGCGACGTGGTCATCACCGAGCACGCGGAAACCTGGCACTGGAAGACCGGCGAGAGCGTCACGCTCCCGTTCGTCTCGGTGCACGAGATCGGACCCGACGGGAAGTTCACCCGCTGGCACGACTACTGGGACTTCAACACGCTCATGAACGCGGCCCCGGCCTGGTGGCTCGAGCACATCGCCAAGGGCTTCACGGCCTGACGCAGCGGCGCCGAAAAGGGGCGAGCCCCGGCGGCACACGCACGCCAGGGGCTCGTCTCGGAAGCTTGGTCCTCCGGGGCCGCAGTCATGGATCCGAACGCGCGGCCGCGCCGAAGGCGATCAAATCGTAGCAGACCCCATGCCGCGGTCTCCCCCGATTTTCCCGGCCCGACTGGCAAAAGCCCAGGTCAGGACGCCTTCTTGTTGATCGCCTCGTAGACCCGGTCGGCCAGCTCGGGGTGCATGTCGAGGTAGCCCTCGTCGTCCACCTCGAAGGCGCCGGTGCGGTAGCTCTCCACGAAGGTCCGCAGCATGCGCGCCAGGTCCGGGTAGTCCGCCTGGCCGTCCGCGCCCTCCACGTAGCTCCACACCTGGACGACGCCCTCGTGGGACGTCCAGGCCACCGCGTAGAAGTCGCCGGCGGGCGAGACCAGCAGCGGCAGCCACTCCTCGTCGCCGTCCGACTCGACCTCGACCTCGTCCCGGAACTCCAGCGCCTCGGCGAGGCTGATGAGCACGTATCCGGGGATGAACGACGCCTCGTCGACCGTCTGGTCCTCCTCGGCGCGGGTGCCGTCCGCCCAGCCGAACCACTCGACCAGCTCGTCGGGCGCCCCGTCCAGGCGCTCCCGCACCAGTTCGGGCGCGAGCCCGGGCTCGAACAGCTGGACGACGCTCCGCCCGAGCCGCTCCAGCTCGTGCCGGACCCCGTCGAGCCCTTCCGTGACCGTGGCCATATGTGCTTCCTCCTGCCCTGCGTACGCGCGGTGCGCACCCGCGTACAGGATGGCGTACCGCACCCCCGTTCGTGCCCGGCCGCCGCAGGCTCGCGGACGGTCGGGGACGCCGAAGGGCCCGGCCGAGCGGCCGGGCCCTTCAAGCGCTACCCGCGGGCCCCGGGGCTCTACCCCCGGATCACCCGTACCACCTGATTTCCGCGGTCGCCCGCGGTGCCGGGGCTCAGCCCTGCGGCTTGCCGTCCAGGCCGAGGATGGCGTTGGCCGGCAGCACCGAGTGCTTGAGGTTCTCGTCGACCGGGCCGTTGAACGGCGCGTACTTCGGGGCACCGGCGCTGCGGCGGTAGGCCGTGGTCGAGTGCTCCGGGTTCTTGTCGAACTCGGGGATGACCTTGTCGCCGAACAGCTCGATCATCTCGAGGTTCTCTTCGTGCGACATGCCGTCGTTGATGCCGAACACGAGCTGGTCGCAGCCGACGGTCTGGTACGCCGCGATCTGCTCGCAGACCTCTTCCGGCGTGCCGACGAGCATGAGTCCGGCGTCGATGGCGAAGTCGAGGAACTCGTCGCCGCCCTGCGACAGGTCGAACGGCGCCTCCGGCCAGGTGATGGCGTCGGCCGACTTCGGCATCGTGTCGTGGTACATGTTCACCATCGTGACCAGGTAGCCGCGGCCCTTGGAGATGGCGATCTCGCGGGCGCGCTTGCGGTCGTTCAGGCAGATGACCGCGTTGGTCATCATCACGTTGTTGTTCTGGAAGTCGCCGAGGATCTCGACCGGGTTCTCCGCGGCCTCCTTGTAGGCCTCGATGCGGCCCTTCAGGTTGTAGATCGGCTCGAAGTTGAACGCGATCGCGCCGACGCCGAGCGAACCGGCCTTGGCGAACGAGCCCGGGTTGCCGCACGCCATCCAGATCGGCGGGTGCGAGTGGCCGTACGGCTTCGGCAGGATGTTGTGCGGGGTCGGCACGGTGAAGTGCTCGCCCTGGAAGGTGTAGTCGTACTGCTCCCACATCCGGACGATCTCGCGCGAGACCTCGTCCCACTCGGCCTTGGTCGAGTTGGTGTCGGCGATGTTGAACGACGCGACCTCGTGCGAGCCGGCGCCGCGGCCGGTGCCCCACTCGAAGCGGCCCTCGGTGATGTGGTCCATCATCGCGGCGCGCTCGGCGAAGCGGACCGGGTGCTCCTTGCGCGGCGAGAGCGAGTTGATCGCGGTGCCGAGGTGGATGCGCTCGGTCTGCGCGGCGACGTAGCCGATCGCGACCTCGGGGGCCGACAGGTGGCTGTACTCGGTCAGCGCGTGGTGCTCGCCGAACCAGGCGTACTTCCAGTTGTGCTTGTCCGCCTTGATCGCGAGCTCGAACTCGCGCATGAACATGAGGTGCTCGGACGCGCGGTCGTGCGCAGCCGGTCCCGGGATGTAACCGTTCAGGAAGATGCCGAACTCCACGTGGAGCCTCCCAAAGTGCCTGGTTCAACAATGTCGCGTCTGGCGGCTGCGCCCGTACAGCGGCAATGTACGCGCGCCCGGTCGGCACATGGCCGGAGAGGTGTCTAACGTCACGTCAGAAACCGTGCCCCCCAAGGGGGTTCACACACCGCCTCCGACCTGCTAACTGTCCCGGGACGAGAGGGTAACAACACGGAGAGTGACGGGCTTTTCGAGGCGACACGTGTAAGCAGCACGTACGCAACAACGATGTGATCAGCATCGGTCAGATTTGAGGGATTTTCCGTTCAGGCACGGTGAGCAACCGAACAGTCGCAGTGTCCGGGCGCGGATCCGCTTGGATGGTCGCCATGAGTGCCCTGGAGCTGTATCCCGCCCTCGCCCGCCTCGATCTCGTGGCCGATCCGGTGGCCGCCGCCCTGAAGCAGTGGACCGCCTCGGTGCCCGTCGACGCCGTGCGGGTCGCGGAAATCGATCCGGAGCTGGCCGACACCGCGGAGTTCTGCGCGCACTACGGCGTGCCGCTCGCCGACTCGGTCAACTGCGTGGTGATCGCCGCCAAGCGCGGCGGCGACGTGACCTACGCGGCCTGCATGGTCACCGCGCTGACCCGCGCGGACGTGAACGGCCTGGTCAGAAAGCACTTGGGAGCCCGCAAGGCGTCGTTCGCACCGCTGGCCGAGGTCGCCGAGGCCACCGGGATGGAGTACGGCGGGATCACTCCGATCGGGCTGCCCGCCGGGTGGCCGGTCCTGGTCGACCCGGCGGCCGCCGCGGTCGAGGCGGCGATCATCGGCTCCGGCAACCGGCGCTCGAAGATCGTGCTGCCCGGGCGGGCACTGGCCGAACTTCCGGGGGCCGAGGTACTGCCGGGGCTGGGCGTGCCCCTGGGATAAGAGGGGTGCGAGGGGTCCCCGCGGTCAGCTGTGCGGGTTCAGCACCCGTTCGACCTCGTGCGCGGCGCGGTCGCTGAGCAGACCGCGCCAGCCGCTCAGCAGGCCGTACAGCTCGGGCGTGCCGGACGCCTCCGGGTGGGCCCGGACGACGTCGAGTTCGTTGGCCGCGGTCAGCTCCGCGAAGGCACGGCGAGCGGCGGCGTCGGGCACGTGGCGCTCGCCGGTGAAGCGGTCGGTGAACTCGGCGGCGGCGTCCGCGAACTCCGGGTACGAACTGCCCCGGTCGCAGCTGGCGTAGAAGTAGACAAGGGCCTCGGCGTCGGCGCCGATCAGCGCGGCCACCTCGGCGCGGCGGTCGAGCCCGTACAGCGCCACCGGGAAGCCGTCGGTGCCGTAGAGGGCGTGGCACAGGCCGGCCAGCCGCAGTTCGCGCGGCGCGCCCCATTCGGTCAACTCGTCGTGGACGCGCACCAGATGGTCGAAGAGGTTGCCGCCCGGGTGCGCGACATCCTCGGCACCGAGCGTGCGCAGCAGGGAGACGGCGTCCGCCGTGACCACAGGTTCACCGCCGATCTTCACCAGCCGGCAAGCCGGACGAGACAACAACGCGACAACAACGCGACAGCAGGCACAGCCGAAAACGCGACGTCGGGCACGACGCCCGGCAGGCACGGCCGGGCGAGCTGGGGTCGGCACCCGCCGTGCTGTCGACGGGTCGGACGGGTTGCCGCCCCCGGGCCCACCCGATAGCCTCGCGCCCCGCAATACCCAAGTCAATCCTAGGATTTCCTGGGCTTGACCCAAGTTTCAGCTTGGTGATCATGACGCTCGACGACCTGCGGACCTTCATCGCCGCGTGCCGGCACGGCAATCTGACCGCGGTCGCCCGCGACCTGGGCTGCACGCAGTCGGCGGTGAGCCAGCACATCAAGCGCCTCGAACACGAGGTCGGCCTGGACCTCCTGGAGCGCCTGCCCCGCGGCGTCGCGCCCACCGAGGCGGGCCGGATCCTCTACGCCGCCGCGCGCGACAGCCTCGCCGGACTCGACCTCGCGCTCCAGCGGCTGGGCGACCTGCGGGACGGGCACGGCGGCACAGTCCGCGTCGCCACCGGCGCCACCACCGTCAAGCACTTCATGACCGGCGCGATCGTGGCGTTCCGCCGCACCAATCCGCACACGTCCCTGGAGTTCCAGACCGAGAGTTCGAGCCGCACCTGCCTGGCCGCGGTCGCCGCGGGCCACGCCGACCTCGCGTGGGTCACCATCGGCGAGCCGGTGCGCGGCATCGAGCAGCGCCCGGTCGCCGCGCTCCCGTGGATGCTCGCGGTGCGCCGCGACGACCCGCTCGCCGAACGGGAGCGGCTGACCATGGACGACCTGGCGGGCATCCACCACATCCGGCTGCCCGAGACGTCGACCTCCCGGCTGCGGCTGGATGCGCACCTCGCCGCGCACGCCATCCGGCCGCCGTCCACGACCGGCGTCGCGGACTGGGACACCGCGATGCTGCTGGCCGAACTCGGCCTCGGGCACGCGGTGGTGCCCGACCTGCCCAACCTGGCGCGTACCTCCGACGGGCCGCTGCGGCTCGTGCCGATACCCGACCTCCCGCCGCTCACCGTCGGCTGGGCGGCCCGGCAGTGGCAGGCGCTGTCCCCGTCCGCGCGGGTGTTCGCCGAAGCCGTGGAACGCGTCGCGCCGGGACGGCTGCGCGCCGCCGCGGGGGACGGCGGCGCGGGCGGGGCGACCGTGCCGCACCCCGCGCGGCCGGGCGCCGACGAGACCTCCGTACAGTCGTCCGTATGACCACGTCGCCTTCGCTGACCGTCGCCGACGACCTGGCCGCGGCACGCCCGCTGCTGTTCGCCTACTACAACGCGACGGCGACCGAAATGGGCTACCCCACCTGGGACTCCCCCGACGACCTGCCCGACTACTTCCGCACCGACTTCGACGACGTCGAGGCCTACTACGCGGCCCCCGGCGGGTACCTCGTGGCACGTCTGGACGGCGTCCCGGCCGGCGGCGTCGGCTACCACCTCCTCGGTGCGGACGACGTCGAGGTCAAGCGCCTGTACGTGGCGCCCGAGGCGCGCGGCGCGCGGGTCGCCCGGCACCTGATGGACGCCCTGCACGACCGCGCCCGGGCGGCCGGCGCCCGCCGCTGCGTCCTCGACGTGCTGCCGCAGCGGACCACGGCCATCGCGCTGTACGAGCGGCTGGGCTACCGGCGCATCCCGGGCTACCTCGACGACCACGGGCCGATCCCGCTGGACTGCTTCGCCTACGACCTCTGACCTACGCCCCCTCAGGGGCGGCCTCCAGATCCGACAGCCGCGCGAACTGCTCGGCGTTCAAACGGACATCGAGTGCCTTGACGTTCTCCCGCAGGTGGGAGACCGAGGTCGTGCCCGGGATCGGCAGCACGACCGGCGACCGGTGCAGCAGCCACGCGAGCGCGGTCTGCGCGGGCGTCGCGCCGAGTTCGCGGGCGATCTCGGCGACGGGCCCGTCCGGTCCGGCGTGCGCGCCCATGGCGACCGGGAAGAACGGGATGAACGCGATGCCGCGCTCGGTCGCGTAGTCGAGCACCGCTTCGTGCTGCCGGAAGCCCAGGTTGTACATGTTCTGCACGGACGCGATCGGCGTGATCGCGTCCGCTTCGCGGAGCTGCCCGACGGTCGCTTCGGACAGGCCGATGTGCCGCACCTTGCCTTCGTCGCGCAGCTGCGCGAGCGCGCCGATCTGGTCGGCAAGCGGGTACTCGGGGTCGATCCGATGCAGTTGCAGCAGGTCGAGGCGGTCGACGCGCAGCCGCCGCAGGGCGAGTTCGGCCTGCTGGCGCAGGTAGGCCGGGTGCCCGAGCGGCACCCACGCATCGGGCGCCGGGCGGACGACGCCGACCTTGGTGGCGACCACGACGCCCTCGCGGTACGGGTGCAGCGCCTCGGCGACCAGCTCCTCGCTCTCGCCCAAGGCGTACGCGTCCGCGGTGTCGACCAGGTCCACCCCGAGGTCGACCGCGGCACGCAGCACGGCGAGCGCACCGTCCCGGTCGGCGGGGCCGCGCCATACGGGTGCGGCGGCCGGATCGGCCGGGCGTTCGTCGGTCAGCCGCATCGTGCCGAAGCCGATGCGCCGGACGGGCAGCTCGCCGTCGAGCGAAAAGACCTGGTCGGCGGTGGTGTCGAAGGAACGGCGGGCGGTGTTTCCGATGAGGTTCGTCATGCCCACGACGTTAGGATCTGACATCCATGTGAGGTTCAAGCAGATGTGAGGGGGGTCACATGACAGGGCTGATGAAGATCGGCGACCTGGCCCGCGCCACGGGCGTCAACCCGCGGCTGCTGCGCTACTACGAAGAGCAGGGCCTCATCACGTCGCAGCGCACGGCGAGCGGCCACCGGCACTACACCGCGGAGACGGTCGAAGGCGTCGAGCGCGTGCGGACGCTGCTCGCGGTCGGGCTGTCCACCGCGGTGATCCGCGAACTGATGCCGTGCTTCATCGCGGGCACCGAACTGCACCCGTGCGCGGGTGCCGACCTGCAGACCCACTTGGACGAACTCGAAGCACGCATAGCGGAGATGGAGCACACCCGCGCGTCGCTCGGCAGCCTCATCGCCGCGGCGAAAGCGAACCCGCCGAACGCCGCCTGACGCCTGCCGCGGCCTGTCACGACGTGCCGCCCGAAGCCCGCGGCCCGAGCAAGGAGTCTGCGAGTGCCGGAACTTCCCGAATTCCGCCTGGAAACGTACTTCTCCCGCTGGGAGTTCACCGCGCGGTTCCACATGGCGGCATCGGACGCGCAGACCATGCCGGTCGCCGACCTGCTCGCGCTGGCGGACGACGCCGACCGCGAGGCGTGGGAGAACCTGGCCCTCGGCTACACCGAGACCCGCGGCGACCCGGGGCTGCGCGCCGCGATCGCGGACACGTACGACTCCGGCACCGTCTCCCCCGACGACGTGCTGTGCTTCGCCGGCGCCGAAGAGGCGATCTACCTCGCCATGCAGGTGCTCCTCGGCCCGGACGACCACTGCGTCGTCACCACACCGAACTACCAGTCCGCCGAGACCGTCCCGCTCGCGCTGTGCGAGGTGACCGGGGTGCCGCTCGACCCGGACGACGACTGGGCGCTGGACGTCGACCGGATCAAGGCCGCGCTGCGCCCGCACACCCGGGTGGTGTCGGTGAACTTCCCGCACAACCCGACCGGCAAGGTCGTGGACAAGACGACGTTCCGCCGCCTCGTCGAACTCTGCGACGCCCGCGGCATCCACCTGTTCAGCGACGAGGTCTACCGCGGGCTGGAACGCGACCCCGCACGAACGCTGCCGCAGGCCGCGGACCTGTCCGACCGCGCGCTGTCGCTCAACGTCCTGTCCAAGTCGTTCGGGCTGCCGGGGCTGCGCGTCGGCTGGATCGCCTGCCGCGACCGCGCGCTGCTGTCCCGGCTGGAGCGGGCCAAGCACTACACGTCGATCTGCAACGCGGCGCCGAGCGAGATCCTGGCGCGCATCGCGGTGAAGGCGCGCGGGCCGATCCAGGGGCGCAACCGGGCGATCGTCGCGGAGAACGTGCCGCTGCTCGAGGCGTTCTTCGCCGAGTTCCCCGACCTGTTCGCGTGGCGGGCGCCGGACGGCGGCTGTGTCGCGTACCCGCGCTACCTCGGGCCGGGCGACGTCGGCACGTTCTGCCGGGACCTGGTCGAGGAGGCCGGCGTCCTGCTGCTGCCCGCCGACATCTACCGCTCCGAACTGGGCCCCACCCCGCGGGACCGCTTCCGGATCGGCGTCGGGCGCCGCGATCCGGGACCGGCGCTGGCCGCCTTCGCCGACTGGCTGCACAAACGCGCGAAGAAATCCTCGGCGCGCCGATGAGTCTCGGACGGGATTCCGGTCTACATCTGTGACAACGACGGCGGAAGCCGCACGTACCCACGGATACCCGGACGATCCGGGGCGCCCGGAGAACCTTGGGCACCCGGGCGTCCGGACACTCGGAAGAGGAGCCCCCGATGGCGACCATGATCTTCGTGAACCTGCCGGTCAAGGACCTGGACGCGAGCAAGGCGTTCTACACGGCACTCGGCTACCCGCTCAACCCGCAGTTCACCGACGAGAACGCCGCGTGCGTGGTCATCAGCGAAACGATCTTCACCATGCTGCTGACCGAGCCGTTCTTCAAGAACTTCACGAAGAAGGAGATCGCCGACGCGCGGACCTCCACCGAGGCGATCATCGCGCTCAGCGCCGAGGACCGTGCGGGCGTCGACCGCATCGCCGACCTCGCCCTCGCGCACGGCGGCTCCGAGGCCAACCCCCCGATGGAGCAGGGCCCGATGTACAGCCGCTCCTTCCAGGACCCGGACGGGCACCTGTGGGAGGTCATGTGGATGGACCCGGCCGCGATCGAGCCGCAGGGCTGACCGGCACGTTCCCGCCCGACGGGTCGGCGGCGGCCCGCCCCGGCCACGACCGCCGCCGACCCGGGCGGACAGCTCCCGGCTCGGGTTCTGAACGCTCCTGCCGGGCCCTAGCCCAAGCCGCCGCCGATCTTCGTGTAACCGCGCAGCAGGTCGCGGGAGATGATCAGGCGCTGCATCTCGTCGGTGCCCTCGAAGATCCGGTAGAGCCGCACCTGCCGGTACCACCGCTCCAGCGGCAGTTCGCGGGTGTACCCCATGCCACCGTGGATCTGCAGCGCACGGTCCACGACCCGGTTGACCATGCCCGCGCCGTAGAGCTTCGCCATCGAGGAGCTGTGCCGCGGGTCCTGGCCCTGGTCGATGGCCCATGCGGCGCGCAGCACCAGCATGCGCGCGGCCTCGAGTTCCACCTCGGAGTCGGCGATCATCCACTGGATGGCCTGGTTCTCGCCGATCGGCTTGCCGAACGTCTCGCGGGTGCGGGCGTGTTCGACGGCCATCTGGAGGACGCGCTCGGCGATGCCCAGCGCATGCGAGGGAATCGTGTAGCGGCCCTTGCCGATCCACTTCATGCCCAGCTCGAAGCCCTGCCCGACCTCGCCCAGGACGTTCCGCGACGGCACCCGCACGTCGTCGAACACCAGGGCGGCGGGCCCCCCTTCGCCCATCGTCTGGATGAACTCCGACGTCCCGCCCATCTCGCGGTCCACCAGGAACGCGGTGGTGCCGCCGCGCCGCACCCCGAGCTCCTTGTCGTTGACCGCGACGACGATCGCGAAGTCGGCCTCGTTGCCGTTCGTGATGAACGTCTTCTCGCCGTTGAGGATCCAGTCGTCGCCGTCCCGGCGCGCGGTCATCTTGATGTTCGCGGCGTCCGAGCCGGCGCCGGGCTCGGTGATCGCGAAGCACGAGATGCGGTCCCCGGCGATCGTCGGCAGGAGGTACTCGGCCTGCTGCCGCTCGTCCGCGAAATAGAGGATGTTGTCGGCCTCGCCGCCGAACCGGAACGGCACGAACGTGCGCCCCATCTCTGTCCACACCAGCGACTGCGTGACCGCGGGCAGCTCCATGCCGCCGTACGCCTCCGGTGTGGACAGCCCCCAGAAGCCGAATTCCTTCGCCTTCAGCTGGAGTTCGCGAAGCTCCGAGCGCTCCAGGCCGGGCTGGTGCCGGCGCTCGCGGCGCAGCACCTCCTGCTCCAGCGGGATGACTTCCTTCGCCAGGAAGGCGCGCGCGGTGTCCCGGATGGCCTTCTGCTCGTCGGTCAGGGAGAAGTCCACCGTTGCTCCTCGTCGGCCTTAATTAGCAGTGATAATTTGGGACTATAGCCCGCGGCTCGATCCGGCGGAAGACACCGCCCGGGCACCGCCGTATCCGGGCACCGAACGTCGTATCCGGGGAACCCTTCAGGAGGCGCGCATCGTGGGACGGCCCCGCCGACCGCTGCTCAGCCGGGACCGCATCGTCGCCACGGCGCTCGCCCTCGTGGACGCCGAGAGCCTGGAGGCGGTCTCCACCCGCCGCCTCGCCGCCGAACTCGGGGTCAGCGGGCCCGCGCTCTACAACCACTTCGCCGGCAAGGACGCGATCATCGACGCGGTCGTCGACACCGTGCTCGGCGAAGTCGACATCACCGGGTTCGCCGGCGTCGGGGCGGACGGCACCCCGTGGCAGGACGCGCTGCGGCAATGGGCGCGCTCGTACCGCGAAGTCCTGGCGGGGCACCCGCACATCGTCCCGGCGCTGGCCACCGGCCCCGGACGGCGGCCGCACGCCCTGCGGATGGCCGACGCGGTGTTCGGCGCCCTGGTCGACGCCGGGTGGCCGCGCGCGCAGGCCACCCGGGTCGGCGTGCTCATGCGCTACTTCGTCACCGGCTCCGCACTGGGGTCCTTCGCGGGCGGCTTCCCGGACGACGCGGCGGTGTACGCCGGGACGTACCCGCACCTCGACCGGGCCCACCTGCTGGCCGACGCCCAGCGCGAGATCGACGAGTCGGCGTTCGAGGCCGGGTTGGAAGCGTTGATGGCGGGGCTCACCGTCCGGTATGCGGCGGTGGTGGCGGAGCGGGGCGGGGAACCCGGCGCCGACGGCGGTCCCGATCCGGCTCCCGGCCGGCCCGGCGGCGCCGCTACCGGTCAGAAGTCGTAGCCGCGCCGCACGATGGCCTCCCAGCGGCGCCAGCGTCCACGCTTCCCGGTGGCCCGGTCGGTGCGGTCGTCGCGCAGCGGCAGCACCTCGTCGTGGCCGCCGAGCAGTTCGGCGAGCCCGGCCCGGCTGAAGTAGTGCGAGGTGATGCCCGGCGCGTCGCGGTCCTCGGGCAGGTAGCGGATCGTCCTCGAGCCGTCGTCGTGCTCGCCGAGCACCTCGTACGGCCGCGTCACCTCGGTCCCCATCGCGGTCACCCGGATCGCGAACAGCCCGCCGGGCGCCACCCGGTCGAGCGCCGCACGCACGTGGGCGTGCGCCTGCTCGCGGGTGCCGTGCTGGAACACGTTGATCCCCGCGACGACCCCGAACCGGGCGTCCGCGGGCAGTGCCCCGAGGTCGCCGTGCACCAGCCGGTGCGCGCGCTCCGGGGCACGTTTCCGGATCTCGGCGAGGCCGACGGCGGAGATGTCCAGGCCGACCAGGTCGAGGCCGCCGGCCACCAGCGGGAGGTAATTGCGACCGTTCCCGACCCCGATGTACAGCCCCTCGTCGTGCGTCAGACCGAACCGCCGGGCCGCGGAGAGGATGTCCTCGACCAGGGGTTCCGGTGGCAGGTCGAGCAGGCGGCCTTGGGCGTATTCGGTGTCCCAGTACACCTCGGCCAGGGACGGGATCCGCCCGGCGTACTCGAACCCGGGCGTACCGCGCGGCGTCATGGGGGCGTGTCTCCTTCGGGGCGTCGGGTGGGGGCGGTCGTGCGTGTCGGCGGGTTCCGTCGCGTGGCTTTCCGTTCCACGGGCCTCCGGTCGCGCACGTCCGGTTCCGCCCGTATCCCCGCCTGCCGCGACGCCATCCTCCGGCGCCGCCGACATCGCACGACAGGGCGCACGGAAGCACGCCCCGGGCGCAGGCCGTCCCGGGCCGCCGCCGGCGATCCCGCGCTCCCAGCGAAGCACAGAGCCACCCCGCCCACTCCACTTTCGGGTCGTCCTCGGCCGTCGGCACCCCGCCGAACGCGGCCACCGCCCTACCGTCGAAGCATGAAAGAACAGCACTGCGAACACTGTGACTTGATCATCGGCCAAGGCTGCGCATGCCGGACCCCCGCCACCCCGAGCGCCGAACCGACCCCGTGGACCCGCCTCCCCGGCACCGCCATCCTGATCTCCCCCGGCCGCATCGCCCACACCCCGGGCGGCTGCACCCACATGACCGAGTCCGACGTCCTCAGGCCCGGCTCCCACTGGGGCTGGATCACCGACCCACCCCCCGGCCTCTGGACCCGCATCAGCGACACCCATCCGGCCACCGCCACCGGCGGCCGCCTCGGCACGACGGCGGACCGCCGGTGTCGGCATTGTGCGGAGTCGTTGGGGTAGGGCGGCGGGTGGAGGCCTGCGGGCCTCTCGGACGGGGGTCGCGAATCACCGGAGGGCTGCGGGACAGCCGCACCTTCCGGCTCGGCCCCGCGCCCGCTTCCCCTCACGATGACGCGGATCACATCACCTGGTGCGCCATCCCACCCGACCGGGTCGCTCACGGCCCGGCGCGGTCCGCGACGACCCGGAAATCCCTGACCGGCAGCCCCGCGCCCCCAGCCCGGGAACGTGTCGCGCGCCACTCGCCCGCGGTCGGCCTGCCCCCCTGGACCGCGCCGCCGCCCGGGGGCGGAGCCCGCACGCCCCTGTGGCCTCGGACACACCCGTCCCGCCGACCCGCGCACCACGCACAACAAAGAAGCCCCGTCGTCGACTTGGTCGACTTCGGGGCTTTGCGTTTGAGTGGCCAGGGGCGGGGTCGAACCGCCGACCTTCCGATTTTCAGTCGACGAAGATCATTCCGCCCCTGTCCGCCGCCGTTTTTCACCGTCCTACTTTGTCCAGATCCCAACGCATTCCCAACCTGCACATGACGGCATGTGCTGCCCCGTTGCAACCCGTCCGGGCACACCACGGGCACACCAGGGCGGCCCAGGGGCGGCCCGGACGACCCGCCACGCCCGTAGTCGTCACGGAGAGCAGCGTCACGAGGTCAGTTGGGACGTGTGACTCCTCGTAAGCCGGGGCACTGGATCGGGTGTCAGTTAAGGTTCGGGGCTGTCGCCTGCTGGCCTGTCCGTGGAATCAGGGGACGCCGATGACACAGCAGCTGTGGAGCAGCCAGAGGCATCAGACCGCGATTGGCCGCGTCGGTCTCTCGCTGCCGGCTCGCCGCGCAGTCGGCGACCTCCAACTGGAACCCAACATGGGAGTGCTGGACTACGGGTGCGGGCGTGGCGGCGATGTACGGGCACTGCGGCACATCGGGTTCGATGCCGCGGGGTGGGACCCAGTGCACTTTCCGGACGGGCGACGCGAGCCAGCCGAGGTGGTCCTTCTCACCTATGTCCTGAACGTCATTGAGAATCCCGCCGAACGCCGCGAGACGCTCCTGCGAGCCTGGGACCTCGCCAAGACGACGCTCGTGGTGTCCGCGCGGTTGAGGTGGGAGCGTAACCAGATCAAAGGAACGGAGTACAGCGACGGCATCCTTACGCAGCGCCGCACCTTCCAGCACCTCTACGCCGCCGGCGAGCTGCGCGACTACGTCGAGGAAACCACCGGCGTCCGTTGCGTGTCGGCGGCGCCCGGCATCGTCTACGCCTTCAAAGACGACGCGGCCCGCTTGAGCTACCTGGCCCGCCAGGTCGCCCCCGACGGGGGATGGCTGGAGTCCGAGGACACGGCCTCGGCGATCACCTCGGTTGTCGCTCATCTCGAACAGCGCGGCAGGCTGCCTCAGCTGGAGGAAATGCCGGAGCCCATCATGAGCCTCCTCGGTCACCTGCGCCAAGCTGAACTCAGGCGTCTTGCCGAGCAGGAGGCCGACCCCATGAAGGTCGAACGAAGTGCCGAGCGCGGAGCCCTAGACACACTACTGTTCCTCGCGCTAGAGCTGTTTCACGGCCGAGGCCCGTTCAGTAGTCTGCCCCTGCCGATTCAGTTGGACATCCGCGCCTTCTTCCCTTCGTACACCGAGGCATGCCGTCGCGCGGATCGGCTGCTCTTCAAGCTGCGTGACGACGCATACGTCCGGCGGGCGATGAACAGATCGATCGCTGGCAAGTTCACCGCGACCGCCCTGTACGTGCACCGCCGCGCGCTCCACCGGATCCCGACCGTGCTACGCCTGTACGAGCAGTGCGCGAGCATCGCTGCTGGCCGCCCTGGCGAGTGGTCCGTTGTCAAGCTCCGCCACCAGGGCCGTGGCGTCAGCTGGCTCGACTACCCCGAGTTCGACACCGATCCCCACCCGCGGATCGCGGCCTCGTACGCGGTCGACCTGGGGACCCTCAAGTCCTCCTTCACCTCGTACGCGGACTCCACCAACCGTCCCCTGCTACACCGTAAGCACGAGTTCCTTGCAGAGGACGATCCCGCCGCACCCAAGTACCGGAGGCTCACGGAGGCCGAGGTGCGCGCCGGCCTCTATGAGAGTCCCCACCTGATCGGCATGGAAGAGGGCTGGGAGCGCGAACTCATTCGCTGTGAGCGGGAGTTACGAGGCCACAGGCTCGTACGCCGCACAACCGGCACCTGAGGGTCGCACCTGCGCTCGACACCAGAGCCATTTGTCAGTGCCATGTGTCACGCTCCATCCATGACCACTGCCCGGATGGAGGGTCCCTGCCTGCCCTCATACCGCACGCTGTCCACTCTCGCGCTGTGCGAGCCCGAGGACCACGTCCGTGAACTCACCGACTGGGTTGAACACGCCTCAGCTGTCACTGCCCTCCCCGGGGCGCGGGACAGCTGGGACACGGCCTACAAGTGGCTCCGGCTCGCCCAGGGCCTGCGCACAGTGACGTTTGACATGTCGTACGACGACGGCGGAATGTGTTCCGTCGGCATCGACTTCGACGCCGTCTGGACTGAAATGATGGAGGAGTGGCAGCAGCACCAGGTCCGGCTCGGCTTCCTACGCGCAGCGCTCGAAGGATACGCCCGGTTGTTGCACCCGGACTCCACAGACCCTGGACAGGCCGTCGAGGCCGCGGAACGGCTGCACCACGACGGCAGTGCATGGCTGGTGCACGCTCGCGCGGTCGCCGACCATCTGCGGACGCATGTCCCGGGCGTAGTGTCGGGCGCTAGCACGCCGGTGGCGGCAGCGGTGACCCAGGCGATTGCCCTGCACGAGACGGTCGTCCGGGGCAGTGCCGCTATCCCCGAGCCGGGCAGCGACGCGGACGGAAAGGTCTTTCCCACCGGGCACGCCGAGGTCTGCGCGGCAAAGGAAGCCTCCACGGTGCTGCTGCTGGGAATCCAGCTGCTGATGGCGGCGGCGGTGCTGGAGAATCGCGTCGCCGTCTTCGACGACAAGTACGTTCTCGACGGCATGTGGATTCCCGACTCCTCGGGCGGCAGCCGCTGGGTGGACGAAGAGATGCCCTACAGCGAGTACCTCGCCGTCCTCCACCTTCAGCCCGGCGAGCCGCCCGAGCTCTGATTCCGCTACCTGCAGTGCCCTGCGGCGGCCACACCGGCACAGTTGCAAACGATGGGTGGGGCCCGAAGCCATGGCTTCGGGCCCCACCCATCGCAGTCTGCTCGGCAGGTATCAGGTCATACACCAGCCGGAGTCGCAAGCTCCCTCATCCTCATCGTCGCCACCCACCCCCGGACCCTGATCGGGGATGGCCTGAGCAAGCGGGATGCCGTACCTCGTGAGATACACGGCATCCCGCCCGAGTGCGGCCCGCCGACGGTTGATCGTGTCCTCCAGCCGGACCGACTGAGCGAACAACTCGGGCTCGTGCCGACGCTGGTGGCGCCAGGCGTCGACGGTGCGGAAGGGGCAGAAGAAGCACGAGCTCTTGGGCGGTACTGGTAGGCCAGCCTCGGTGATGATGCTCTCGCAGTCGTCCCGGCGTAGCCCGAGGTCGAGAAGTGGGTACTCGATGACCTCGTGAGCTTCCCTCCGCCGGCGGTTGGCGCGATGGATTTCGTCGAGCGATATGCCAATGCCGACCGTCGCCGGGGCCTCCGCCGTGGCACCGTGCTCCCGAAGCCACCGCCCGACCACTTTGATTTTGAAGTCAGCGGTGCAGTTGCGGCGGCCAGGAGCGCCGTTGGCCATGCGGACCGGGATTGGGATCGACCGGGTGTCCGGCCGGTTCAGCCGCTGCATGAGCGATTCCGTGGCCCCGTCGCGGCGTCGCCGTCTGAGCTCGTGGACATCCAATCCTGCACGTGTGGCGTACGGGATGGCGATCTCACGAACGTACGCGAGGGTCGCGGGGTGCTCGCTGTCGTCGCCGACGTTGGCGAACAGGAAGGTGCGGAAGTCGATCTCTCCGCGAGCGGCCAACACGAGCAGGGCGGTGCTCTGGACACCGCCTCCGTACGAAACGACCTTCATCGGAGGGTGGTTGGGCTCGCGGGAAGCGGCCCCTGGGATGGAGTCGGCGAGATCGGCGTGGTGGGCTCCGGTGGGCTGCTGCAAGATCGACATGTGAGAGACAATATGGATGCAGGTAAGTGGAATCAAGTGTTTATCTCATTACGGCTGGCGAACAGGAGCCAGCCGTCCGCGGGCGTTGGCCTTGCGTGTCGGGAACGGCGCTCTAGCGCTGAGGCTGGATGACGACGGAGTAACCCTGGGCCAGCATCGAGGCGAGGAACTCACCGGCGGCGGTTTGATCGGTGGCGGAGAACGTCCGGGCGGCAGGCAGTGGCTGCTGGGGCGGGGCCGCGGTTGGGGGGGTCTGTCTGCGTCCGCGGGGTTTCTGGGGGGTGCGCTGCCCTGCGCGGAGCCTGGCGACCTCGGCGGTGACGACGGCCCGCTCCCGTTGTCGTGCATCGGCCAGGATGGTCTCCAAGAGCCATAGCGGGGAACCGGAGAGGACCAGGTCGGCCTCGGCGATCCGCCGACGGTTACGCCACCGAGAGATGGCTCGGGCGTCCGCGCCTAGAACACGGGCAACTTCCTGGATGCCGAGGACGACAGGCAGAAGCTTCCTGTCTTGCACGTCGTAGCCCTTGGGGATTCGAGCCCTGTAGGCCGCCAGTTGTTGCTGATCGGCCTGGCGGTCGCTGCCGCTGATCTGAAGCACCGTCGTCAGCAACCAGTACGGATTGCCCGAAGCGAGCAGGTCGGGCTCCGGGAGAGTGCCTTCTGTGCGCCACTTCTGTGACGTCTGGCGCTCGACCCTGAAGAGGGAGGCGATCTCAGCGTGCCCGAGCAGGTACGGGACCCGCGCCTGAGACATGAGCACCTTCCCCACGCGAACTTTCTTGCCAGGTGACTGCCACGTGGGCACTCCCTCCTCACCGGGCTGTCTGCAGAGATCCTAGGCGGGTCTGCAGGCAGCCCGGTGCACCCGGCCGGAACGACGGCGGTGGCTCGCCCGGAAGCGCGGTCTGCCCCGAGGCTGGCCTCCATGCTGAGGCCGGTTGCGGGTACTGGTGGTTAGGCCAGCTCCTGTCCGCGCCGTATTTCCCATGTTCCGACGTCGGTGTAGAAGCGACCGAAGTAGCGAAGCCATGCTGCGATGGTCTCGGTGGCCCTTCGTGCCTGTTCGTCGGTCATGCCGGTTTGTTCCTGTAGCGCGTGCTGCAACTCCACGTTGCTCAGGCGGTCACCGGCCACGAGCGCCTGGAGGGCAGGGATCTCCCGCAGTCGGTTCTCAATCAAGTCCGAGAACTCCGTCTCGGACAGGCCGGCCGGAACGCCGAGGAGCGCTAGGTCGCGCACGATGGCTGCCTCGACGGAGCGCCCGACCTGGACTCGCCCGCAGTAGTAGGGGTAGAGGGCGTCCGGGCGTCGCGTGACGGGATACCAGCCCTGCTCGGCTTCCTCTCGTGGCTGGTCAGAGGCGATCGGACGTTGCTCCTTTAGCAACTCGGCCTGGCTTCTGACCAATGCAGCCATATGGGGAGTCGCCTCGACCGCCCGGGCCTCGACCTCTGCGAGTACCCGGACGATTTCGGGGTGAGCGGCGGGTGCTTCCACCAGGATCTCGATGTTGGCGTTGTTGGCGCGGCCGGTTGCCTTCCCCGTCAGGTTTGCGGACCCAATCAGACAGCGCTCGCCGGCGAGGTACAGCTTGGCGTGCAGGGTCGGGCACAGAGCGATACGCAGCCTGTTGTCCTCTTCGGCGAGTTCGATGATCTCCGGATCAGATACCCCGGCCGCCACCTCTTCGGGGATCCAACGCGTGATGCACTCGATGTCCTCGACGGTGGCGGGGAGGGCGGACAACACGGCCGCAAGAATCTCACGCTTGATGAAGGGCGCCACGAGGGTTACCCGCCCTTGGGCGCCCGCGATCAGTTCTTCGATCTGCCGCCAGATGTGGCCAGGTTCGGGCACGCTCAGTCGGCCTTCCCGTCTACGAAGTCGCGAGCGTACCGCCCCCACTCGCGGCGCGCGTCGGCGATGCGCTCGCGGTCGCGGTCGGGGTAGGTCTCGTCTTCCATCCGGGCCCAGGAGAAGAGGAGTAGCTTGAAGGTCTCCGCCGCGCGGTCAAGCCGGTCGCGCAGCTCGTCGGCGTCGGCGTCCTCGGGGACGTCTTCGAGGACAGCCATGAGGTGGGAGTGCAGCGGGTGCTTTTCGTTGAAGATCACCTGCAGCATGCCGGCCATGAGGTCGATGCTGAAGAAGGCGGAGGTGTCCTGGAAGTCGGAGATCCACCGCGCGCGCAGATCCTTTTTCAGGGACTCCTCAACCATGGACCGGGCGATGTCCTCGTCCAGATGGTGCCGCCGGGTAAGGACCTCGACCTGTTCCTGCCGCTTGGCTTCGGGAGTCGTTCCCTCGTCGAGCTCGTCGGTCTTGCCGGTGTAGCCCTCCTCACTGCGGCGTTTGACGGCGTCCGTGGCCTTGGAGTCGACGTCAGCGTCATGCCGCTTCTTGCTCTTACGGGTCCCGATCGTCTGCTGCTTCAGCTGGCGCCGGATGGCCGGCAGCAGCTTATCTTCCAGGTAGTGCACGAGGTCGATCAGGGGAAGACGCGGATCGCCGAGTTCGGCCAGACGCTCCTTGAAACCTTTGGGGGACTCGCCGGCCTCGGCGTGGACCTTCCAGTCGAAGTGGGCCAGGGAGGAGAAGATCGTGGCGCTCTGTTTGTTGTTGGTCACGCCGAAGATGGGGTCGAGGTCCGGCGGGAACTCCACCTCTATGCCCCACCATCGCTCTGTCGGGTCGTACCCGATGGCCCACGAGGCGTCGAGGTCAAGTTCCCTCCCCTGGCGCACGAGCGAGATACCAACGTTGCGCTGGGCGTGCTTGCCCCACGGCAGCTTGCCAGGGTCGGCCGTTCGGCTGATGCCATCCGGCCACGGGTGGCCTTCGACGTCGCCACGGCGGGCTTCCGGGCGGGCGATCGACGCTCGGACCGTGATGTTGTGCAACTTACCCTCGTGGGACACGGGCACGTGCATCACGCCTGGCGCGGACTCGTCCCCCATGGGGAAGGGCATGAACATCGGCTTGTCCGAGAACGGTTCCGGCGTGGAGGTCGACCCCATCAGGTAGAGCGGATCGTTAGGCACGGCGTGGTACTCGCCGTCAACGACCTTGCCCTCGCGGACGGGTGCCATCCGGATGTCGACGCGTCCCTCGTCGAGGTAGTGCCGGTAGACCCGTCCGATCAGGTCGGCGGTGTTCTTCAGGGTAGCTGCGGCTCCGTACCAGTTGACCTTGTCCAGGTTGGTCCAGACAACAACTGTGCCGGTGTCCCCGAGTCCCTCGCTGAGGTCTCGCCAATAGTCCGGCAGCGGGGAATGGTCAGGCTCGGGGACGTCGTCGATTAGTCCTTGCTCGATCTCTTCAAGGTCGAGGTAGGTGTGCATCGCATTGCCGGCGCCGTTGGTCCAGGACCAGACGTCGAGCCGCGTGCACTGCGACATGCTGGAGTTGGGCAAGCCCATGCCGAAACGCCCGATGCGGCTGGGGTCGGCGCCTTCCCCGTCTCCGTACTTCAGAGCACGACGCAGCTGCTGGGGCCCCATACCGTGACCGTTGTCGAGGACAGCGATCGTCTCTACGCGGTGGCTGGTCCGGGAACCGACTTGCACGGGGTTCTCGCAGGCGAAGACCTCCACGAGGTTAGCCTTGGCATCAATGCTGTTATCGATCAGTTCGGCGAGGGCATAGGCGGTGTTCTTGTAGCCGCTGTCCCGCATGGCCTTGACGGTCAGCGAAGGACTGACGATCCGGTAGTTGATGCCGTCGCTGGTCACGCTGTCTCCCATACGTCTTCCCAGTTGGTGAATGCTTCGGCCACATCGCCGAACCCAGGAAGCTCCGGGTTCACGACGGTGACGATTTCGCAGGTGTCCGTGCCGCCGGCCTTCGGGCCGCGGATAACGCGGCCGACCATCTGGCTATACAGCACTAGGGACTTGGTCGGACGGGCGATCACTGCCGCGCTAGCGGCTGGCGCGTCGAAGCCTGTCGTCAGGACGCCGAAGTTGCACAGCACCATGGGGCGACGGCCGGAACCCTTAAATCGCGAGATGACCTGGTTGCGATGCCGAGGGGAGGACTCACCCGTCACGAACTCGGCATCGAAGCCTGCAGCGGACAGCACCGCTGCGATCAGTCGGCAGTGGCCCACGGACGCGGCGAACACCAGGATGCGCCGGTGATGCTGCTGGAGCAGCTCTGTGATCGTCTGGACGATCTTGAGGTTCCACTGCTCGTCGCGCGCGAGTTCAGCCAGCATGGCTGCCGGAATGTCGAACGACCGAGCGAGAAGCTGCTGGTCCCGCGCGGACAGATGCACGCCGGCCTCGGAGGCCACTGTCCGCATCAGCGGCTTGGCCAAGTAGCCCTGGTCGATCAGGGCTTTGACCGGGTTGGTGTAGCCCTCGATCTCCAACATGACCTTCTGCCGGGAGAAGTAGCCGGAGAGCTCCTCGTCCTTGGAGATGTCGGCCCACGTACGTCCCGGAGTAGCGGTCAGCCCAAGCAAACTCGCATCATGACGGATTGTCAGTTCATCCACCACCCGCTGGAAGGTGGGCGCGATGATCTGATGAGCCTCGTCGAAGACCGTCAGGGTGCTGCGTGCCGCGAGGGTGGTCAGGAACTGCGGATCCGACTTGGCCGCCGAGACGGCCTTCTCCAGGCCGAGCACGACCAGCCCATCGGTCATCTCCGCCAGTTGTGCTGGCGCGCTGCCCCAGACTCGCAGGACGGGCAATGGGCGGTCGCCGGCCTTCGTCCAGGCGCGCTCGAACTCGGTGGCAGCCTGCTCCAACAGCTCCTGCCCGTGGGCCAGCCACACCACCACGGTGGGCTCGTGCTGCCGCAGATGATCACAAATCAGGCTCATGCCCGTTCGCGTCTTGCCCACCCCCGTGGGCAGATGCAGCACAGTCCGTCGCGAGCCGTCGTACAGGAGTTCCTTGACCCGGGCCGCCGCGTGACGCTGATGCGGAAACAAGCCGTACTCCGGAGCCGTCTCCCGCTTGAACGCCGGCGGTGGGGACGGCACGCGGTCGATCGTGAACCCGAAGAATTCCAGCAGCTCGCGGCGCTCGTCGGCCGTCCACTTCAGACCATGCAGGTAGTCCCAGGGCGCCTGTTCGTCCCCCACTGAGCCGAGGCGCTGCGCCAACTCCGCCTGCTTCGGGACCGGGACCAGGGCGATCAGGGCGGAACGTTCAGCCGCGTCGGCGACCAGGCGCTCTGCGTCGATGGCGATCGGGGCGACTGCCCGGAGGCGGTCGTCGCCCGCAGTGCCTCCTTCGATTAGATCGAGAAGAGCGCACAGCTGCTTGCCCAGATGCCCCCGGATGTAGTCCATCGGCACGTTCGCGAGGAGCTCTTTGAAGGACATCCCCGGTGACCAGGTCGTCACTGTCTCACCATCCGGGTGCCAGGCTCCCGCCTACTCGCGCCCGCGACCGAAGCGGCCGTCGTCATGAAATTCCCCCAATTCAAGCAGGCCAAGCACCGCTCCAACGGCATTGTTGCTGAGACGCTGCAGCGCGCGAACCACCCTATGCGGGGCCACTGACAACAGGGGCGCGAACAGACGAAAAGCCCAACCAAGAGCGGCATTTGACCGCTCCGCATTCGGGCGCCCGGCCAAGATGAGGATCTTGCCGCGAGTCGCTTGTGCTGCTACGCGAGATGTAGAACATTAGTTCGAAAGGTGCTTGCGACACCCCGCGTTCGAGTGATTCAAAGTGTGGATCTTGGCTCGCGGCTAGGATCATGGCGGGCTCCTGGCGGAAGCCCGGATGCGGGAGAAAGTTTCCACCAGCAGTACATTGGTGTGCGACACGAGCGAGGCGGCAGATGACAAACGAGCCGAATGGGGCAGCGGTGTCCTATTTCGACTACAACGCCACCGCTCCGATCCGGCCCGAAGCCCTCGCGGCCGTTGTCGAGGCCATGCAAGCGGTCGGGAACGCCTCAAGCATGCACCAACCGGGACGGCAGGCGGCTTATCGGGTGGACGCCGCCCGTCGGCAGCTAGCCGATCTCCTCGGCTGCTCGCCCGGCGAGATCATCTTCACGTCCGGGGCCACCGAGGCGAACAACCTTGCGCTCCGTGCTGCATTCACCGCCGGAAGTCCCCTGGTCACAAGCCCTGTTGAACACCCGGCTGTCCTAGAGACGGCCCGCACACTCACAGCCGAGAGCCCCAAGGACCTGGTGCTGCTGCCCGTCGCGGCCGACGGCTTGGTGGATCTCGACCCCCTGGATCAAGTCTTCGCTGCACGCCGTGGGGGTGTGGTGTCCCTGATGGCGGCGAACAATGAGACCGGCGTCCTTGCCAACCTCCGCATCGCAGTCAAGGCGGCCCGAGAAGCCGGCGCCCTCATCCACACGGATGCAACGCAGATCATCGGCCGCCTTCCCGTGGACGTCACCGACCTCGACGTCGACCTCTTGTCGCTGTCGGCTCATAAGTTTGGCGGCCCGCAGGGGATCGGCGCCCTGTATGTACGGCGCGGAGCACCATTGCCGCACCGACCTCTCCTCGTGGGCGGCGGGCAGGAGCGGGGCTGGCGCGCGGGGACGCTGAACGTGGCAGGGATCATCGGCATGGGGGCAGCGGCCGAGGCCGCGGCGCGCGGCCTCGGCGAGGAGGCTGAGCGGATCGCGGCCATGCGTGACCGCCTCGAACAGCTAGTGACCAGCGCCATTCCTGACTGCCGCGTCAACGGCCGACGCGACCAGCGCCTGCCGGGTGTGGCGAGCGTTACTTTCCCGGGGGTACCCGCGGACGCGGTCCTGGCAGCTATGCCCGACATCGCCGCGTCGGAGGGCAGTGCGTGCGCGTCCGGCGCCCCGACGCCGAGTCACGTGCTCTTGGCGATGGGTTTGTCCCGGGCGGACGCCGACAGCACGATCCGCTTCTCGCTGGGGTACGCCACCACGGATGCCGAGATCGAGCACGCCGCGCACGCCGTCAAACGCGCTGTGACGCAGGTTCGGGCTGTGTTGGCCGAAGCCGACGCTCCCCGTTGACCGTTACCCCGTTTACCAACCTCGTTAGAGCAATTGCATTGGACACAGAGAGGTCCCGGATGTCAGACAGCCGGCTTGGGGAAGCCGCCCTTTTTGCCTTCGCGCGACATGAAACGTTCGCGCCCCGCTTCGGCTGGCTGCACAAGGCGTACATGCAGGTCAAACACGATCAGGGTGCGTTCCTCGCGGCTGACGCTCCGGTGCGGTTCGGCGTTGGCAAGAACATGGTCCACTCCATGCGTTACTGGTCGCGGGCGTTCAAGCTGACCCGCGAGCACACGCCCGAGCAGCGCACACAGGCCAAGTTCTCCTATCCCACCTGGGAAGCCCGCTGGCTCCTCGATGAGGATGGCGCTGACCCGTATCTGGAGGAGACCGGCAGCCTGTGGCTGCTGCACTGGTGGCTGGTGTCATCCCGTCCCGGGGCCAAGAGCCATGTGCCGGCCTGGTATGCGGCCTTCCATTTGGCGCCATTCTCTCGGTTCACGGTCGCGGACATGACGCAGGTAGTCACACGGCATGTGAACTTCTCCTACGACAAGAGCCCGGAGGAGGCCTCGATCGTCAAGGACGTCGAGTGCCTCACCAAGATGTACGCGCGCAGTGCCCCGGAGAAGGCGGGCTCTCCGGGCAGCTACGAGGACCTGCTTGCATGCCCCTTCCGTGACCTGGACCTGCTGACGTTTGTCGGCACGCGCGGAAATGCCGAGTGGCAGTTCACCACCGGGCACCGCACCTCGCTGCCCGCCGGGGTCTTGGCCTACGCCTGCCTCGACTACGCCGCCAAGTTTTCCCGCCAGGCCAACTCGATCTCAGTGGCCCGCCTCGCCAACGAGCCGGGATCCCCCGGGCGCGCCTTCCGCGTCCGGGAGAACGAGATTGTCATGGCACTGCAGAAGGTTGCCGCTGACCACCCGCAGCTCGACCTGACCGAGGCCGTGGGACAGCGCAGCCTCGCCTTCGCGGCCGACCCCTTCGAGCTGGCCTGGGAAGTGCTGGACGAGCAGTACGACTTCGTCACGCGCCGTCCCGGCTTCCCCACCCGCGAAGAGTGGGCTGCGAAGTTCCCCAAGCTCGCCGCGGCCGAGCAGAAGGAACTCGCCACGAAGGCCACGGACGCCGCCGACACGGATGACACCACCGATACGCTCTGGGCTAAGGAGACCGCGTGACCACCGCAACCTCTACGCGGACACCGAGCAGCCCGTCGAGCTCCGCTCCGCAGTTCCCCGCCGGCATCGCACTCGTCGGCTCCCAGATGCGCTCGACCAACCTCGAGCGCGACGTCGAGGACGTGCTGCACGACCCGTACGTCGGGGCCCGAGCCGTCGACGTCCTGGAACGCATCGCGAGCGCCCTGGCTGACCAACGCCGTACCCGCGCCTGGTCGTTCACCGGCCCCTACGGCTCCGGCAAATCCACCCTCTCCAACATCATCGACGCACTGCTGGGTGGCGATGCCAAGCGCCGCAGCGAGGCCGAGCGCATCCTCGACGAGGCCAGCCCCGCCCTCGCCCAACGCCTTGCCGCAGCCCGCGACGCCATCGCCCCCGAGGGATTCCTCGGCGGCGTGGCCACCGCACGCCGCGAGTCCGTTGTCGCTACCCTCTCCCGCGCCCTGCACACGGCGGCAGAGCGCCGCTGGGGCAAGCGCGTCCCGAAGGCCATCGCCACCGCCCTCGAAGGGTGCGCAGAGCCGGACAGGGCCGGCGCCAAGGACATCCTCGGTGCTGTCACCGCTCTGACAGCGGGAGGGAAACAGCCCCTGCTCCTCGTCATCGACGAGTTCGGGAAGACCCTCGAACACCTCGCCGGACACAACGAGTTCGCCGACGCCCAACACGACCTGTTCCTACTGCAGGAACTCGCCGAGAAGGCGGCCGGTGTCAACGGGCTGCCCGTCTACCTGATGACCCTCCAGCACCTGTCGTTCATGGACTACGCTTCGCGGTCCAGCGAACTCAAGACCCGCGAATGGGCCAAGATCCAGGGGCGTTTCGAAGACATCACCTTCGTCCCCCACCACGGCGACTCGCTGCACCTGCTGCGCCGCCGCCTCGACCGCTCGGCCGTCAATGCTGCCGGGCAGGCCCTGATCAACGCCTGCGCCGAGGCATCCGCGGACATCTGGACCCAGCACGGTCTCGGCGTTCTCGCCGAACTCGGCCCCGACCACTTCGCCGACCTCTACCCACTGCACCCCATCACGGCCCTGGCCGCTCCGATCCTGGCCGCCCAGATCGGCCAGCACGACCGCAGCCTCTCGGGCTTCCTCAACAGCGGGGAGCCCAACACGGTCCGCTACTCGCTGGCCCAGCACAGGAACGAGAGGGCGGAGCACGCCAGCACGGTGCGGCTGCCGCAGCTGTACGACTACTTCCTCAACTCCGGGCGCACTACCCTGCTCGCCTCCGCCAATGCGAGCCGGTGGATCGAGGTCGACTCACGCATCCGGGACGCCAACGGCCTTCCCGATGCCGACCAGGACGTACTGAAGACCATCGGTGTCCTCAACCTGATCGACTCCGACGGGGCCCTCAGCGCCACCGCCCCAATGATCCACTTCGCCCTCCACGACCCCACCGACGTTACCGACTCCGACGCGTTCACAGCACTCGAAGAGCGGCTCGCCGACCTCGTGCGCCGGGGCTTCGTAGTCCACCGTGAGTTCAGTGGTGAATACCGCGTCTGGCAGGGCACGGATGTCGACATCGACGGCCGGCTCAAGGAAATCATCAGCCACCTGAATGACGCTGCGGTGATCAATCGGCTCGGGGGTCTCGTCCCGCAGGCATTCGTGGCCAGCCGCCACAGCCAGGTGACTGGCATGATGCGCGTGTTCTACACCGCGGTCAGCGGCCCGGAGACCAAAACCGTCGCCGCCCCGGATGAGTTGAGGGAGCCGGCCGACGGCCTCGTCGTCTTCCACTTCGGCACCGACGCAGACCGGCCCAACGTCCACTCGCCTCTGCCGGTACTCGTGGGCACCACCCCCGACCCCGACGTAGTGCTGACCACGGCCACCTACCTCGTGGCACTGAAGGAACTCAGCGTCCAGCAAGACATCGACCATGTCGCTCGGCGGGAAGTCATGGAGCGGCTCGTGCAGGCCGAGGCCGAGTTGCTGGAGCTGCTGCAGGGCGCCTTCTACCCGCCGTCCTCCGATGCATCCTGGAGCCTCTGGCACACCGGGATCGCCCCCAACGAAGAACCAGCCGCTTCCGGCCTGACGGCCCGTAGTCTGAGCGGCCTGGTCTCCCTCGCTTGCGAATCCGTGTACCCATATACCCCGCACATCCGCAACGAAATGCTCGGTCGCCACGTCCTGACCAGCCAGGCTGCCCAGGCCCGCGGCATACTGCTGTCGGCCATGTTCTCCGCCTCAGGCGAGGAGAACCTCGGCCTGCCCGGGTACAGGGCTGAACGAGCCATCTATCACGGTGTCCTGGCCTACCTCGGCCTGCACCGCGAGAATGGGGAGACACAGGCCGAGAGCCAACACGAAAGCCTGCTCCCGTACGGCTTCTCCCCACCCGGCGAGGGCCACGAGCACGCTCAGCCCGCCTGGAACGCGCTCAACGACGCAATGACTGGTGCCAGCAAGCGGGTCAGTATGGAAGAGGTCATCCGTGTCCTGATGAGTCCGCCCTATGGGCTCAAGGCTGGTGTGGTCCCGGTCTTCCTGATCCCGGCCCTGATCATCCGCCGCCACGACGTCGCCCTGTTCGAGGAAGGCACCTACCTGCCTCGGCTGACCATCGACGTCGTTGAGCGTCTCGTCAAGGGCCCGGCACGCTTCTCTATGAAGTACGCGCCAGCCGGAGACGGCCAGCGCGGCAGCGTCATCAAAAAGCTCATGGTCTCGCTCGGTGTGGAGGCACCACGCTCCAAGGCTCTGCGCAACCCCGACCTCCTCGCTGTGGCCAGCGCCCTGATTATGCGCGTGGCTGATCTGCACCAGTACGCCCGCACCACCAAGAACATCTCCGGCGACGCCCGCACCGTGCGGACCACGATCGCTCGGGCCCTGGACCCCGACGACCTGATCTTCCACGCGCTGCCGAAAGCCCTAGGCCTGCCCGAGATCCCGGCTCGCACCCGCGCTAACGCTGAAACAGCGGACACCTACGTCGAACGGCTCACTTCGGCGGCGGACGAACTCGTCGCCATCGACAGCAAACTGCGCTCCCAGGTCGTGAGCGTTCTCGCCAAGGAGTTCCGCCTGCCGGCTGAGCTACCGGAGCTGCGTGCACAACTCGCGGCCCGGCTGCGCGGCTTCGCCGATGCGGTACTGGCTCCGGAACTGCGGGGCTTCGTCGACTTCGTGCTCAGCGACGGCCTGGATGACGACGACTGGCTTGAACCCATCGTCGTACGACTGACCAATTCTGCGCTCGGCGACTGGGACGACCACGAGCTCAAGGTTTTCCCCCAAAAGGCCCGCTCGATGGCTGCAGCCCTGGACCGCGTCGGGCACCTGCATCACGCTGGGAACGAGGTCGGCGACCGGGAAGAGAAGCTCAACGCCCAGTTGTTGACCTTGACTGACAGCGCCGGCGTGGAACAACGCACCCTGATCTACGTGCCGGAACAGGCCCGCACCGAGGCCAACAACCTCGCCGCTGACGTCCTGAAGCAGGCCGAGAAGGCTCTCGGGCCGGACGGGGCGAGGATCCTGCTCGCGGCTCTGGCCCAGCGCGTGACCGATGCCGCGACAGCAGCGAGTGAAAGGAAGGCACTGGGATGACCGAGGGAGCCGACACTCAGAAGGTCCGGCACGTGCTCGGGATCTCCGGCGGCAAAGACTCCTCAGCGCTCGCGGTCTACATGCGCAACCGAGTCCCGGAGATGGAGTACTTCTTCTGCGACACGGGCGCCGAACTTCCCGAAACCTACGAATACCTCAACCGCCTAGAGGCCGCCCTCGGTAAGTCCATCGTGCGGCTGAACGCCGACCGCGACTTCGACCACTGGATGGAGGTCTACCAGGGCACTCTGCCCAGCCCGCAGATGCGCTGGTGCACCAAGAACCTCAAGATCAAGCCCCTGGAAGACTGGGTCGGCGACGACCGTGTCATTTCCTACGTAGCGATTCGCGCCGACGAGAACCGCCTCGGCTACGTCAGCACCAAGCCGAACATCGAGGCCGTCTTCCCCTTCCGCGAGGACGGCATCGACAAGGACGGCGTCATGCGCATCCTCGACGAAGCCGGCATCGGCCTGCCCGACTACTACGAGTGGCGCACACGATCCGGCTGCTACTTCTGCTTCTTCCAGCGTAAGCACGAATGGGTGGGGCTCAAGGAACGCCACCCCGACCTGTTCGACCGCGCTGTCGAGTACGAGGAGAAGGTCCGCTACCGGCACACTGCTATGAAGGGCCGCAATTACACCTGGTCGCAAGGCGAATCCCTGCCGGAGCTGATCGAGCGCCGGGACGAGATCGAGGCTAAGCACGAGGCAGCTCTGGAGCGTGCCGCCAAGCGCATCAAGCCCAACAGGCCCCTCTTGGAAGTTCTCTCCGACGCGCTCGACTCCGACGACGACGAGGCTGGCTGCTCCGTCTGCCACCTGTAGAACTACTAATGGCCGTGGCCCGCTCCCGGACTGACGCGTTGGGCGCGGGCCACGCGTGTATCACTCATCATGCCGCTAGTGTCTCGTGATCCTGTGTGCGTCATCTGATCGTCCTCATAGCTTGGAACTTCCTGCGGAACAGGTCGCTGAGCTACGGGAGTTGGTCAACAGGAGGAGAGTGCTCGCTCACATCGCCATGTGAGGCCAGCTCGCCTTGTGGGCAGGCGAGGAGCGTCGGCGCAAGGATCGTTGAACTGCTCGGCTCCCGCCAGGTGTTGGCGACAGCAGTCACGGGTGCAGGAAGGTCCGCTGCCACTCGGTGGACGACAACCCCTGCGAGGCGTCGCCCAGGGCGACGGCCGAGGCGGTCTTGAGCTTGGCCCGTGTGCTGTCGACCCATTCCTGGGCGTTGGCGTAGCCCTGCTCGAGGTATTCCAGTCCCTGGATCATGCACTCAAGCCGGTCGGCGTCGTGGGCGACTTGGGCTTCAAGGGTTTCGCCCCGCTCGTACTCGTCGACCGCCGCCGCGATGCCGGCCGCGACCGCAGGATGCGCGTCGGCGAGTTGGTCGGCGGTGACCTCGCGGTTGTCCGCGGCCTTGAGGTAGCGGCGTCCCACCCAGGGGATGTCGCCGACGCGGGTCTCCTGGGAGTCGTGGAAGGTACACAGCAGCGCGACGCGTCCGGGGTCGGCGCCTTCCATCATGGCGAGGACGGAGCCGATGACCGCGGTGCGCCAGGAGTGTTCGGCGATGGTTTCGGGGTCCTTGACGCCGACGATCCACCACCCGGTGCGCTTGCCGCGTTTGAGGGCTCCCATTTCGCGGAGGAAGCTGGCGGTTCCGCGGTCGTTGTCGCGCGGGTCGGTCATCGGCTGGTCCTCCACAACATCACCGGGCGCTGGCTTTCAGAACGTAGTGCACCGATTCGAGTTCCCGCCGTGATCGGGCGGAGACGGTGCTGGAGTCGAGCAGGCGGTCGACACGGTCGCCGAGGTCGGCGAGCAAAGCCCGGTCGGCCAGGAGAACTCCCTTGTGGAGGGCGAGGAGCGCCCACACCGAGTGGACGTTGAGGTCGATGCATCCGAGGCTCGGGTCCAGGCGGTCTGCAAGGCGCCGCAGCAGCGGCACTCCTTCCCAGGCGCTGGGTGTTCTTGCGGCCATGAAGGAGTCGTCGGCGCGAGGGAGCGGGTCGAGGCCCAGCCAGTAGGCCCAATACGCAAGATTGGCTGTCTCGTTGGCCTCGTCGTTGGCGCAGGCCAGGATGAACGCGTGCAAGGCGTCGCGGTCGCCGTAGCGGGTCAGGGACGTGGCCACGGAACGTGTGTCTGCCCATTCCGGCCCGGAGCGCGCGGTGCGCCGTGGGCGGGCCGCGCGCATGTCGGCAAGCCATGCATGGGTGTCGCCGGCCGCGTCGTAGCTGCATAGGTACAGAGCTTGTCGGCGTAGTAGGGCTCCGTGCTCTCCTGCCCGCTGGGCCACGGCTGCGGCTTCGCGCAGGTGCGTGAACAGGGCGGCCTTCTCGGAGGCCGGGAGGGAAGGAGCCAGCGGCGCGGGGCCACGCCGCGGGGCGGACCCCTGGGGCGACCTGGGGAGCGCTGCCGGAGGGGAGCCGTTCAGCGCCCAGGCGATCATGTGTGTGGTGGCGCGGGTGAACACCCAACTGCCCAGCGGGTGCTGATCGACGTTGCTGATGTCGGCACGCTGGGTGAGGGCGTGTCCGATGACCGCGTCGGCTTCCATGGCGTCGTCAAACATTGCCAGCAGCGCCGGGTTGGTGCCGAGTCGCAGGAAGGTCTTGCGCAGCGCCATCAGCCGCCAGGCCTGTACCGCGGCGAGGGGGCGGCGGCCGGACTCCCAGCCTTGGACGGTGGCCTTGTCGACGCCGGCATGTTCGGCGAGGCGTTCTTGGGACAGCGATGCGCCTTCGCGAGCGAGCTTGAAAACGAAGCCGGAGAGCAGGCCGAATCGGGCACTCCTGCTGCCGAGGCTGCTGCCGGTCAGTGTTTCTCGGCCGTGTGCCGTGCCCGGTGCACCCATGCGCCCTCCCCCGAGGAGTTGCACTCGTACTCGCGGTCAGTCCTCCGCGGGCGTCGCTGTGCGTAGCGTCGAACTGACCAAGCGATACCTCGGTATCGAGCTTAACCGCGCTGGCTGGGGCGCAGGCGCCAAGCGGGTGGCTCGGTTCGACGCGGTCTGGAAGGGAGCACGCCTGATGGATGACCTGGCGACGGACCGCGAAGAACCGTCGGCGCTGTCGGAGATCCGCGCGGCTCCTGTTCTCTGGTGGCCGGTCTGCACGTATCCCTGATGCGTAGGAGGTGTGAGCAAGTGAGTGGCGTCGTGCCCGCCTTGACGGTGGAACTCCTGGAGCCCGACAAGCTGATCGGACTTCCCTGTCGGAAGCGCGGGGTCGAACTGGGCTTTCCGAAGGCTGCGATCGAGGCGCCGGGTGGCGGATACAACGTTCGCCCCCTGTTCCTGCGCATGACGCCGCTGGAGGCTGCGGTCCTCGCATTGGGGATCCAGGAGGTCATCGGGCCGAGCCTTATGGAGGAGGCGCGTCGGCTCCTTGAGCACGGCCCGATAGGCGATGACACGGGCGTTCTGCTGCGACTCAAAGCCGGCCTGGCGAAGATGGACGTGTCGCCGGACCGACGCGAAGCGTCTGCGGTTCCGCCCGAGGTGCCGGTGACTCCGACTCCCGGATCGCAGTGGAGCCACGTCAAGGTCCACCGTGCCGGGTGGATGGGCGATGCGGCGTGACGCGTCTGATCGTCGGTAGCGCGGATGGCGGCGGCCATGAGGTATCGGTGCCCATGCGGTCTCCGAAGCCCTCGGTGCCGCTGGAGCCGTCGCCGGGGCTTTGGGTGCGGCCGGTCAAGGCTGGCATGTACCCCGAGGGCGTGATCCTCTACGTCGTCCGCCGCGGGGAGCTGTGCCTCGTCCAGTGCGAGGAACACGACACCATGCAGCCGTTCGTGGCGGAGCGGGCGCAACTCCACGTCATGTCCGCCGGACCTGAGCCCGATGACACGTGATTCCCGAGACGCGGCGCCCGCCGACACAGAGCACGACCCCCGGGACGCCGAGCCGGCCTCCTCGCTCTGCCGCCAATCGCGGCGATGGCGGCACGGTGCTCACCGCTGGCCGTCGCCGGAGTCGGGCGCGAAGCAACTGGCGGCAATCAACGACGGGCGCCGCTGGGAGGACATTGCCGTCCTGGCGCCGTGCGACGGCTATCCGGGCTGCGGTGGCTACCACCTGGATTGGCCGCAACGCGGTGCCCGGAGGTAGGCGGGAGGCCCTCTTCCTAACCGGCCTGTTGCTCGTCGCGGTGACACAAGTCGCCTGGGAACTGGCGACGCGGTAACCCCCCATGACTGGGGGCGGAGTTGATTTGCAGGGGAGTCACGAGGCGTAGCCCCGGTCGGCCATACCTCGGACCGGCCCGGCTCCGCTCCCGCCAAACGCCCCGCCTGGTCCCCTCCCCCCGTGGGGGATCGGGCGGGGCCGCCAAGACCGAAAGGAACGAACGTGGTCCGGAGCCGTGCGCCGCCGCACCAATTGGGTTCATGCGACGGCACAGCACCACCCATTGGGCTCGAACGACTGCGAGCCCGTCATAGCGCACTGCCAGGAAGGAGCAACCGGAATGAAGGACACCCGCACGGACGTGATCCCCGGCGAGGCCCACCAGGCGTGGACCGTCACGGTCGAGACGCTGGGCAGCGTCCACGACCGCACCGACGCCCACATGTCGGACCCGCCGGCCGACGCGACCGGCGACACCCAGCCCGACGGCGACGGACTCAACCACCCCGAGTGACCAGGGACCGGGCACAACAGGGCTAACGAGGCCGCGCGGGAAACCGCGCGGCCTTGCCCACGCATGACCCCCACCGACGAGGGAGGCACACCATGCGACACCGCCTGATCGAGGCGATCGAGGACGCATTCGGGTGGACCGGGCCCGACCCGCTCGGCCGAGAGTTCGTCCGCGGCACCATCACCGACGAGTCCCTGCTGCCGCGCATCCTGACGCCGACCCGGCTCCTGGAGCTGGTGATGCGCCGCAGTCTCGGCAACCCGCAGGTGCGCATGTTCCGCGCCGGCACCGAGCTGCACCCCAGGGAGTACCTGTCCCCTGCGGGCACGCGGCGAGGACAGAACATCAGCATGGTCAACATGCGCTATCTCGGCGCGCTGCTGACCCAGGGCGCCACGCTGGTCCTCGACGGAACCGACGTATTCGACCCGACCCTTGAAGTCATGTGCCGCGCGGTTCAGTGGTGGACCGACGAACGCGCCCAGGTCAACCTGTACCTCACCACGGCCGAAGCGCAGGGCTTCGGCCTGCATTGGGACGACCACGAGGTCATCGTCGTCCAGCTTGCCGGGGAGAAGTGCTGGGAGGTCCGCGGCCAATCCCGCCGCGACCCGATGTTCCGGGACGTGGGACGCAACGACCAGCCGAGCGAAGACGTGCTGTGGGAAGGCGTGCTGTCCGAGGGCGACGTCATGCACATCCCCCGCGGCTGCTGGCACCGGGCGACCCGCGACGGCTGCGGGAACAACGGCCTCAGCTTCCACATGACCATTGGCATCACGCGCCGCACCGGCGCGTCCTGGATGGAGTCTCTGGCCGAATGGTGCCGCGACGACGAGGTGTTCCGCCGCAATCTGATCCGCGGCGCGTCCGCCGAACAAGCGCAGCAGACGCAGGAACTCATCAAGTCTGCGGCGGAGTTGGCTGCCGAACGTACCCCGGCGGGCTACCTGGATCGGTACATGGTGGACACCGTCGCGGCCCGGCAGGTCCCCTACCTGCCGATGCTCGGGCCGCTGGACGCGGTGGTGTGTACGACCCCAGGCCGGCCTCACGTCCAGGTCCGCAACGGCCAGGTCGAGGCCGCTGCCGCCGGGAAACGGATTTCCCTGGCCGCTGCCGCGGAGGAATCCGTCCGACTGCTCTTGAGTGGTCACCCTGTCCAGCTCAGCGATGTCGACGGCCTGACGCAGGGCCTGGCCAAGCTGCTCGTCGAGGAGGGCATGTGCTCCACGCTGACCCCCGAGTTGTCCTCGGGCTACACCGGTCTCGTCACCAACGCCACACCTTCGAAGCAGCCCTAGACGCGGGGATCACCAGCCTCGACACGGCCCACAGCTACGGCGACTTCACCTCACATGCCACCCTCGCAGCCAGGGCATCGGACCTGCTCCCCCGATTCACCACCCTGTCCACCAAGGTCGGGTTCCTGCCTCGGGGCCGACACACCTTGGACCCGGCGGCGCTGCGCAAGACCATCGAGGAATCCGTCCGGGACCTCGGCCGCGAACCCACCGTGATCCTCCTGCACAACCCGGAACAGTCCCTCCGGAAGCCGGAAGAAGAGCGCACAAGGCTGAACTTCGCCGCCGCGTGCGCCGCCTTGCAGGACGCAGCTTCGGACGGGCTGTGCAGCACCTGGGGCGTGACGTCGTGGGACCCGCGGCCCCTGGTCGAGCTGGGCGACCTCATCGGACCGGTCCCGCCGTTGTTGATGGTCCCGGCCGGCTTGCTCGTCCCGATCGGCGTCCTCGATGCCTCGGACCTGCTCATGGACCGGTGGGCCGTCGACGCCGACCACCGTTGGGGCATGAGCCCGTTCCGGCGCCTCCCCGACGCTCGGGTCTGGGAGCAGATCGACCCTAGGCAGTTCCTGCGCCACGGCAACGGTCACACCCGACTCGCCGCGGCCTTCCGCGTCGCCTACGGCCTGCCGGACGTCGCGGCGGTCGCCGTAGGGTCGGACGATCCTGAGCACATCCGGGACCTGGTGGCGACCCTGAAAACCACACCAGACACAGAACGCCTGGCCGACTACCGGGACGCGCTCCGCGCGCGAATGCGAAGTCGGCCCCTACCGGACAGCGAGGATTGACGCCGCCGCGTGCCGGGCGGGGCCGTAGAGGGGATCGTCATCCGAACCGTAGGCGATGACCTTGGCGAGGGTGAACAGCCGCATCACACGGCCGTCATGGCTCTCCAGATCCTCCCGACGCTCCGCCCACACGCGTGCGGCCAACGACGGCACCGCAAGCGATTCCCCCCACAGCGTTGCCGCGTCCAGCCCTTCGGGTGCCAAGCCCCAGTCTTCCCAGTCGAAAATCATGCAGGCCGGCCCGGCGATGTTCGCCCAGTTCAGATCCGCATGGGCCGCACGCCACGTCCGCACCGACGTGTCACCGGCCTCCGGGAACGCGCGAGCGATCGTCTCGGACACATGATCCTGGTTGACCCTCACCGTGTCGGGCGTCGCGACCCTGGTGGTGGGCTGCACGCGCAACGCATCCATGGACGCGCCGAAGACGCTCCACCACTCCTCGGACAGCCCAGGGTCTGTTAGGAGTCGGCCACCACGTTTCACCGGAGAACCCGGAACGAGATCACACTCGTCCGCGTGCCACATCGCACCGTCAGCGCCACGCCAGGAAGTACTCGCCCGCCACGTCGGCATCGCGACACCCGTGATTGCGGCTGCGGTCTCGACGCCCCACCCTTGGCCGTCGATGCGGGCATCTGGCCGCCGCTCAATACGGACCCAGGTCGTCCGGTCACTGGCGAACCCGATTGAGCGGCGCTTACGAACCACACTTCTGGGGTCGAACTGCAAACCGAGAGCCCGACTCACCCGGTCCAAAACAGCGTCGACGTCGACTCGCCGTAGATCGACCGCTTCGCCCATGGAGCGAATCTACAGGCGCTGGCAGCCTTGCTCTGCGGGGACGAGGGGTGTCAGGAGCACTGACTGCGCCCGTCCCCAGCGTGATCAGCAGGTGCGACTTGACGGTTACCGAGTCGCCGATCAGGCCCGTTCACTTAGTGAACGGGCGCTTGTTCACCGAGTGAATGGTGGCGACGTTCACTTCGTGAACATCGCGACCGCGCCCCCCCATGATCCGCGCGGCCCGTGACACCGGCTGGCCGCAAGCGGTTCCTACTTGCCAACCTGCGCACGCACCAAGACCCGCAGCCCCACCGTGCGGCCCACGACCCTCACGACCAAGTGTGCGAGTTCCGGCAGAAGCATGCCCATGCCCGTCCCCCTTCGTGATCTTCAACTCGGAGACGACCCAGGTCGTGCAGTGGTTCCCCGGATCAACTGGAGGACGAATTCGTGCCCTTGTCCTCCGTCCACCGAGTGGGGAAGGTCAGCACCCCTGGGGACTCAAGTCTCAGCAAAGGACTGGCGGGTGTCGAGGGGCGACTGCACGGTGGCGTTCACTGCGTGAGTGGGGCGTGCGTTCACCGGGTGAACGGGGTCGGCGTTCACCGCGTGAACATCGCGGTGGGATCGGGCCGATCGAGGGCCCGGCTGCGCGTAGGAAGGGGCCGGGTTGGCGTTCGGGGAAGGCAGCCCGTGTTCTTTCGGGTGAAGAGGCAAGACGTTCAGCGAGCGAAAATCTGACGGCGCTTGGTGGTGGCGGCTGTGATGCGGCGGGACGTGCCTTGTGTTCAGTTTCTGAACGCCGGGCGCGTTCAGAAACTGAACGTGCCGCGCGTTCAGACGCTGAACGGGGCTGATCGGAGGCCTGCGGGGCAGAACTCGCGGACTGGTCCCGTAGGGCACAGGTCCGTGTCCCACGGGACCGGAGCTTCGGCGGTGCCTGGTTGGTGTGATCGGTCAGCGTGTCCGGCGGGTATTCGGGTTCGCCGTGGGCGGGGGTGTGGGTCGTCGGGTTCCGGTGCGGGTCGTGGTGGTGGGTTTGCCGGTGCGGCGGCCGTCGGGGTTGTTGCCGCGGCGTGCGGTGGCGGGGGTGGTGCGGGCGAGGCGGTGGATGCGCCAGGTGAGGACTTCGGCGGGGTTGTCGGCGGTGGCGAGTTCGCGGCTGGTGACGGCCTGGTCGACGAGGACGAGCGGGTTGTGGTTGTTGTTGGTGCCGCGGTGGATCGCGGCGGTCAGGGCGGCCATGGCGGGGTCGCTGAGGATGGCTGAGGTGGTGGCCTGGTCGGTGCGTGTGGCCAGGATTCGGTGTGTCACCTGTGCGTACAGGGTGGCGAGCCGCGGGTCGGGTGTGTGCTCGGCGGTGAGTTGCTGTAGCGGCTTCGGGGCAGTTACCCGGTAGGCGGCCCGGAGATGTGCGGCGGCTTGGGCGGCGGCGCGGGCTTGGGCTTCGTGTTTGTTGGCTTGGTGCCAGCGTGTGACAGCGATGACGGCGAGGAGGGCGGTGGCGATGAGGTCGCCGACGACTTCCGCGCCGTTGGTGCGGTTGGTCAGCAGGGTGTCGGTGAGGGCGCGGAACGTCTGCCGGGCGGCGTGGCTGTGGGCGTGGGCGGTGCGGCCGGTGGTGCGGGCTGCGTGCGCGAACGCGTCTGCGGCGTCGCGCAGGTCTTGGCGCGTCTGGAGCGGCATCGGGTGGCCGTGGAGCGCGCCGGGGAGGACGCTGAGGAGTTGGCCGACCGCGGCGCGGTGCGCTGCCGCCACCTCGTCCGGCAGCGCGGCGTCACAGGTAGCGGTTGCCCGGGATGCTCGGGTGCCGCGGGCGTCCTGATCGGCCTTGTGGTTCTCCGCGCGGGTGGGGTCATTCAGGAGGGCGGCGATGCGGTCGAGGTGGGCGGACGCGCAGTCCCATGGGTCGGTCGCGGCCAGGTCGGGCCACCTCTGATCGGTGCTGGAGGAGGTGCCTGTGCTGCCGGTGCTGTCGTCGCCGGCGAGCGGTTCGGCGGTTCCGACACTCGTGAGTTGGGCGTGGAGGTTGGGCCAGGACAGGTCGGGGGCGAGGGTGCGTCCGCCGAACCAGACGGGTTCGCCGGCCGCGTTGCGGTCGTCGGCGAGCGCGAACGCGCAGCCACGGATGGTGCCGTTTGTGTCGCGGTTGGGGCGGGCGAGTACGCCGACGTGGCCGAGCAGGGTGAGGAAGTCGTCGGGGTCGGCGGCGTATGCGGCGGCGGTCCGTACCAGGGTCTGGAGCCGTTTGCGCGGTAGGCGGCCGGTGCGTTCGGCTTTGAACTGCTCGGCCTTGCTCGGCGGTCGGGCCGCGGTGCGGTCGCGTTTGTCGAGGCGGCGCAACCCAAGGTCGCGTTCGATTCTGCGGGCTTCCTTCTGCGCGGCTTTGCCTTCGTGGAAGGGGTGGTACGCCTCGCCGTCGGAGCGGGCGAGGGTGGCGGCGAAGTGGATGTGGTTGTCGTCGTGGCGGACGGCGACCCATCGGCAGAACGGCTCCTCGGAGTCTGGGCCGGGGTCGATCCCGGTCGCGCGCATCAGACGTCGGGCGACCTCGCCCCACTCGGTTTCGGTGAGGGCGCGGTCTTCGGGGGCCAGGCGGACGGACATGTGCCACACGTGCTTGGACGGGGCCTTGTCACCGGCCCGGCGGACCGGCAGGTCGAGCAGATCGGCCAACTCCTTCAAGGTGGCGTTCGGGTCGCGGCCGGGGTCGGGGGCGAAGCCGTCCCAAGACGCGACCAGGTGCGGGTCGGCGTGCTCGCCCCGGCGGCCGGGACCATAGAGGTAGGACAACAGACCGATCGTTCGGTTGCGCTGCTGGTGGACCTGAGGCCGCATCAGGCACCCCTGCCGTCATCGGTACGCGGCGAATCCGCCGGGGGCTGACCGGGATTCCGCCCGCCGGACGGTGCGGCGGACGGCTGAGCGGAAATGCGGGTGGCGGGGTGTGCGGAATGCGGTGCGAGGTGGTCCAGCACTGCGGCGAGCGCGCGGTCGGTGGTGCGGAGCAGCGGGCCGAGCTCGGCGAGGGTGGTGTGGTGCTGTGCGGTAAGTGGATCCGCCGGAATGTCCGCGCCGGACGCAAGGGTGTTCCAGGCGCGGGCGACTTGGTTCATGTTGTGCCCGATCCGGCGCAAGGCGTCGTGCGTGTTTACGACGGCGTTGATCAGCTCGTCGAGTTGGTCGTCGCGGCCGGGTTCGGTCTGCTCGGCGGCGGCGTGGGCGGCGCGCTCCAGCCACGCGGCGGTGCTGTCGTAGCCGTCGCGGGCGGCGGCGTCCTCGAAGTACTGCTTCTCGTCCGGGTGCACGCGGAACTTCAGGGTGGGATTGCGCTGGTTACTGCCGCCGGTGCCGGGGGTGGAGCGGCGGCGTGGGCGCCTGCCGCGCTTGGAGGCGCCGCCCGGGGCGTTCGGCGTGGCCGAGGCACGGCGGCGCACACGCGGCGACACGATCGGCACAGCGGGCTCGACGGTCGGGGCGGACGGGGCGGTTTCGGTGCTCGTGGGCTCGGCGTGGACGGTGTGGGGATCGGTCGGCGGGTGCACGGGAAGGTTGTGGATCGCGTGTGTCGGCTCGGCCGGCGCAATGCCACCCCCTTCCTGCGGCGCCCCGTCACGCCGCTTCTCGCCCTGCTGGGCGGGCTTCGCGACGGAGGTCCCTTTGGGGCCTCCAAGCGACCACCTTGCTCCCCCCGTGGAGGTCGAACCCGCGTAGCCGGCAACGGGGTTCGCCTCGGGAACGTCGGCCGCCGACACGGTCGGGCGGGTCGCCGCGACTGGCGGAGACGTGGGAGTGACGAATCGGGTTTGGGGGTTGGTGGTGCGGGGCGTGGTGGGGTCGGGCACGGGCTTCCTGGAGTGATGTGGATGGGGAGGGTTAGCGGGGCTGCCGCCGTGTGAGAGGGCGGCAGCACGACGCGGGTGTGGTGGCAGGGTCAGGCCGCGGACGGCGCGGCGGAGCCGTTGCCGCTCTCGATTACGCCTTCGTTGTCGCTGTGGGTCTCGGCGGTGGTATCGGGTGTGGGGGTTTTGAGGCGGCGGACGATGTCGGCGAGGCGGGCGCCGCTGATGGGCAGGTTCTGGTCGCGGATGGCTTGTTCGACGGTGTCGCGGGTGACGGGTTTGCCTTGGTCGAGGGTGGCGGCGCGGCCGATCGCGGTGAGCGTGTCCAGGTCCGCACCCGGCGGCCGGCCCCGGCGCGCGGCTGGCCGCGTTGCCGCGGCGGTGGATTCCGCACGCTGACCCATGCCGTGTTCCGTCCCGGGTTCGGTTTCGGGGCGGGCGGCAGCCTCCGTTTCGGGTGTGGTGGGCGGGTTGCTGTACGGATCGGCCAGCGGTTGGGTGTGCGGTTTTGTGTGCGTGCTGTGCGGATTAGCGGGATCGGGGCCGTCCGCTGTACGGATCTCGGTCGTCGCAGACACGGGCTGGCCAGGCACCGCGACGTCCGGATCACGGTCGGGACTTCCGTTCGGCACGGCGGTGTCCTGCGCGACCAGCACGGTTCCGGTGGGCTCGGTAGCCGGGGTGCCGTCCGAGGTCGGCTCGTGGTCGCGGGCGGCGTCTTGCAGTTCTTCGTACCCCCGGGCGAGGGGTCCGCGCGTGGTCTGCGGAGGCCGGGTGGATGCATCCGGGGCAGGTGCGGTCGTGGTGGTTGCTTTGGTGTGGCGGGTGATGAGGGTGTGGAGGTGGGCGGCGGCGGCCAGGGCGAGTGGTGCGCAGGCGGCGAGGACGCCGACGGTGTCGCTGCCGAGTTCCAGGTCCGGGCGGGTGTCGCTGTGTGTGTCTGGCGCGGGGGTGAACGGGGCTTGGTTGAGGAGGACGGCGTGCAGGACGTTGGCCCAGATGCTGACGCCGGTGGCGGTGGCCAGCAGGAGCCACACGTAGGCGCGTGCTGCGAGTGGGGCGTTGCGCAGGACGATCAGGGCGCGGATGGAGTAGGCGGTGAACCCGTCGAGGATGAGCGGGAACAGCCACGTCAGGCCCGGGCGGATGTGGGCGGCGGCGGCCATCTGCCGCAGGGCGTCGAGGGAGAGGACGAACCCGGCGAGGCCGAGGCCCGCGACGGCGGCGCGGTCCAGACGCGCGGAGCCGCTGTCCGGCGCCGTGGTGGAACGTGAAGGCATGGAGCGGCTGTTCCTTCGAGCAAGGGGCGTGGGGGCGCGGAGGCAGGGCAGGCTGGGGCGCCGCGCTCCGGGGTGGCGCGGCGCCCGGTCGTGGGCCTGCGGGCCCGGTTAGGTGGTGCGGCGGCGGTCGGGGCCGTCGAGGATGGCGCGCTGGGTCATCTCCGCAAGGCGGGAGGTGATGCGGTCGCCGAGGGTCTCGCGGATCCGCGCGATGGGCAGGTTGGTGGTGAACAGGGTGGGGAGCAGGTGTTCGTAGCGGTGGTTGACCAGCCGGTACGTCAGCTCCTCCGTCCACTCCGACGGTTTCGCGGCGCCGAGGTCGTCGAGGATCAGCAGCGGCGTCCGCGCGATCCGGCGCAGTTCGCCCTCGGTGTCGTGCCCCGCACGGGGACGCAGGCTGGCGTGCAGGTCAGCGGCGGTCGTCGCCTGCCAGCCGAGCCGGACTCCGGCGAGCAGCAGGCTGCGGAGCGCGCCGTAGGCCTGGTGGGTCTTGCCAGTGCCGGTGGGGCCGGCGATCAGAAGCGACGGCCCGGTGGCGACGCCCAGGCGGCCTCCCGGCCCGCGGGTGGCTTCCACGCTGACGCGGTCGACCCAGGCGGTCACATCGGGGTGGTCGGCGACCGCACCGCGGAACCGGGGTGGGATCCGGGCGTCGGCGAGCGCGAGCGCGTCGTTCAATACGTCCCCGGTTTGGCGCGCCTGGCTCGGGATCGTGTGTGGTGGCGGGGTCGATGCCGCGTGCGGTGAGGAGCCGCTGCATGCGCCCGGCCAGCCCTTTGCCGACTGGCAGAGGGCCCGCACCGGCCCTGGCGGCGGTCGCGGTGGTGCTCACAAGTCACCGCCGTACGCGGCCTGGACGTCCGCCGGGTTGGTCCACCCGCGATACCCGACTGCCCCGGCCGGGGAGACCGTGCCAGGCGGGCTGGCGTTCATCGCCTCGTTGACCGCGCTGGCCAGCGTGCTGGGGTGCAGACTGCGCTCGGCGAGGCGCGCGAGGCCGACGGCGATGTGAGCCGGGTCGATGCCCTCGTCGAGCAGGGCGCGGACTTCCCGGCCGACCTGGCCGAGCACCCGCTCGGGCGGGCGGTGGGCGTGCAGCCGCACGTACTTGGCGACCAGGTCCTGTGCCGATGCGGGTGTTCGGTTCTCGGCGACCGTCGCGCAAGTGGTGCGTGGTGCGGGCGCTTCGCGCCCCGCCGGAGGCACTGATCCCTTTCCTAGGTCCATGGTCCTAGGTCCTAGATCCGGACGTCGAGGGCTCGTCGAGGGTTCACCGAGCCCTCGTCGAGGATTCGACGAATCCTCGACGAATGCCCTTTGGCCTGCGGATATGACCGTTCCGTCGAGGTTCGCGGTGTCCTCGTCGAGGGTTCGACGAGGATTCGCTGACCTCTCGTCGAACCCTCGGTGAGTCCTCGACGAGTCTTCGACGAATGCTCGGTGAGGGCTCGTCGCGACTTCGTCCGAGTTCCCGGCCGGAGGTGAGGCCAGGTGTGGCGCCGGGGTCGGCGCGGCCTGGATGGTGGTGTGCGGGGTCGTGCGGGTGCAGGTGTTCTTGCAGACCGTGCAGCCGCTCGGGGTGGGGTGCGAGGGGCAGGCCGGGATCCGGGAAGTACTGGGCCGGTCGATCTTCTGGTGGCGGTCCCAGCCGGTGATGTGGAGGTAGGGCTTGCCGTCGCAGCCGGTGTACCGGCAGATCACCCCGGCGGCGGCGAGCTGGCCGAGGTCGTCCTCAACGCCGAGGGCGGTGTGCTCGGGCCGCAGGACCCACAGCAGGCCGGCGATGACCGCCGGGTGGTCGCGGAACCGGCCCCGGTCGTCCGCTTGGGTCAGCAGGCCGACGAACGTCCGCTCAGCGGTCAGCGACACCGACGCGAGGTCCTCGGAGGTGAACAGCTCCGGCTTGATCGTGCGTATACGTGCCACGGTCACCGCCCTGCCTTCGCAGCCGACGGCGAGCCGGATGCGGCGAGATGCGGAGATGCGATGAGCGCGCGTGAGCGCGTAGGGTGCATGGAGATCTCCTGATCCCGTGGCCCGAGGCTTTCCAGGGCGATGGCCACGCAGGTGTGTGCAACCCTCGGCGTTCGCGCGCCGAGGGTTTTCGCATGTCAGAGGGGGTCGCCGCGCCTTGGTGGCGCGGCAACCCGGACACTACGAGCACCCCTCGCACAAGTCCAACGGACTGTCTGGCGAGGGGTACTGACACAGGATCAGGCGGCGCGAAGCCCCGGCTTCCGGCCGTCGAGGGGGCGCGGAGATGCGCCCGCGGCACCGCCGCTGGGCGCCATTGGCACGGCGTCGGCGGCGCTCAGGATGCGGACCATGTCCGCGGTCACCACCCGGTAAGCGCGCCCCACCCGCAGAACCCGACACGGGTAGTCGTCCAGCTTCGCGAGTTCATAGCCCTTGCTGCGAGACAACCCGAATGCCCGGTTCGCGACGTCCAGCTTCACCACGGTCGGCAATGACCGAAGTTCTTCCCATGACATGCCCTGCCCTGGCGAGGGGGCGGCCTCGGCCTGAGGAGTCAGTCCGGCGCGGCTTTCGGGCCAGGCGCCAGGCTCGGCCGCGGACTGGGGAAGGTGGCGAGGGCCGGCAAGGTCGGCGGGACGGATGGTCAAGCGCATCTCCGGAGGCAGGGGACAGGACGTAGGCGGTAATACGGCGGAGGAAAGGCGCCCGGGGTTTGCGGCCTCGGAAACCGATCCACGGAATTGATCGTTCGGGGCCGCGAAAAGGTTTCACGATTTCGGTGTGACGACGATCACATTTCGAACGCCGGGAAATGGTAGACAGCCCACATCGGGAATTCGCCATGAAGCCGTGCGGCCAGACCGACACACGACCGCGGCATGGTCGCGACACGGGGTCGCGGGCCACGGGGCGTGGACGATGAGCTGCACGCCAACCGCTCCCTGTGACGCACCGGCGCAGCCAGCCTGTCATCACGTAGCTACGCCACCAGAGCGCACTGGCCTGCGAAGACAGCACGCCGCTCCCCCACTCGCCGCAATGACCGCCTCATGATCGCCCAGGCGCCCAGTTCGACGGTGAAGCCACCGCTCCACATGTGCCGGGGGATGCTTCGTTGTCCGTACGAGTCCGCCCCGTCCCGGGAAATCCACGGCCATTTGCTGCCCCTCGGAAACGATGCTAAGAACAACGCCCTCCGGCAATTCGCCGGTGTTTTCCCCGAACGAAAGGGCGTACGTGAAAGGCTCTACCACCCGTCGCTGCGGCTGCCGTAATCCCGAGACCGGGCAGAAATTCGGCTCCGCCTGCCCGAAACTCGGGCAGCGAGGCCACGGCCGTTGGGCAGTCCGCCAGGAGCTGCCGGCCGACGCGGAAGGGAACCGGCGCCAGTTCCGCCGCCAAGGCTTCGACACGGGCCCCAAGGCGCAGGCCGTGCTGGACCATGTCCGCGCGCTGCTCGCGATCCCCGACGCCGACGACGAAGAAGGCCGCCGCGCAACCGGCGACCTGCTTGAGCGAATCTCGGCCGAGGGCTCGGAGTTGCCGGACCTGGAGGAGACGACGCGCCGCTTCCGGGCCGGTGCCGACATCACCCGCCGCAGCACCGTCGGCGAATGGCTCGACGAGTGGATCGCGGGCAAGAAGGGCTCGGCCGCGACGCTCAAGAACTACGAGATCGACATCCGGAAGCACCTCAAGCCCCGGATCGGCCACGTCCGGCTCGACCGCCTGCGGGTCAAGCACCTCTCGGAGATGTTCCAGGCCATCGCCGACCGCAACGAGGAGATCGTCGCGAACAACCTCCTGCGCCGTCAGGCCGTCGCGGAGTTGGAGGAGATCCCGTGGAAGGGCGCGGACGCTCGGTCCCGCCGCAAGGCGCTCAAGGCGCGGATCGCGGCCATGCCGCCGTTCGAGCGGGTGGTGAATCCGACTACCCGTCAGCGGATACGGGCGACGCTTCGGGGGGCGCTCAACGCGGCCATCGCCCAGCAAATCATCACGTTCAACCCGGCGGCCCACGTCGAGATGGACCCAGCCAAGCGCCCGAAGCCGGTGCTGTGGACCGCAGCGCATGTCGACCGGTGGCGAGCGACAGGCGAGCGGCCCTCGCCAGTGATGGTCTGGACCCCGGAACAGACCGGCCAGTTCCTCGACTTCGTCGCCGAGGACCGGCTGTACGCCCTCTGGCACCTCATCGCGTTCCGCGGCCTGCGACGCGGCGAGGCCTGCGGCATCCGCAAGGGCGACCTCGACATGGACGCCAGGACCTTGTCGGTCGCCAAGCAGCTCATCGTCGACGGCTGGACCGTCGTCGAGAGCGATCCAAAGAGCGACAGCGGCATCCGAACGATCGCCCTCGACGCCGAGAGCGTCTCAGTCTGCCGATCGCATCTCGCCCGGCAGTCAAAGGAGCGTCTCAAGTGGGGCGGCGCCTGGGAGGACACCGGCCGCCTCTTCGCGAAAGAAGACGGTTCCTGGCTCCACCCAGGCTGGGTCTCCGAGCGATTCGAGAAGCTCGTCGTCGACTCGGGCCTGCCGCCGATCCGGCTGCATGACCTACGTCACGGAGCCGCCACGCTGATGCTCGCCGGCGGCGCGGACATGAAAGTGGTGCAGGACACCCTCGGCCACGCCACGATCGTGCTGACCGCCGACACGTACACGAGCGTTCTCCCCGAGGTGGCTCGCGCCGCAGCCGAGAACGCGGCCCGGCTCGTCCCCCGCGGGCGCACCACCCCGCCCGGGCACACCACGGGCACACCAGCCCCCAACAACAAAGAAGCCCCGCAGTCGAAGGTGATCGACTTCGGGGCTTATCCGCAGTTCAGCGGGGGTACTTCGAGCTTCTAACCGAGTGGCCAGGGGCGGGGTCGAACCGCCGACCTTCCGATTTTCAGTCGGACGCTCGTACCAACTGAGCTACCTGGCCTGGATATTGGACGATCCGCCTTGCGGCGGATCGTTCCAAGCGGTCCTGACGGGATTTGAACCCGCGGCCTTCACCTTGACAGGGTGACGAGCACTCCAAACTGCTCCACAGGACCTTGATTCACTTGTGTGGGCCGGTTGTTCCTTCCGACCCGGTGTTGCTTCACTCTACCGTACTGGCTGTCCGGCTTCGTTCGTGCCCCCAACGGGATTCGAACCCGTGCTACCGCCTTGAAAGGGCGGCGTCCTAGGCCACTAGACGATGAGGGCTTTGCGGCCGTCCGGCGTCTTGTTGCCGTCGGGGACGGTCAGAACTATACGGGGTGATCCGCCGGAACAGCAAAACGGATTCCGGGGCCCTCTCGGGGTGCCTCGCGACCACCCCGAGGCAGCGGCCCGGCGCGTGTCCGGCGGGCGGTCCGGGCGCGCAGAATGGGGGCGTGCTGGAGATGTCGCGGGAGGAGTTCGAGGAGCTGGTCGCGGAGGCCCTCGACCGGATCCCACCCGAGCTGACCGCCCTCATGGACAACATCGCGATCTTCGTCGAGGACGAGCCGGACCCGGCCGGGCCGGAGCTGCTCGGCCTGTACGAGGGGATCCCGCTCACCGAGCGCGGGGACTGGTACGCGGGCGTGCTGCCCGACCGCATCACGATCTACCGGAACCCGACGCTCCGGATCAGCGAGACGTACGAGCACGTGGTCGAGGAAGTCGAGATCACGGTCGTGCACGAGATCGCCCACCACTTCGGCATCGACGACGAGAGGCTGCACGAGCTTGGGTACGGGTGACGAGGCCGGCGCCGAGGACGCGACGGGGGTGACGGGGCCTGCAGCACGGGACGGCCGCCGGTCCGGGGACGCAGCCGGGGCAGGCGCTCCGGACCGGGCACCGGAACCCGGCGCGGCCGACGCGGCCGACGACGGCGCCCTCCCGGACCACCGGGAACATCCGGACCGTCCGGACCACCCGGCACACCCCCATGCCTACCCCGAGCCCGTCGACCCCGACATCGACTTCGACGGAACCCTCCCCACCGTCGGGCTCCCCGCGATCGTCGCCGTGGTCGCGCTGGGCGGGGCGATCGGAGCCTCTGCACGGTTCGGCGCGGGGCGGCTGTGGCCCACCGCGCACGGGGCGTTCCCGTGGACGACGTTCGCGGTCAACGCGGTCGGCTGTGCGGTGATCGGGGTCTTCCTGGTGGTCGTCACCGAGCTGTACCAGGCCCACCCGCTGGTCCGGCCGTTCTTCGGGACGGGCGTATTGGGCGGCTTCACCACGTTTTCGACGTACGCCGTCGACATCGAACGCCTCGTGAAAGCCGATCGTCCCGCGACCGCCGTCGCCTATCTGGCCGGCACCCTCGTCACCGCACTCGTGTGCGTGTGGGCCGCGGCGACCGCCATCCGGCGGTTCGCGGCCCGGCATACCGGGGCGCAGTCGGGAGTGGCCGCGTGACGTGGCTGATGGTGATCGCGGGGGCCGTGGTGGGCGCTCCGGCGCGGTATCTCGCGGACCGGGCCGTGCAGGCCCGGATGCGCGAGCGCGGGGCCGGGGAGTTCCCGTGGGGGACGCTGCTGGTCAACGTGTTCGGCTGCCTCGTGCTCGGGACGCTCACCGGGGCGGCGGCCGCGGGCGCGGCGTCGTCGAACGTCCAACTGCTGGTCGGGACGGGCTTTTGCGGGGCGCTCACGACCTACTCGACGTTCTCGTTCGAGTCGCTCCGGTTGGCCGAGGACGGGGCCCGCGGCGCCGCGCTCGGGAACGTGGCGCTGAGTCTCGCGGCGGGCATCGCCGCGGCGTTCGCCGGCGTCGCCCTCGCCGACGCGATCTGGGGCTAGGGCGACGCGCCACGTCTGTCGCGACGGCCACGCGCACCGGCCCACAGACACACCAACCCACCGGCATCGGTCCGCCCTCGCCGACCTACGCCGCACCGGCCCACCCGCACGGGCCGGGGCGGATCCGCGCCCGTCACTCGATCCGTCGATTTGTGGGGTTGACGACCATCTCACCCGTGCGAGTGATGCGGGTGGCCGGAAGGGTTCGTGCCTCCCGCCGCCGCCAAGGATCCTGACACCGATTCAGGGCGCGCGGAGGGGCCACATGGGCGAGGACGTCAGGGGGGCACGCGAGTTCGAGGAACCGGCCTTCCCGCACGAGGCACGGCTCCGTGCGGAACCCCCGTTGCGCGTCGGCACGTGGACGGAGTCCGGCAGGCCGGACGACCCGCCCCACGACGACTCCCGCGAGCGCCGGCGTGACGGCCGGACCGACGAACCGCGGAGTGGTGGGCACCGCGGCGAACACCACGGCGACCGCCGCACGGAACACCGCGGCCACGCGGACCGAAGCAGCTCCGGCGGCCCCGGCCCGTCCGCACCGGACGACGACCTCGGTCCGGAGCGCATGGTCGCCGCCGCGGTCCCCCGGGCCCGCGGCGCGCTGCGCGTGCCGCCCGGCGAGGACGGTCCGCCGGTGGTCGACCCGGACGAGGAGGCCGAGACGACCGTCCGGCTCGTGAAACTGCGCCCCCGGGCGGTGATCACCGGCACGGTCGAGGAGTCCCCCCGGGACACGCGCGCCACCCGGGACGGCCGCGAAGCAGCCGACGTCCCGGGCCCGCGCGAGCCGCGGGACACGGCATGGAGCCCCCACCGGAGCACGCCGGGCCCGTCGGGCATGTCGGATACATCGGACACATCCGGCAGCGACCCCGCGGTGGATCCGTCCGAGCACTCCGCGCCCTCGGCGTCCCCGTGGACGACGGCACCCGAGCCGCCCGCGGAACCCGTCGCCGATACGCCCCCCGCACCCGGCCCGAGGTCCGCCGCCCGGACCGGCACGCCTCACCCCGACGCCCCGGCGGCCTTCCTCGGCCGCGGCACCGCCCGGTCCGCCCCGTCCGACCCGTCCGACCCCGCATCCGGCGACTCCTGGGGCGTCGCCCCCACCCCCGTCGCGGACGACCACGCGGGCTTCGGCGGAGGCATGGGCGGGGGTTTCGGCGGAGGCCTCGGCTTCGGCACTTACGCCCCCGGCGCCACCTACGACCCGGCGCCCTATCCGCCCATGGCCTGGTTCCGGGAAGCGGCCTCGGCACCGATGCCGACGCCGACGCCCATCCCCTCCGCCGACCACCCCGCCGATCCGCACCAAGGTCCCTGCGACAGCTCCGCGCTGGAGCCGGTAGGCGTCCAAAAGCCCTGCGCCGCCTTGGAGTTACGCCGCGGCCGGCACGGCACCGACAGCCGCGGCGAACTCGAACCGGTCCGGGCCGAGACTCCGCCGGCAAACGAAGTCCGCACCGTTCGAAGCCCGTTCGAGGTCATGCTGATCCTGGCCGCGCCCGCGCTGGCCTTGTTCGCCCTGCTGTACTACTTCGGCTGGGCCCGCAGCGCCGCGATGGCGGACTTCCTCGGCTTCGACGAGGACGTGCTCGGCTTCACCACGAAGGAGTACCTGCTCCGCAGCGTCGACACGCTGTACAAACCGATGCTCGCGGTCGTCGGCGTGCTGCTCGCGGCCCGCATGGCGCACCCGTACATCCTCGTCCCGCTCCGCCGGCACCGCCGGGCCGCGGCGTTCGTGAGCCGGTTCCTGCGCTGTGCATGGCTGCTGATCCCGGTGGCGACGTGGGCGGCACTGTTCCGGTGGCCGGGGCATCGGCCGCAGTTCTGGCCGCTGCTGCTTCCGTTGGCGCTGGCCGCGGGCGTGCTGGTGACGGCGTACGGCGTGCTGCTGTCCCGCCAGGTCGGCACGCATCGCCGCGCGACGGGAATGGGCGTGCGCCCGTGGTCGTTGTCGGTGGTGCTGACTTCGGCCGCGGTGGTGCTGTGCCTGTTCTGGGCACTGGGCGCTTACGCACAGGCGGACGGGCAGGTGGCGGCGCTGCGCATGGTCAAGCAGCTGCCGACGCGCACCGCCGTCGTCGTGTACTCCGCGGACGACCTGCGGGTCGCCGCCGACCAGGGGGTGACCGTGGACGTGCTCACGGGAGCCGATTCGCCGTACCGCTACCGGTACGCGGGTCTGCGCCTGCTGCGGCGCGCGCACGGCCGGCTGTATTTGCTGCCGGACCGCTGGTCGTACGACCGGCCCCGGCTGGTCGTGGTGCGGGAAGGCTCCGGCGTGCGGGTCGACTACCTGCGGGCCCGGCCCTTTCCGCCGGCCTCCTGAGCGGGGTGAAACCGCAGGTCGGCAGGGGTGTCACCGGTCCCGTACCGGAACGGCCGGCGGTCCCGGCGGCCAACGGGGGCCGTGGCGTCCTGTAGTCTGATAGATCGCTCGTGTTCATCTCCGGACGTCGGCTCGAAAGCGCGACGTCTCCCAGGCTCGTTCAGGTGCTCAGCAGAAGGTCGCGGTGACATGCGACCGGTTCCGGGCTGCGGACCTCCGACGTGCCGTATTCGGAAGGTTCTGCATGCCCCCGCTGTCCCATGACTCTGTCACGCCCATGCCCGTGGACGCCGACACCGACGAGGCGGTCGTGACGACCGCCGACACCGCCGCCGAAGGCGCGGCGGACGCGGCCGCCGAGGCCGAGACCGCCTCGACCGAAGCCGCCGACACCTCGGCCGACGCTTCCGTCGACGCCGAGACCGACGAAGAAGCCGGCGCGGAAGCCGGCGCCGACACCGACGCCGCGGACGAAGAGTCCGACGACGACAACGCCGAAGCCGACACCGAAGACGACGCCGAAGCCGAGGCCGAAGAGGCCGCCGAGCCCGTCGTCTCCGGCCCCACGTTCGCCGAGCTGGGCGTGCCGGACGCGCTCGTCGAGGCGCTCGACCGCCGCGGCGTCCGCAACGCCTTCCCGATCCAGGCGGCCACCCTGCCGGACGCGCTGGGCGGGCGGGACATCCTCGGCCGCGGCCGCACCGGCTCCGGCAAGACCCTCGGCTTCGGCCTGCCCACGCTGACCCGGCTGCGCGGCCGCAAGGCCCGCGCGAAGCGTCCGCTGGCGCTGGTGCTGGTGCCGACCCGCGAACTGGCCATGCAGGTGCACGACGCGCTCGAGCCGTACGGCCGGGTGCTCGACCTGCGCATGAAGGTGGTCTGCGGCGGCATGTCGATGCCGCGCCAGATCATGGCGCTGGAGCGCGGCGTCGAGATCCTCGTCGCCACCCCGGGCCGTCTCCAGGACCTGGTCGACCGCGGCGCGTGCCAGCTCGACGCGATCGAGATCGCGGTCCTCGACGAGGCCGACCAGATGGCCGACATGGGCTTCCTGCCCGAGGTCTCCGCGCTGCTCGACCTGGTTCCGGCCGGCGGCCAGCGGATGCTGTTCTCCGCGACGCTGGACAACGGCGTCGACGCGATCGTCCAGCGCTACCTGACCGACCCGGTCACGCACTCGGTCGACCCGCACGCGTCGTCCGTCACCACGATGACGCACCACGTCTTCACCGTGCAGCCGAAGGACAAGGTCTACGTCACGGCCGCCATCGCGGCGCGCCGCGGCCGCACCATGGTCTTCGTCCGCACCAAGTTCGGCGCCGACCGGGTGGCCGCGCAGCTGCGCGAAGCGGGCGTGCGCGCCGAGGCGCTGCACGGCGGCATGACGCAGGGTGCGCGCACCCGCACGCTGGCCGAGTTCAAGGAAGGCCAGACGCCGGTGCTGGTCGCCACGGACGTCGCCGCGCGCGGCATCCACGTGGACGGCATCGACCTGGTGCTGCACGTCGACCCGGCGGGCGACCCCAAGGACTACCTGCACCGCGCCGGCCGTACCGCCCGCGCGGGCGAGGCGGGCGCGGTCGTGACGCTGGCGCTGCCGCACCAGCGCCGGTCGGTGGACCGGCTCATGGAGGCCGCGGGCGTCGAGCCGGAGCGGATCCGGGTGACCGGCAGCGGCGACCCGGAGATGCGCCGCATCACCGGTGCGCGCACGCTGTCCGAGGTCAAGGCGCAGTCGGTCGCCGACGCCGCGGTCGCGGCCGAGGAAGAGGCCGAGCGTCTCGCCGCACGGATCATCGAGCTGAAGGCCAAGGCGGCCGAACTGCGCCGCAAGGCCGTGGAACTCGCCGAGTCGGCGAAGCGCGCGGAGGCGGAGGAGAAGTCCCGTCCGCCGCGCGAGCGTTCGTACGACCGTGGTGACCGTGGTGACCGTGGTGACCGCGGCGAGCGTCGCGGTGGACCGCGTGGCGAGCGTTCGTACGACCGCGGCGACCGCGGTGAGCGTTCGTACGACCGGGACCGCGGCGAGCGCGGCTCCTACGGCCGCGACCGCGACGAGCGCGGCCCGCGCCGCGACGACCGCCCGTCCTATGGCGAGCGCACCTACGGCGGCGACCGTCCGCGCCGCGAGGGCGGTTTCCGCGACGGCGGCCGCCCGGCGGGCGGCGGCGGCTTCAGCCGCGACCGGCACGAGGGCGGCGGCTTCCGCGGCCCGCGTTCGGACCGGGGCGACCGTCCGGCGTACGGCGACCGCCCGCGCGGTGACCGTCCGCACAGCGACCGCCCGTACAACGACCGGCCCTACAACGACCGGCCGCGCGGGGAGCGTCCGTCGTACGGCGAGCGCTCCTACGGCGAGCGCTCGTACGACCGCGGTCCGCGCCACGACCGGCACGACGGTCCGCCGCGCCGCGAGGGCGACCGCAAGCCGCGCTGGAAGAGCTGACGGCTGACGGCTGACGGCTGACGGCTGACGGCTGACGGCTGACGGCCGGCAACACGAACGGCGGTGGGGCCGTTCCGGAGACCATCCGGAACGGCCCCACCGCCGTTTTCGCTGTCCGACGCGTGGGCGCCGAGCGGCACGCCTCAGCGTTCCGCCGCCTCCTGCGCCACCTGTCCCGCGGGCGGCCCGTCCGGCAGCCGCGGCGAGGCGAGCTGGGTGGACTGCGCGACGAGCCGGCCCGCCGCGTCCCAGATCTCGCAGACCTCGTCCATCAGCCCGCCCTCGATCAACCGCGCGTGGTGCCGGACGGTCAGCGGACCGGGGGACGGGACGGCGCGCACGTATACGGTGAGCTGGAGCGTCGGCACCCAGCCGAAGGCGCCGAGGTCCATCGTTACCGGCGGCAGGACATCGGCGAAGAACAGCAGCGACACCGGGTCGGCGGCATGCCCGTCGGCGAACGCCACCCGGCCGCCGAACTCGCCCGCGCCCGCGGGTGCGCCGACGGCGAACCCGAGCCCGGCCGGATCGAGTTCGAGCACCACCTCGTCCATGACCGGCAGGGCGAGCCCGCTCACCGGTTCGAGCGACGGGATGCGCATCAGGTGCTCCGGCGCGGGCAGCGGCGCGGGCGGGTTGACGCCCCACCAAGGCTCGCTGCCGTGGGTCAGCGTGCCGAGGGTGAACGAAGCTTCGATGCAGGTCCGCCCGTCCTGCAGCATCCGGGCGCGTACCTGGGTGACCGTGCGGCCGGTGCGCAGCAGTTCGACGTGCACCTCGGCGGGGCCCGGGTCGGGGGCGCCGACGTAGCTCGCCGCCGCGGTCAGCGGGTGCACGTGCGGGGAGCCGGAAGCGGCGGCCTCGGCGAGTGCGGCTTTGGCCATCGCGGCGAGCAGATAGCCGCCGTTGGGCTTGCCGCCGATCGTCCACGCCGCGTCCAGGTCGACGGAATATGCGCCGTCCTCGGCCGCCGGTGTCACCGCGGTCGCGGTTGCGAAGCCTGCCACGCCGATCGCCTCCGATTCGGGCCGACTCCCCAATGCGCGCGCGGCACGCCGTGTCGACCTGCTCAGTTCGTTAGAGCAACTGACGTTAGCAGGTCGGTTTCGGCGGGGTGACGGGCTACTGTGGCGGGCATGAAGCGGACCCCGTTCGGCAGCTGGCCGTGTTCGATCGCGCGCGCGGTCGACTTGCTGGGCGACTGGTGGACGCCGCTGGTGCTGCGCGAGGCGGTGTTCGGCAGCCGCCGCTTCGAGGAGTTCCAGCGCAACCTGGGCATCGGGCGCAATGTGCTGGCGCAGCGCCTCAACCGGCTGGTGGACGAAGGGCTGATGGACCGCGTCCCCTACCAGGACCGGCCGCTGCGCCACGAGTATGTGCTGACCGCGAAGGGCCGCGACTTCTTCCCGGTGCTCGCCGCGATCATCGCGTGGGGCGACACCTGGCTCGCCGACGACGAGGGCGCCCCGGTGGTGCTGCGGCACCGGCCGTGCGGCCACGAGACGCACGCGCAGGTGGTCTGCGCGGAATGCGGCGACACGCTGCGCGTGGAGGACGTCGAGGCGCTGGCCGGCCCCGGTCTGCCCGCCCGGCTCGCGGACGCGGCGGTGGCATCGGGGCGGTTCAGGCCGCGCCCGGCCCCGGACGAGCCGCCGAGCCCCGCTCCGACGCCCGCCGCGACCTCCGCCGCGGGTCCGGCGGCGTCCGGCCCGGATCAGGCCGCGGACCCGGCGGCGTCGCCGGTCGCACCCGCCGCCACGCCGTAGCCCCCCTCACGAGGTGGGCGGCCGGCGCGGCGGCGGGGTTCGATCAGCCCGTGCCCCGCTGGTGCACGAAGATCTGCGCGATCGCCTTGACGAGGTCGCCGGGGTCGATCGACGGCACGGCCAGGCCGCCGGTGGCCTTGGCGATGTCGTTGAGCATCGCCATGTCGGCGTTCGCGCCGTAACCGACCGCGAAGACCGGCATCGGCTTCTTCGGGTCCTGGAGCTTCTGCAGTTCGGTGAGGAACGCCTGCTTGGACATGCTGAACGGCGTGTCCTCGTCCTTCCCGTCGGTCAGCAGGAAAATCTCGTTGACCGCGTTCGGGTTGTAGGACTTCTGGGCGTCCGCGATGCCGTCCAGCAGCGACCGGTAGAGCGGCGTTCCGGCGCCGTTCTGGGCGGTCAGGTTGCTGAGCGTCTGGGTCGTCTGGTCCTTGCGGGTCAGCGGCCCGAGTTTCTCCTCGAGCGGACCCTCCGGCACCTTCTCGACCCATGGGCCCTTCTGTGTGGGGGACACCGCGAACTGCCGGACGCCGACCTCGGTCGTCTTGCCCAGGAGCTGCGTGGTCTCCACGCTCGACGCGCGCATGATGTCCGCCTTGGTCTTGCCGTCCTTGCCCTTGACCGGCTCGTTCATCGAACCCGAGCCGTCGACGAGGATCAGCACGCGGAACGGCATCGGCTTGTAGTCCGCCCACGCCTGCACCAGCTTGGCGACCTGCGACAGGTCGCCGGCAGGCGCACTCGCCGGCGTGGGAGGCGCGTACCGCACGGTCGCCAGGGTGCTCGCCGGCGGCTGCTGGTCGGGGCCGCGGAACCCGGACGCCGCCAACGCCTTCACCCCGTCAGGGGAACGCAGCGCGCCCAGCACCTCGTTGGCCCGGTCCGCGACCCGCTTGTCACCGCTCGCAGCGCGCGACAGGACGGCCGGGTGGTCGGCCTGGATGAGCGTGCCCGAGGGGTAGAGCGGGACGTACGGCACGGCCGGATGGTCGTTGTCGTACGCCCACAGCGCCTGCTCGGTCACCACGAACGCACCTACGCCGTCGAGCACTTGCTGCGAATCGGACATGCCTTTCGACTTCGTGAACAGGGCCGCGGCCGACGTCTCGGCGTCCGTGATGTTGCTGCGGAACGCGAACGTCTTCATCGCCGCGACCGTCGGATCCGCGTTGGCTTTCGCCATCGACGCGCTGACCGCGACGACACCCAGCAGGCCCTCGGTGGTGTGTGTACTGCTGACCGTGAACCGCGGGATCGTGTGGTCGTCGATCCGGTTGAGCAACGTGACCCAGTCCGGCGGCTTCTCCAACCACTTCTGGTCGGCGGCCAGCCGTTCCGGCACCGCGACCACCAGCGGCGTGAACGCGACCGGCACGCCGGTCAGCGGATACGGATTGCGGTCGCCCAACGCCGCGGCGGCTTCCTGCAGCCGCATCGAGGAATCGGCGATCCACAAATCCGGCGCCGTCCCGGTACCGGCCCGCAACCCGCCGAGGAAGTCGGCGGCCGGCCGCCCCGACACTTCCACCGCGGTGCATCCGTGCGCCCGATTCACGTTCCCGGCAACCGCGTTCACCACCGGCGCGAATTCCGGGGAAGCCACCACGCTCACCGGCTTCACGCCGTCGCACGCATTCGCCGCCGCGGATTTCCCGCCGCCGTGCCCGGAACCCGGCCATCCATTGACGAGCAGATAAGCCGCGGCCACGCCTAACGCCGCGACGATCGCCGTCAACACGAAGAGCCGCCCGCGACCACGGCGCCGCGCGGCGCCCGGTCTCTGCCGGGGCCGCGGAGGCGGCCCCGGCCGACGGTCGCCATAGCCCGGTGGCGCACCTGTCGGCGCCGCCGTCCTGCCCGGGGCGGCCTGATATGCCGCAGCCCGTTGCGCCCCACCGCCACGTGCCGCCGACACCGGCTGCACCGACCACGGCACCCCGGCCGGCGGCTCTCGGAGTTGGTCCCGCGGATCCACCGAACCCACTCGGCGATGCCGCGAACCCTGTCCGTGCCGTCGTTGTCTGCTCGCCATCGTTCCTCGTCCCCCGACGCTGCCCGAAGCCTGAAGAAGGAATTACGACGTGCCAAACACACCAGCCGGAACAATAGCGCGAATAAAGCAAGATCGTTCAAAAACCCGCAAATTACGGAAAGTAACTCCAGATACCCTCTCGCCATGGCGACAAATTCCCAAACCCCGTGAATACGCAGGTCCGTGCCCCAACCAACTTCCTGACCGTGCGTCAGAACCCGGCGGCGGACCGGAACCGGGAATTCCGACATCTGCCCCCAATTCCCAGTCCGCCCGCCTGTCATAACCCACCCCGCGGCGCGGAGAGTCACGAAACCGCCAACCCCGCCATTTCCCCCGCGACCCCCGCGGATCCGCCGGCCCGCCCACCGCTCGCGCCCGCCCCCGCCGCCCGCCACCACCCACAGTGGCGACCCCCGCGCGCCGCCACCCGAATACCCCCGCACATCCGCAGGACGATCCGGGTACGCTTCCCCCTGGGCACGGTGCGGACGACCCCCACACCACGCCCACGGGCCGCTAGCTCAATTGGCAGAGCAGCGGACTTTTAATCCGCGGGTTCAGGGTTCGATCCCCTGGCGGCCCACCCCAAACACCCCGGCCCACGCATGCGGGCCGGGGTTTCGCCTGTACGGCCATGGCGCACGGCATCACGGCACTCAGCGGTGGGCCCGAGCGCCCCACACGCAAATGCACGGGGCCGGAGCCTGGCCCATCACCGCGCGCTCGGCACAACTCGCCGACCGACCGGCCTCGCCCAAGCCCTGCCGCTCGTTCACATATCACACGCCAAGTCAAATTGGTGCAAATAGGACATTTCTGTTCTCCTGGTTGTGGGAACTCACTGCCTTCTGACGGCCCCTTTCCCGGGCCACGGCGTATTCGGTCCAAGGGGGAAGCGAGGAGGAAGAGCCTGTGTCGGAGGCCCTGGTAAGGCAGCACTCCCCACTGGCCGCGGCCGCATCGGCGGGCCCCGTGCGGCGCTCGGTGTACGTGCTGTTGGCGGTGGCGGCTTCGGTCTACGTGATCGGCCCGGTACTGCGCGCCGCGGCATTGCCCGACATCCGCGCCGACCTTGGCCTCACCCCGGGCGACGTGGCCACGGCCGAGGTGATCATCGTCGCCGTCGGCGTCCTCGCCCTGTACGGGGCGGGCCGGGCGGGTGATGTGTGGGGCCGCCGCCGCGTCGTGCGCTGGTCGCTCGCCGCATTGGCGGCGGGCTATGTCGCCCTCGCGTGTTCGACCGGCCCGACGTGGTACTTCACGGCGCGGGTGCTCGTCAGCGCCGCATCCGCAGCGGTGTTCATCACCTCGCTGGCATCGGTTTCGGCACTCAACCTGCCCGGCCGGATGAGCCGAGTGGTGGGCGGCTGGATCGCGCTGGTCACGGCGCTTTACTTCGCAGCCGTCCACCTGGCCCGGCCGGCGATCTCGGTTCTGGGGTGGCGGGCGACCGCGCTGCTCTTGGCCGCCGTTGCCGTCACCGCATGCGCGGCTGCCCGATGGGCTCTGCCGCAGGCGGCCGCCCCGCGTGCGGGCAAGCCCATCGACTCGGTGCTCGCCGCATGCGCGACCGCGGCCGCGGCGCTGGGTTCGGGGCTGTACCTCGTCCCGGTGCGCGGCTGGACGGACCGGTGGGTGCTCCTGTTCCTGGCCGGCGCGGCGGGCGCGGCGGCCGTCGGCTTCCTGCGGGCGCGCGCGTCGGGGGTCGGCCGTGACACCAGGCTGGGGTTCCCTGTACGGGCGTCCGCGTGCGCGCTGGCGTCGGGCATGGTGCTGGGGTTCGCCCAGTTCCTGGTCCCGGCGATCGTGACGCCCTTGACGTTGGGCTCGGGGGCTTCGCTCACCGGGTCCACAGTGGCGGTCTCGGCCTTCTCGGTAGGCGGCATCGCGGCGTGCTTGACGGTGCAACGCCGGTCCGTGACACCGCTCACAGGCTGCTCGGTCGGCTTCCCGATGGCCGCGGTGGGCTTGGTTCTGCTGCGCGACGTCCCCGGCTCCGGGTGGGCCTCGGTGGGCATGTGCAGCTTCGCTGCGGCCTTGACCGGGTTCGGGCTGATGACCGCGATGGTGCCGCAGCTGGCCGCGTTCCTGGCCAGGGTCCCGCGATCTCGCCTGGGGGCTTCGGCAGCCCTGCACCCGACGGCGGTCCTGCTCGGCGCGGCCGTCGCCCAAGCCCTGGATGCGGAGTCGCGCCTGTGGGCGGGGATCGGGGTCGCCGCGCTGGCCGCGGTGGTCGCCGGCCGCCCCGCGGTCGCCATGGCCACGTTTGGGGTGACCGGGCTGCAGTACCTGGCAGTACTCGGCCTGGCCGGCGCCGACCGCGCGAATCGCCCCGTCACCGGGCTGGTTTGCCTCGGCGTCGGGGTGGCCGCCGGACTGGCGATGCTGACCCGGCGACAGCAGGCCGAGCGCTTGGCGCGGCTGCAGCGGAGCATGACGGCGCTCCGGCATGCCGTCCTGCACAGCGTGCCGCGGGCCCTCGGGCGGCTGCAGCTCGCGGGGCTGTACCAGCCGGCGACCGCGGACAGCGGAGTCGGCGGGGACTTCGTGGAGGCCGTGCACACCCCGTTCGGTGCCCGCATCCTGATCGGCGACGTGCGCGGCAAGGGGCTCGCGGCCGTGCAGACCGTGGCCGACCTGCTGGGGACTTTCCGCAGCCAGGCCCACGACATCGCCGACCTGGGCGAACTCGTTTGCCACCTCGACCGGCAGCTGGCGCGTTCGGCGGCGGCCGGCGAGGACGACGAACTCTTCGCCACGGCGCTGATCGTGCAGCATGACGAGGCGAACGACTCGTTCGAGATGGTGAATTGCGGCCACCTGGCGCCGCTCGTCGTCTCGTCCGACGGGGTTCGCGAGGTGCGGACGTCCACGCTGCTGCCGCTCGGTTTCGGCACGCTCTGCGCGCTCGGCGGCGGGCCCCGGCCCGAGCCGGTGCTGCTGCCCGCGGATGCCACGCTGGTGCTGCACACGGATGGTCTGAGCGAAGCCCGCAACTCCTCGGGCGAGTTCTACCCGCTCACCGAACGTCTGGCCGCCTCGGCATCCCTCGTGCCCGAGCACCTGCTGGGGCATCTGGAGCGCGATGTCCAGGAGTGGACGCATCAACTGGTCGACGACATTGCTGTGATCGCCCTCACTCGGCCGGGCGCCGGCAACCCGGTGCCGCACGGCCCCGGAATCGCCGCCGCCTGACGCCGACGGCGGCCTCCGCGGGAGGCCGCGGCAGGGACCCGGCACGATGTGGCGGCGGTCGCCTGTACTGACCGGCCCACCGCGCGGCAAGTACCTATGCGTGACTGATTCCGCCTCCCGTGATCCTCCGTAACTTCTTGACCTGCGGAAAGCGCCCCGGAACACCGTGACCGGGGGCCGCGGACCGGCCCGGCGGACCCCCTCCGACCGCGGCCGGGAGAAACGGAAGGACACACCGCCATGACCACCACCCCCGCCGTCGACTTCGCCGCCGCCGTCGAGCGGTACCTCGCCGCCTGGAACGAGACCGACGCCGTCAAGCGCCGCGCGCTCGTCGAAGCCGCCTACACCCCCGACGCCACCTACACCGACCCGCTCGCCGCGGTCGCCGGGCACGACGGCATCGACACGGTCATCGGCGCGGTCCAAGGCCAGTTCGCCGGGCTGGTGTTCACCCTCGGCGGCCCCGTCGACGGCCACCACGACATCGCCCGCTTCCCGTGGCACCTCGGCCCCGCAGGCGGCGAAGCCCTCGCCATCGGCTTCGACGTCGTCGCCCTCGACCCCACCGGCCGCATCACCACCGTCCACGGCTTCCTCGACAAGGTCCCCGCCGGACTGTGACGCCGGGGCCGCACCGGTGAACCCGCTCGCGGGTCCGGGACATGCCGACGACACGGCCTCGTCCCGGACCCGGCGCGCGCCAAGTGCACACACTCATTGGGGGCAAGCACCCGTCACGCGGGTCCGAGCCGCCACAGCGAGACGACTTCGTCCGCACGGGCACGGTCCACGGGGTCCGGTGTCCCCGCCGTGCGGCGGCCGCCCCGACCGCACCGCGAACGCCGCGGGGCCGACCTCACCGCCTGGACGACCCGCGCCCATGCCGAGCATCACGGGCAGGCCTTCCCCGGAGAACGGGCACGAGGCCCGCACAGGCCGCGCCGACCGGACAAACGACATCGTGCCGACCGACGCTCCCGATAGGGTCCCGGCCCATGTTCGAGTACCACGGGTGGATCAGCGTTCAGTCGAGCGCCGAAGCGGAAGACGAAGGCGACGACGGCCGGCTGCACGCGCTCGTCGCCGACCTCCAGGCACGGATCCGGGACCTCGACAGCCCCTATCTGCTCGACCTGCGCTGGATGAATGGCGAAGCGTTCCTCCACATGGGCGGGTCCCCGAACCACCGCGACGCCGCGATCCCGGCGTTCTTCCGCGAAGTCGGGGAGCGGGCACCCGGTTCCTACGGCCTCCTGCACGTACGGGACGACGAGGCGCCCGGGCAGGAGAACGAGGTACGCGTCCTGCGGATGGTCCGCGGGCGCGTGACCGAGCACACCGAGAACCTGCTCTCGCCGTGCATCCCGGTGCTGGAGGACGCCTTTCCCGGACCGCCGAGCCGCCCGCGCGACCCCGCCGCGCCTCCCTCTCCCCCACCGACCCCCGACCTGCCGTGAGCGCACGCCGAGTTGTCGTGGCGCGGGCCGCCGAGACGCGGTGATGCAGACCAGAGGCCCGAGACCTGCGTAAGCCGCGTACCGGCGGACGGTCAGGACGCTTGCGCAGCGTGCGGCGAGCTCGCGAGGGTGTCCGACATGGCTGCCGCGTCCCGGACGAAGGCCGTGAGCAGCCCGGCGAAGCGCTCCCGGTCGTCCGGGTTCCAGGCGGCCAGCACCGCGTCCAGGTGACGGACCGTCACCAGCGACAGCCGCCGGATTGCCTCTTCCCCCGACGAGGACAGCGCGACCGGGCTGCGGGGCCGGTCGTGGACGCGGACCACGTAGCCGTCGGCGAGGAGCTGGTCGATCGCGCGGTACGTGGTGGCGAGCTGGGTGGAGGTGTTCTTCGCGAGGGCGGCGGCCGAGGACGGGCCGCGGCGGCTCAGGTAGCGCAGCACCACGTAGGCGGAGTCGTTGAGCGGGACCCCGGCCGCCGCGGCGCGGCTGAGGTGCATGCGGCGGCTGGTATGGAAGCGCAGCAGGGCTTCCACCGCGGACTGGATCTGCTCGGCGCCACTGGCCCACTCGTCCGCCACCGGCTCCTCCTCGCCGCCCCAGAAACTTGATTGAGTCCATAAAATATATGGCGCTTCGTCCGAGGCCGCACTCAGGTGGCTCCCAGCAGGCTCTCATGGGGCACTCACCTGCGTCTTGCATGGTGCAGGGGTGAGTATCCCGAGTCGTGGCGGTGACCAGGCCCTTCTGCTCCCGGTGACGGGGAAAGGAGGGCAGGCCCCGCGCGACCGGGAATCCGGCCCGCGCACGGCGCGGGCCCATCTCACGCACGTCGACCTGATGCGGGTCGTGGCGTTTCTCGCCGTGGTCCTGGTGCATGCGAGCGGGACGACCTACCCGTTCCCCGGGGCCGCGCCCTCGTTCGGGCAGCTGATGCTGCACAGCATGCGCATGGTGTTCTTCTTCGTCAGCACCTTCGTGCTGTTCTACGCCTGGTACGACCGCCCGTTGCACCCCGGCCGCTTCATCCGCCGCCGCCTGCGGCTCATCGGCATCCCCTACCTGGCGTGGAGCGTGGCCTACTGGTCGCTCGGGGACCGCTGGCGCATCGCGCACGACCCCGGAGCCGCCGTGCACGACCTGCGCGACGTCGTCGTCTGGGGCGGCGCCTGGTACCACCTGTACTTCCTGCTGGTCTCGCTCCAGGTCGCCGTGCTGTTCCCGCTGTTCCGCCTGCTGGTGCGGCGGACGCGCGGCCGGCACGGGCGCCTGCTTGCGGGCGCCGCGGTGCTCCAGGCCGCTTCGCTGGCCGTGGTCTTCGCGCCGGATCCGCTGGGGTGGGGCCCCGCGGAGTTCTACCGCGAGCACGGCTTCGCGTTCTTCCCGACCTACGCGTTCTTCCTGGTCGCGGGCGCCCTCGCGGCCGTGCACTTCGACGCCTTCCACCGCTGGGTCGGCGCCCACACGCGCCTCTGCGCGGGTGTGGTCGTCGCGGCCCTGGCGGTCACCTACGCGGCCTTCCGCGGGAACATGGCCGACGGCATGAGCCCGGTCGCCGCCTCCAACGCGCTGCAGCCGGTGAGCCTGCTGTGGGGTGCGGCGGTGGTGTGGGGGCTGTACGCGCTCTGCGCCCGGTGGGCGGCGCACGGCGCGCCGGGCCGCGCCGCGGTGGCGGGAGGCGTGGACATCGCGTTCGGCATCTACCTGGTGCACCCCATGGTGCTGCGGCTGCTGGAGATGTCGGGCTACACGGCGTGGCTGCCGCTGCCGCCGCTGCCCGCCACGCTCGTGCTGTGGGGCATCGTGGCCGGGCTGTCCGGCGCGGCGGCGTACCTCATCGGGCGGTCCCCGGCGTCGCTGCTGGTCGGCCGGGAACGCAGGCCGACGGCCAAGCCGGCCGGGCACCGGGTCCGGGGGCACGCGACGGCCGCGCTGTGAGCCACGGGGCCGCGCCCGGGCGGGCGCGGCCGGTGCGCCGTCAGCGGCGGTGCGGAACCACCCACTCCTTGGGGTCGCCCTCGGGATGGCCGGTGATTCCGGCGCCGATCTCCTGGAACCCGGCGAGCCGGTTCCGGACCGAGTCGGCGACGTAGTCCTCCAGCGACGCGGCGAGGCCCAAACCGATGAGGCCTTGCACGCGCTCGACGGCCTCCGGCGACAAACGGACGGCGACGTCGGCGCCGCTGCCCGCGATGCGTTCGATACTCATCCGCGGCACGCTACCGGTCCCCTCCGACACCGCCGCGGGGCCTGCCGGGGCACGCCCCGCGCCTGTCCCGTCCTGCCCGGGATCGCCGCCAAAATTACCCCCCAGGGTATCCTGACGGGAGCGGCCGTCCGGCCGCGTCCTCGGGTTCCGGGAAGGATCGCCGCCGTGTGCCGTCGAGTCGCGTGTTCCAAGTGCGGGAAGGCCACCTACGCCGGGTGCGGTCAGCACGTCGACCAGGTCCTCTCCGGCGTGCCGAAGGCGCAGCGCTGCGCGTGCCCGCCGGAGCCCAAGCGCTCGTGGTGGCCGTTCCGGCGCTGACGCCGGCACCGGTTGGGATCCGGACATGACCTTCTCCTCTTCCGGTGGGGCTTTCGACCCGGGAAAAATACCCTATGGGGGTATGAATTCCGCAAGGGTCCCGGACCCCGGATTCCTCTTCCGACTTTGCGCGCGCTCCCGCAGGATGGCGCCCGGCGCGCCTCCCACGGCGCCGCCACGCACTGCCCGCGACTGCCGCCACGGAGGAAGAACATGCTGGTCATCAGCGGATTTCTGTCGTTCAAGCCGGAAGACCGCGACGAGGTCCTGGAGGGCCTCCGCGCGGTCAGCGAACTGAGCCGCCAGGACGCCGGCTGCGTCGAGTACTGGTGGGCCGAGGAGATCGAGCGCCCCAACACCTTCCGCTTCTTCGAGGCCTGGGAGACCCCCGAGCTGTTCGAAGCGCACCGCAAGATGCCGTACGAGGACGCGTTCAACGAGCGCTACCTGCCGAAGCTGATCGGCGTCGACGCCAACGTGTACGCGGTCACGACCCGTACGTCGGCCACGGGCGCGTAGCCTCCACCGCCGCCGCCCGCACAAACCGCGGCCGGCGGCGCACTGGGGCCAGCCCCCGAACGGAACCGGGGTGCTGGCTCCAGTGCACAGATACTTGTGCACTACGTAGCGTTACCTGCATGGCCACCACGCCGACCGACCCCGCCCCGGGCGGTCCCCCGTCCCGCGAGCTGAACGACCTCGCCGCCCTCAAGGTGCTCGCGCACCCGCGCCGCGGCCGCATCATGCGGCACCTCGCCGCGCACGGCCCCGCCACCTCCGCCGGCCTCGCCCGCGCCCTCGCGCTCAACACCGGCGCCACCAGCTACCACCTGCGCGAACTCGCCCGGCACGGCTTCGTCGAGGAGATCGACAGCCCGCACGGCCGGGAGCGCTGGTGGCAGGCCGTCCGCCAGGACCTCCGCTTCCCGCCACGTGCCGCGCAGTCGCCGGAAATCCGGGCGGCCGTCGACGAGATGACCCGCCAGGCGTTCGCCGCCGACCTCGCCGACTTCGTCCGGCACCAGGACGCGACCGGCGCCGACGACCCGTGGGCGGACACCCCCTACTCGCGCGGCACCATCCACGTCACCACCGAGGAACTCCGCCATTTCTTCGAAGAGTTCATCACCCTGGTGAAGCGCTACAAGCGCCCGGACGGCGCCGCGGCACCGGACGTCCGCACCGTCCAGACCCGCTTCCTGGCCTTCCCCTCGCCCGACCCCGAAGTCCCCGAGACCCCCCAGTCCTCTGAGTCCTCTGAGTCCTCTGAGCCCCCCAACTCCCCCGCATCGCCCGAGGAGGCGTGATGTTCGCCCTCGCCTGGTCGACCCTGCGCGCCCGCAAGGGCGGCTTCATCGGCGCGTTCGTCGCGCTCTTCTGCGCCGCCGCGCTCGTCACCGCGTGCGGTGCCCTCCTGGAGACCGGAATACGCGGTGGCATCCCCACCGAGCGCTACGCCGGCACCCCCGTGGTCGTCACCGCCGACCAGAACCTGCACTGGACGAAGCACAAGAAGGGCAAGGAGAAGGACAAGGCCAAGCCCCTCACCGAGCGTGCCTGGCTGGCCGCCGACACCGCCGACCGGCTCCGCGGCATCCCGGGCGTCGCCGCGGTGGTCCCCGAACTGACCTTCCCGGCGACCGTGTTCACCGCGGGCGGCGCGCCGCTCGACGGGCCCGACGGCGGTCCGTCCTGGGGCCACGCCTGGGACTCCGCGGTCCTGACCCCGTTCACGCTCTCCGCAGGCCAGGCACCGCAGGCCACCGACGAGGTCGTCCTGGACGCCGGGCTCGCCGCCCGCGCCGGCCTCGGCGTCGGCGCCCGGGTGACCGTCCAGTCCACCGGAGCGCCCGCCGTCTACCGTGTCTCGGGCCTCGCCACCCCCGCCGGAAAGCCCGAACTCACCCGGCAGTCCGCGCTGTTCTTCGCCGCCCCGGAAGCCGCCCGGCTCGCCGCGCACCCGGGCCAGGTCGCCGCCCTCGGCATCCGCCTCGCCCCCGGAGCCGACTCCGCCGCGGTCGCCGGCCACATCCGCACGACGCTGCGCGGCACCGGGGCGCAGGTCCGCACCGGCGACGACCGCGGCCCCGCGGAGTTCCTCGACGCCCGCAAGGCCCGCGTCACCCTCGTCAGCCTCGGCGGCGCGATGGCCGGCACCTCGCTGCTCGTCGCGATCCTCGTGGTGTCCGGCACCTTCGGTCTGTCGCTCCAGCAGCGCCGCCGCGAGGTCGCCCTCCTGCGTGCGGTCGGGGCCACGCCCAAGCAGATCCGCCGCATGGTCGGCCTCGAAGCGCTCCTCGTCGGCCTCGCGGCAAGCGCCGTCGGCACGTTCGCCGGACTCGGCCTGGCCCGTTGGATATACGCCCGGTTCGTCGCGGTCGGCGCCATGCCCCGCACCCTCGACCTCACGCTCAGCCCCTTCCCGTTGCTCGCCGCCGTGCTGACCACCACGCTGGCCGGCTGGGCCGCGGCGCGTATCTCCGCGCGGCGCCCGGCCCGTATCCGCCCGACGGAAGCCCTCGCGGACGCGGCGGTCGAGACGCCCCGCCTGGGTGTCGTCCGCACGCTCCTGGGCGTGCTGCTCGCCGTCGGGTACGTCGTCCTGGTCCTGGTCGTGCGCGTCCTGCACACCGACGCCGCGGCAACGCCCGTGACCTTCCTGTCCGTCGTCCTCGCCGCAGGCGCGATCGCGCTGCTCGGCCCACTGCTGGCCCGCGCGGCAACCGCGGTGCTGGCCGTCCCGATGCGGCTGGTCTCGCCGGTCGCCGGCCGGCTCGCGGCGAGCAACAACCGCGCCCGGGCCCAGCGGACCGCCGCCGTCGTCACCCCGCTCGCCCTCGCCGTGGCGATGAGCTCGACGATCCTGTTCGCCCAGACGACCGTCGCGCACGCCGCCGACGAGCAGGTCGCGGCAGGAAGCCGCGCCGACTACGTGGTCGCCTCCGCGGGCCCCGGCGTCCCGCGCAGCGCCGTGGACGCGGTCCGCGCCGTGCCGGGCGTGACCGCCGCCACCGAGGTCGTGCACACCACCGTGCGCGCCGGCGCGGACAAGTTCCCCGCCCAAGGCGTCACCGCCGCGGGCATCGACCGGGTCCTCGACCTGAAGACCACCGAAGGCCGGCTCGCCGACCTGTCCGACACCACGGTCGCGGTCAGCAAGGAGGTCCAACGCCTCAAGCACGTCCACCCGGGCGACCCGCTGGTGGTCACCCTCGGCGACGGCACGAAGGTCCCGCTCACCGTCGCGGCCGTCTACGAACGCGGCCTCGGCTTCGGCGACCTGACGATGTCCCGCGACCTGGTCGCGGCGCACGTCGACAACCCGCTGGCCGCGCAGGTCCTGGTGGTCGCCGACAGCCCCCGCGCCGCACTGGACGCCGCCGTCCGCGCCGTCCCGGGCGTGCGGGTCCTCGACCGGGCCGAGGTCGACGCGGTGCGCAAGGACCAGCAGAGCACGCAGGCGCAGATCAACTACGTGGCCATGGGCCTGATCATCGCCTTCACCGCGATCGCCGTGGTCAACACGCTGGTCATGGCCACCGCGGCCCGGTCCCGCGAGTTCGCACTGATGCGGCTCGTCGGCATGACCCGGCGGCAGATCCTGCGCATGGTCCGCTGGGAGACCCTGATGACCGCTCTGGTGGCCATCGCGCTGGGCACGGCGGTGGCGTGGGCCACGCTGAGCGCCTACGCGACCGGCATGACCGGCTCGGGCACCCCCTCCATACCGCTCCTCGGTTACGCCGCGATCGTCGCGGCGGGCGCGGCCCTCGCCCTCGCCTCGACCGCACTGCCCGCCCGGCTCGCGCTGCGCACCCGGCCGGCGGACGCGATCGGCACCAAGGAATAGGGAGCAGGGAATAGGGAGCACGAACGCACACGTCGGTGGGGCAGGCCGCGAAGGCCCGCCCCACCGACGTGCGTTCAGCTCCCGCCGAGATAGGCGTCCCGCACCGCCTGGTTCGCCCGCACCTCCGCCGGAGTGCCCTCGGCAAGCACCGTGCCCAGGTTGAGCACGACGACCCGGGAGGCGAGCCCCATGACGAAAGCCACGTCGTGCTCGACCAGCAGCACCGCGCAATGCTCGTGCTCGACCAGCCGCCGGACGACCTCGCCGAGCCACCCGCTCTCCGTCTGCGACATCCCGGAGGCGGGTTCGTCGAGCAGCAGAACCCGCGGGGTGTCGACCACGGCACGCGCGAGTTCGACCATCCGCGCCTGGCCGACGGGCAGCGTGCCCGCGTGGACGTCCCGCAGTTCGGCGAGCCCGCACAGGCCGAGGACCTCCTCGGCCCGTGCCCGCCGCTCCCGCTCGCGGCGGCGCCGGGACGGCAGCGCCAGCAGGTCCGCCGCGATGCCGCCGCCTCCGCCGCGCCATTCCTCGGCCACGATCAGGTTGTCGAGCACGGTCAGCCGCCCGAACAACTGCTGCCGCTGGAACGTCCGCCGCATCCCGTGCCGGGCCCGCCACACCGGACCGCGCGCCGACACGTCGGCGCCGCCCAACTCCACGACGCCGGAATCCGGTCGCCGGATGCCCGACAGCACGTCGAACAGCGTCGTCTTGCCCGCGCCGTTGGGGCCGATGAGCCCGCACACCTCGCCGGGACGCACCTCCACGCTGACGTCGTCGAGCGCGGTGATGCCGCCGAACCGCACGCCGACGTGCGCGGCCCGCAGCACCGCCGCCGAGCCGGGACCCGCCTGGGGAGCCTCGGTGCCGAGTTGCGTCATGCCGGCGTCACCTCGTCCCGCACTGCCGCGGCCGCCCGGTCGGCCCGGTCGCGATCCGCGGTTTCGATGCCGAGATACGCGGCGGTCAGCCGTGCTTCGTCGACCTCGGCGCGGGGCCCGCGCCAGGACACGCGGCCGACGCTCATGAACGCCACCTCGTCCGCGACCGTGAGGATCTCCGACGCCTTCTCCTCCACGAGCAGCAACGCCACCCCCATGTCCCGGAGTTCGACGACGAACCGGAAGATCTCCTCGACCACCAGCGGCGCCAAACCGAGCGACGGTTCGTCGGCAATCAGCACGCGCGGCGGACGCACCAGCAAGGGCGCGATCGCGAGCTGCTGCTGTTCGCCGCCGGACAGCGATCCGGCGGGCACCTTGCGCCGCGCGGCCAGGCCCGGGAAGCGTTCGTACACCCGGGCGCGCTCGTCGGCGGAACGCAGCCACATCGCCAGGTTCTCGTCGATGGTGAGCGACGGGAAGATGCCGCGCCCCTCCGGTGCGAGCAGCACACCGTCACGGGACCGGCGCACTGCCGACAGCCGCGTAATGTCGCGCATCACGTCGCCCTGGCCCGCAAGTTCCACGGTGCCCGAGGTCGGGACGACGAGCCCGGCGGCCACCGCACACGTCGTCGACTTGCCCGCGCCATTGGCACCGAGAAGCGCCAGGATCGATCCGGCGCGGACGTCCAAGTCGACGCCGTGCAGCACTTCGACGTCACCGTAGCCGGCCCGGATGCCGCGCAGGCGCAGCAGCACATCCGCCCCGTGCCCGTTCGCCGCGGCGGGTTCCTCGGGCCGCTCGGCCACCGCAACGCGCGGCTTGGGGACCGACGGTTTACCGCCCCCGCCGATGCGGGCCCGCAGGGTGTGCCCGGCCTCGGCCATCTGCACGCACCAGCCCTCCGGGTTCCCGGCGAGCGCCAGGCCCGCAAGACCGAACAGGATGACGGGGACGTGCGGCGAGGAGGTGACGTACTCCTCCATGACGTGCGGGAACAGCCCGAACGTCAGCCCGGCCACCACCGCGAACTGCGGGCGCCGGATCCCGGCGGCGACCACGATCGCCAACCACACCAGACCGTTCATCGCGGTGAACTCACCCGCTGTGATACGGGTGTTGAACGACGCCCAGAACACGCCGCCGAACCCGGCGATCCCCGCGGAGATCGCGAACAGCGCGAGCTTCGTCCGCACGATCGACACGCCGGACGCCATCGCCGCGGGCGGCGCGGACCGCACCGCGAGCATGGCCCGGCCGGACGCGGAGTTCTCCAGGTTCCGGACCAGCACCACCACCGCGGCGACGATCACCAGCAGCGCCAGGCCGAGCGCCCGGTCGTCGTTCAGGTCGACGGGCCCGACCACCGGCCGCGGGACGGCCCACCCGGCGTCGCCGTTGCGGAACCACCGCATCTGGAAGAGCACTTGGTCGCCGAGGAACGCCAGCGCCAGTGTCGCCAGCGCCAGCATCCGCCCGGACAGCCGCAGCGCGGGCAGCGCCACCACCACGCCGAGCACGACGGCCACCAGCGTCCCCGCGACCAGCGCGAGGAAGAACGACACCCCGTGGCTCATCAGCAGCCCCGCGGTCAGCGCCGACGCCGTCACGAACGTGGCCTGCGCCAGGCTCACCATGCCGCCGAGCCCGGTCACCACGGTGAACGACAGGAACACCAATGCGGCGGCGAGCCCTTGCGCGATGAGGCCGATCCAGAAAGCGGTGGTCCAGGTGTAGAGGCTCACCGCGGCGAACAGCCACGCGGCGATCCACGGCGCCCAGCGCCGCAGCGGCGGCATCCCCGCCAGGTAGTCGGGCGGCGGCGCGTCGACCGCCGCGGTGCCCGCGCTGCGCTTGGACCGCGACAGCACCAGCAGGCCGACGAACAGCAGCACGAACGGCACCGACGTGCGGAACCCGGTGATCTTCTCGGTCCACGACGGCGCGTAGCCCGCCACCAGGTTCTGCACGACGCCGAGCAGCAGGCCGCCGCCGAACGCGATCGGCACCGACTTGAAGCGGCCGAGGACCGCGGCGGCCGCGGACACGAACAGGAACAGCGTGTAGTCGACCGAACTGAGCGACAGCATGGGCACGGCCAGCACGCCGACCGCGCCCGCGAGGCCCGACGAGATCATCCAGGCGATCCCGGACAGCCGGTCGGCGCTGACCCCGCGCAGTTCGGTCAGCGTGCGGCTGTCCACGGACGCGCGCAGCCGCAGCCCGAGCGGCGTGTGCCGCATGAGGATCCACAGCGCGATCGCCACGACCGCGGTGACGATCCAGGTGATGAGCTGGTCCGAGTCGATGCCCACGCCGTGCATGAGCTTCCAGTGCTTCGCCGGGCTGGGCCCGACCCCGGGCAGCCCGAACTGGTTCTCGGCGGGCGCCAGATCGACGCCCGCGTCGGTAAGCAGCTTGACGATCCACAGCCCGAGCGCGGGCAGCGCCACGAGCAGGCCGATGGTCGCGACGATCTGCGGGATCTCGCCGAGCGCCGCCAGTCTGCGGAACATGACGCGGTCGAGGAGCAGCCCGAGCGCGGGCGCGAACACGAAGACGGTGGCCAGCGCGGCGGGTACCGCGGGCCAGCCGAGTCCTTCGTGGAGTTCGTAGAACGTGAGCGCGGACAGGAAAGCGGTGGCCCCGTGGGCGAAGTTCAGCACTCCCGAGGCCGAGTAGGCGAGGACCAGGCCGGAGGCCAGCAGGGCGTAGATCGCCCCGGTGACCAGGCCGCTGATGACGAACGCGACGAACTCGCTCATGTGCCGGTGACGCTCCCTCGACGGTCGGCGTACGGCGGGGACGGGGTCCCGGCCCGCCCGACACGCCGGGGTGCGGCGGCCGGACCGGGATCCCTGCCGGGGCACCCGGGCCCCGGCGGCACCGTCAGGTGAACGGCACGGTCGGGTAGCACTTGTACGGCGCGGTGATCCGGTACTGGTCGCTCTTGAGCTGCACCATCGCGCCGCAGCCGAAGGAGTCCTTGCGGCCCTGCGGGAACTTGCGGTCGCCGACCAGGGCGTAGCTGTCCTGGAAGTTCTGCGCGGCGGCCTGGTACGAGTCGACGGTGAGGTTCGGCCCGGCCTTCCTGGCGATGGACACGAACAGGTCCGCGGAGTTCCAGCCGACCATCATCGACTGGTTCCACTCGGTCACCGGCGAGCCGTTCGCCTTGGAGATGTACTCCTTGAACTTGGCCATGTCCGGGGCGTCCGACTCGAACGGCATGTTCTGCACGAACACCTGGACGTCCTGCAGCGCGTCCTTCGACGACGCCTGCTTGAGCAGCGCCGGGTCGTAGTCCGTCGCGTCGGTGAGCATGCCCTGGTAGCCGGCCCGCTTGAGCGCGGTGAACAAGCCGATGTTCGCGGGCGTCTGCATGATCGACACGACCACGTCGGGCGCCTTGCCGTTGTTGCTCGACATGATCTCGTTCACCCACGGGCTCCAGTCCGTGGGCACGGTCTGCCCGGGCACCGTGGCCTTCGCGTACGAGACCGTGAAGCCGCCGGGCGGGAAGGCCACTTGGTAGGTCCGCAGACCGAACTTGCCCGCGTCGGTGTCCTGGCTGATCAGCGCCACGCTCTTGCCCTGCGCATTGCCGCCCAGGACCGCGGTGATCAGGCCCGGCCACGAGGTGTTGACGCTGCCGCCGGGGCCCGGGACCAGGCAGCCGTTGTAGCCCATGCCGTATTCCTTCTGGCAGAACGCGGGCAGCGTGCCCCACCCGATGTAGGGCACCTTGTTCTGCTGGAGGAAGTCGGCCGAGCCGGAGATCGTCGTGGTGTTCACCGGGACGACCGCGAACACCTTGTCCTGCTGCACGAGTTTGCGCACCGCCGTGACGGTCCGGGCAGGGTCCTGCCCGTCGTCTTCGGCGCCGATGTAGTCGATCTTGCGGCCGTTGACGCCGCCTTCGTCGTTGGCCAGCATGAAGCGGGCCTTCGCGCCGAGGTCGGTGTCCTTCTTGGTGTAGCCGGATGCCGAGGTCTTGGAGACCACGCCGCCGATCTTGATCGGGTCGGTGGACGCCGGACCGCTCGCGGCCTGACTGCCCTGCGGGGCATCGGATTTCTTCGCCGTCGACGAGTTGCAGCCGGCCACCAGCAGGACCGGCACGAGCACCAGCCCCACGGCGCGCAGGAGACGTGGCATGAATTCCCCCTCACGGACCGCCGGGACGGTGCCTGGCGGAATTCGGTCGTTCACCTGACGGAGACGGATCGGACGAGATCGTTTCCAGTGCGGTGCTGCCGTACGTGATGTGCGAGAACTGCCGTGCGGAACCCGTTCCGCAGTGCCCCCACCGGGCGCCCGCGGCCGGGCCGACACGCCTCCCCCGGGCGGCATGTCGATCAAACGACTGGCTGAGATTGGTGATTCTGTGCCCGGCCTGACGCATCGTCAAGAGCCGTTGCGGGACAGAGATGTCCTCCGTTGATGACCTGGCGGGAGCACCCAGGGCCCGCTTCGGATCCGCCGCGGACCCGGCCGAGACCGGCTTCGGGTCCGGATCAGGCCCCGTGCACGGGCGCGGCGAACGCGCCCACCAGGAAGTCCGCGAGCCGGTCGACCAGCACCGCGTCGTCCTCGGACGCGTGCCGGCGCAGCCACTCGCGCACCGCACCCTGCCGCAGCACCCGGTTCATCAGGTCCTTCGCCACGCCGAACCGGAACATCAGGACCTCGTGCGGGACTTCCGGCAGCGTGCGGGCCAGCACCGCGACGTAGCGCGCGGTGAGCGGGTCGAGTTCGTCGGTGATCAGGTGCATCGACCGCGGGTGTTCGCCGACGGCGACCAGGAAGCCCAGGTAGTGGTGCCCGCCGCCGCGGCGGTCGCGGCTCAGTTCGACGGTCGGCAGCAGCAGCGCCTCGACCACGTCGCGCAGCGCGGGCCGGTCGTCGGCCTCCAGATCGGCGAGCAGCCGTTCGCGGCGCGCACCGAGATCCGCCATACGGCTGTGCAGGATCGCCGCGATCAGGTCCTGCTTGGACCCGAAGTGGTAGTGGACGGCGGCGCTGTTCGCGTCCGCCGCGCCGGTGATGTCGCGGACCGAAACGCCGTCGATGCCGTTCTTCGCGAACAGCCGCTCGGCGGTGCGCAGCAGCTTGGCCCGGGTCGCGTTGCCCGAGCTGTTGCCGTTCCGGGGATTCGCGGCGGCCGTCCCACCCGCCCGCGCGCTACTGGACATGGCGACAACTGTAGGGCCAGGCGGAGCACGCCGATGATCCCGGTCGCGCCGCCCTCGCGCGCCCCTCCGTACCCGCCCGGCGACTCCCGCCGACGATGCCCCGCACGTCCGTCCGCCCCCGCGAGGCGACCCCGCCATCACCCGTTAGTGTGATGGACATCACGGTTTTGACTGGAAATCGTTTTCACGAGCGTCCGAAAACAAGCCCTGCATTCTATGTGATATTTTACTGAAACCCGGTTTCGGTATGTCGCGAAATGCCGCTCCCGAGGCCGCCCGGCCGGCCTCCGAGCCCCCTCGCGCACCGCGCCGAGCCCCCGATCCACCCGGCAATCCGCAGGTCGGCGCACGAAAAAGCGCCGCCCCTCGGATCCGGCGGGATCCGAGGGGCGGCACTCAAGACAACGGCTGATGCAGGTGGGCCCTGCCTCGGCTTAGGCCTCGCTGCGCTGCTGCGGGATGCCCGCGAGCAGGGCGCGGACCTCCGCCTCGCGGTAGCGGCGGTGGCCACCGAGAGTGCGGATCGACGTGAGCTTGCCGGCCTTGGCCCAGCGCGTGACCGTCTTGGGGTCGACGCGGAACATGGTGGCAACCTCGGCCGGCGTCAGCAGCGGCTCGGCATCAGGCGTACGAGCGGTCATGAGCGGCCTCCTCGGAAGAACCGAACCCAGCGCGGTTCTTTCTTCAAATTCTGCACCTTGACCCCCGATGTCCGAAATGGTTCTCGAGGGCCAAGTCGGTTATAGGACGAACGGCTTGTCCTTCACAGTACAAGTACACCATCCGACGGCCCCGGTTGGCCAAACCGCCGGAATTGGCATCGCAGCACCCAACCGGCGCGTTCCCGAAGAGCCACACATAGCGGACAGTCACCCGTGCGTGACAAAGAGTCACTTCCGGCCGACCGGCCCCGTGCGTACCCTCGGGCCACATCGACAACCGCAGGTCGCGCCCGTGGGCGACCTGCGGTGGAGCTGCTGTGAGAGACATCCGGTGAACCAAGAGCAAAGCGCTCTTTGTCCGATTCATCATATACGAACCATTCGGAGCCGTATGCGCGGTATGAGATGTTGATCTCAGAAAACCGCGCGTTCTTGACGAATGGTCCGCTCAGCTCGCGTGCTCCAGCGCCCGCACCGCGGACCACCGCTCGGTGATCCGGCGGTACGCCTCCGACGCACGCGCTCCGTCGCCGGCCGCCAACGCGGCCAAGCCCTCGGAAACGTACTCCGCCGTCCGCTCGTCCGCGAGGTCCCCCGTGGGAATCAATCGCACCAGCCCGCCGAAGTCCAGCTCCACCATCGCGCGCGGATGGAACTCCTCCAACCACCGTCCGGTGTCCTCCAGACCGGTGATCAGCGCGCCCTCCTCGAGGGTGTCGCGGAGCACCCGCAGCGCCCGTGCCACCCGCCGCCGCGCCTGCACCATCGGCGTGCGGTAGTACAGCTCCCAGCCGCCCGCGGCCCCGGCGCCGTCGCCGTCCGGCTCCACCAGCACCCGCTCGTCCTGCGCGAACAGCACGAACCAGCGCATCGGCACATGCCAGGTGCTGCTGTGGATGTGCGGCTGCACGTCCGGGTTCTCCATCCGCCACCGCTCGTGGTCGGCCTGCGCCTGCGCCAGCACCAGGCCCGGGAAGAACGCGTTCTGCACGACCTCCGGATAGTCCCGGCGCATTTCGGCCATCGCCGTCCAGCACCGCAGCCGGGTCTGCCGCGGGCACACCAGCGGGATGCCGTCCAGCTCGGCGACGTACGCGGCGTCGCTCTCGTGCGGCGGCGCCGGCTCCGGCGGCGTCGCCAGGATGCCTTCCAGCGACGCCTGCTGCTCCTGGGCGGTCAGCTCCGCCGTGCCGCCCGCGCCCCACACGCGGCGCGTGTGGACGTCCCGCACGTAGTTCGCCCAACGCGAGCGTTCCGGCTCCGGGAACGCCGCGAGCGGCTCGTAGACGCGCAGGTACGCCGAATAGGGGGCCACCACCGAAGTCCGCACGACGGCATCGTCGCACGGCACGGCGATTCCGCGGGGCCGCCCCCGCACGGCACCCCCGCGGTCCTAGGGTTGGGGCAGACGCCCGCGACCACCCATCCGCGGGCCGGACTCGGGAGTCACCACAGTGACGACAAGCACCACGGGCACCACGACGCGGACCGGCACCCCGGGACCCGTGTTCGGCAGGGGCACCGGCCACGAGCAGGTGGTTTTCTGCCAGGACGAGGCGAGCGGCCTGCGCGCCGTCATCGCGATCTACTCCACCGCCCTGGGCCCCGCCCTCGGCGGCACGCGGTTCTACCCCTACGCGACCGAGGACGAGGCCGTCGCGGACGTCCTCAACCTCGCCAAGGGCATGGCCTACAAGAACGCCCTCGCCGGGCTCGACCACGGCGGCGGCAAGGCCGTGATCATCGGTGATCCGAAGCGCGACAAGACCGAAGCGCTGCTGCGCGCCTACGGCCGCTTCGTGCAGTCCCTCGGCGGGCGCTACGTGACCGCCTGCGACGTCGGCACGTACGTCGAGGACATGGACGTCGTCGCCCGCGAATCCGCCTTCGTGACGGGCCGCTCGCCCGACGCGGGCGGCGCCGGGGACTCCTCCGTCCTGACCGCCTACGGCGTCTTCCAGGGCATGCTGGCGAGCGCCGAGCACCTGTGGGGCACGCCGTCGCTGCGCGGCCGCCGGGTCGGCGTCGCCGGCGTCGGCAAAGTCGGCCGCCACCTGGCCGCCCACCTGCTCGAGGACGGCGCCGAGGTGCTGGTCACCGACGTCGACCGGGACGCCGTCGCCCGGCTGCGCGAGAAGCACCCGCAGATCGCCGTGGCACCCGACACCGACACGCTGGTCCGCGACGCCATCGACGTGTACGCGCCGTGCGCCCTCGGCGGCGCGCTCGACGACCGCACGGTCGAAGACCTCGCCGCCAAGATCGTCTGCGGCGCGGCCAACAACCAGCTCGCCCACGCCGGTGTCGACAAAGCGCTCGCCGACCGCGGCATCCTCTACGCGCCCGATTACGTGGTGAACTCCGGCGGCGTCATCCAGGTCGCCGACGAACTGCACGGCTTCGACTTCGACCGGGCCAAGCGCAAGGCATCCGGCATCCGGGCGACGACCGCCCGGGTGTTCGCGCTGGCCGACGAGGAAGGCGTCCCGCCCGCGGTCGCGGCCGACCGGCTCGCCGAACGGCGCATGGCGGATGTGGGTCGTCTGCGCGGGATCTACCTTGGAAGCTGAATCACACGGTATCGTCAGCCTCGGCAAAGGACCTGCGATCAGGCCCCTGACCAGCCGGAACAGAGGTACCGGGTCGGGGTCCGAGCCCACCTGTCACCCATGCGACGTACCGTCGCGCCGCGGAAGCAGGTACCGTTAATGCTCCAAGGGGCGGTTTCCGTATTTGGATGAACCGTCTCTGATCGTGAACGCGTGTCAAGACCCGGGGCCGTGAGCCCCGTCGTTGAGGGGGTCGAGCCATGGGGCGCGGCCGGGCCAAGGCCAAGCAGACAAAGGTCGCCCGCCAGCTGAAGTACAACAGCGGCGGAACGGATCTGAACCGTCTGGCCGAAGAGCTGGGCGTGTCGTCAACCGAGGAGCCGCAAGGCGTCCAACCGGATGACGAGGCGTACGAAGACCAGCTCGACGATCCCTACGCGGCGTATGCGGACTATTACAACGATGACGACGACGAGGACGACGCGGGCCCTTCGGGCCGACGCTGACCCCGTCGCGGATTTCGTGTGACGGTCCGCCGCCCGTGTGAGGGGTGAAGCAGCACCCAAGCGGTCCGGGACCCGGCAGGGTCCCGGACCCTTTGTGCTGCCGTCGCTTCGCCAGGACGACGGTCCCGCCGCCGTGCGCGGCGGGATGCGCCGCCCGTGCCGGTCCTCCGGCGCCGGGCGGCTCTTCGTCGTGCGCGCGTGCGGGTACGAGCGCCGGGTCAGCCCGCGTACGCCCCCTCCAGGACCGCCTGGCCGGTGCCCGCGGTGATCCCGCCCAGCACCCACGCGGGGACCCCGCGCTCGGCCAGGACCGCAAGCGCCGCGTCGGCGGCGTCGGCGGCGACCACAGCGACCATGCCTACGCCCATGTTGAGGGTCTTCTCCAGCTCCGGAAGCGCGACCTTGCCGACCTCGCCGACCAGCGAGAACACCGCCGGAAGCGCCCACGTGGCGCGGTCCAGGCGGGCGTCCAGGTGGGCGGGCAGCACGCGCGCCAGGTTGGCCGCGAGGCCGCCGCCGGTGACGTGCGAGAACGCATGCACCTCGGTGCGGCGCGCCAGGTCGAGGCAGTCGAGCGAGTAGATGCGGGTCGGCTCCAGCAGTTCCTCGCCGAGCGTGCGGCCGAACTCCGGCACGTCCCGGTCCAGCTCCCAGCCCGCCTGGGCGAGGAACACGTGGCGGACCAGCGAGTACCCGTTCGAGTGAAGTCCGGAGGCGGCCATCGCGATCACCACGTCGCCGTCCCGGACCCGGTCGGCGCCGAGCAGGCCGTCCGCCTCGACGACGCCGGTGCCGGCGCCCGCGACGTCGTACTCGTCCGGCGCCAGCAGGCCCGGGTGCTCGGCGGTCTCGCCGCCGACCAGCGCGCAGCCGGCCAGCACGCAGCCCTCCGCGATGCCCTTGACGACCGCGGCGATCCGCTCCGGCACGACCTTGCCCGTGGCGATGTAGTCGGTCATGAAGAGCGGCTCGGCACCGCACACGACCAGGTCGTCGACGACCATGCCGACCAGGTCGCGGCCGATCGTGTCGTGCTTGTCCATGCGCTGCGCGATGGCGACCTTGGTGCCGACGCCGTCGGTCGAGGTGGCCAGCAGCGGCCGCTCGTACCGCTTGAGCGCGGACGCGTCGAACAGGCCGGCGAAGCCGCCGATACCGCCCAGCACCTCGGGGCGGGAGGCCTTCGCGACCCACGTCTTCATCAGCTCGACGGCGCGGTCGCCGGCCTCGATGTCGACGCCGGCGGCGGCGTAGGTGGAGCCCGGGGAGGCGGGGGTGTCGGTCACGGCGGTGCGGCCCTTTCGGGTCGGGGTGGTACGCGGGGATCAGGCGGTTCGGCGGATCTTCGGCGGATCGGGCCCGGACACGGACGGCGCCGGCCGGAATGCGCCCGCGGCCCCGCACGCGTTCGTGCGGGGCCTCCGGCTTCTAGGGGCGGCGCAGCGCGTCTTCGGCGCCCGCGCCCCCGAGCAGCGACTGGACGCCGTCCGCATCGCTGCGCACGGACTGCTCCAGGCCTTCGAGAAGGTGCTTGCCCAGACGCTCCGGGTCGGGCAGCTCGATCGGGTAGATCCCGTCGAAGCACGCCCGGCACAGGTTGTCCTTGGGGATGGTCGTGGCTTCCACCATCGCGTCGATCGAGATGTACGCGAGCGAGTCGGCGCCCAGCGACTTGGCGATCTCGTCGACCGACAGGCCGTTGGCGATCAGCTCGGCGCGCGTGGCGAAGTCGATGCCGAAGAAGCACGGCCACTTCACCGGCGGCGACGAGATGCGCACGTGCACCTCGGCGGCGCCCGCCTCGCGCAGCATGCGCACCAGCGCGCGCTGCGTGTTGCCGCGCACGATCGAGTCGTCGACCACGACCAGCCGCTTGCCCGCGATGACCTCGCGCAGCGGGTTCAGCTTGAGCCGGATGCCGAGCTGGCGGATCGTCTGGCTGGGCTGGATGAAGGTGCGGCCGACGTAGGAGTTCTTGACCAGGCCCTGGCCGAACGGGATGCCGGACTCTTCGGCGTAGCCGATCGCGGCGGGCGTCCCGGATTCCGGCGTCGGCATGACCAGGTCGGCCTCGACGGGCGCCTCCATCGCGAGGCGGCGGCCCATCTCGACGCGGGCCGCGTGCACGCCGCGGCCGGCGATCGCGGTGTCGGGGCGGGCGAGGTAGACGTACTCGAAGACGCAGCCCTTGGGGGCGGCCTCCGCGAAGCGCTGGGTGCGCAGCCCGTGCTCGTCGATGGCGACCAGCTCGCCGGGCTCGATCTCGCGGATGAACGACGCGCCGACGATGTCGAGCGCGGCGGTCTCACTCGCGGCGACCCAGCCGCGCTCCAGGCGGCCGAGCACCAGCGGGCGGATGCCCTGCGGGTCGCGGGCGGCGTACAGCGTGCCTTCGTCCATGAAGACCAGCGAGAACGCGCCGCGGAGCTTGGGCAGGACCTGCATCGCGGCTTCTTCCAGCGACAGGTCCGGGTGGCCGGCGAGGAGGGACGCCAGCAGATCGGTGTCGCTGGTCGCCTCGATGCGGCCTTGGTAGGGGTAGTTCAGTTCGCCGCGGTCGGGGCCCTGCTCGGCGACCATGCGGGCCAGCTCACCGGTGTTGGTGAGGTTGCCGTTGTGGCCGAGCGCGATGCTCCCGGTCGCGGTGGCCCGGAACGTCGGCTGGGCGTTCTCCCAGACCGAGGATCCGGTGGTCGAGTAGCGGGCGTGGCCGACGGCCATATGGCCGCGCAGCGATCCCAGGGTCGCCTCGTCGAAGACCTGGGACACGAGGCCCATGTCTTTGAAGACGAGGATCTGGGAGCCGTTGCTCACCGCGATACCGGCGGATTCCGTACCGCGGTGTTGCAGTGCGTAAAGCCCGAAGTAGGTAAGTTTCGCAACCTCTTCGCCGGGGGCCCAAACGCCGAAGACACCGCAGGCGTCCTGCGGGCCCTTCTCGCCGGGGAAGAGATCGTGGTTGAGTCGTCCGTCGCCACGTGGCACGTTGTCGAGTCTAACCAGACGCCGCGCACCGGCAGGACCGAGGGCCTGGTTGGGCACGGGGAGCGGGCCGGTCGGCGGGGGCTTCGCCGCGGTCCGCTTTTCGCCGAAGGGGTCCGGCGCGGGGGGCTGTCACCTGCGGTGATCGCGCACGGTTAGCGGCGGTCGCCGCCGAGCCTGGGACGGGGTGTGCGGTGCGCCACAAGACGTGCGCACCGCCGCCCCTCGACGATTCGCCGCCGCGGGTCAGCCGAGCAGCGGGAGCCACGGCGACAGGTCGGCGCGCTCGCCACTGGCGCGGACCGTGCCGTCGTCGACCGCGGGCACCCAGGCGAGCCGGCCGGCGGCGAGCCGCAGCCAGGTGCGGGCGTCGGTCTCCACCACGTTGGGCGGGGTGCCCCGGGTGTGCTTGGGACCCTCCACGCACTGGACGACGGCGAACGGCGGGATGCGCACCTCGACGGAATGGCCGGGAGCGCGGACCGCGAGGACGTCGGCGAGGACCCGCGTGGCGATCGCCAGCGCCTGGCGGTCGTGCGGGAAGGCCGTCCCGGTGGCCCGCTCCAGGTCGTCGGCGTGCACGACGGCTTCGACGAGCCGCGTCACCAGCATGTCCGCGACCCGCATGGGGCCGACCCGGGTCACGGTGATCCGGGTGTCCGGGGTCTCCGCGAGCAGCTTGACGGTGTCCTCGACGTAGTCGGCCGGGGTGACGCCCTTCTCGGACAGCTCGGCGGCCATCTCCGCGATGGCCTCCGCGGCGGCCGCGGTGCCGCCGGCCCACTGCTCGACGGTGATGGGCTTGTCCGACGGGGTGGGCAGGGCGAGCCAGCGGGACACGGCCTCGACCCCGCCGCCGACGTGCGCGACGAGGTCGGCGAGCGCCCACCCCTCCAGACCGGACGGCTCGGAGCGCAGGGCGGGGTCGATCGCGTCGGTGAATTCGACGAGCGCGCGCCATTCGGCGAAGAGCGCGGCGCGCAGCCTGGCGGGGTCGATGGGACGGATTCCGGGCGTGCGTGCGGCGGGCGGCATGGGCCGAAGGCTACGACCAAAAGCAGGGTTGGACGAACTGATTTCCCGATACCTGTGGGCGACCGAGGAATGGCGCCGAGTTATCCACAGATTCGACCGATCCCGCCGCGCCCGAGTAGCCGCGGGGCGGAAAAGGGCAACCATGGATTCAGTTGGTTTCCTCGGGATTCCCAACCAGGTTTTCGCCCCATCCCCAATCCCCAACCCCCCATCGCCAATCCCCCATCCGTCTTCCGTCTTCCGTCTGCGTCAGGAGCCCGGATATGTCCGCATCCGCCGCACCCGATCCTCCGTCCGGCCCCTCACCGGCCTCGGTCGCGCACGCGAGCGCACTTGCCCGCACCCTCGCCCGCGCCGCCGACCGACTCGACGCCGACGCGGTCACCCTCGCCGCCGCGGTACGCGCCCGGGCACCCCGCTGGCGCGGCCCCGCCGCCGACGCCTTCGCCACGTACGCCCACACCACCGACGCGCTGCGCAGCACCGCCACGACGGAACTCCGCACGGCCGCGGGGCGACTGGAGGCGCATGCGCGGGGGTTGCGGGAGGTGCGGGCGCGGGGGGTGCCGTAAGGCGGCCGGCCGGTGGCAGGTGGGCGCTTCGGAACGCCGGGGAGTCGGGGTGGTGCGGGCTTGCCGACGCTTCTTCGGGCCGACACGGCAGTGGGGCGCCGCCCAGGAGCGCCACCCGTCCGACTCCGCCGCGGCCTCTCGCGCGACATCGTCCGTTCCGCCCCGCATCGCTCTTCCCGTCCTCGGCTTCCTCTCCCCCGTCCCCATCCGCTGAACGTTCCCGGCCGGCGGCCGCTCTTCCGGAGGTGCGTCATGTCCACCGATCCGTTCCGTGTCGATCCCGCCGTGCTCGGTGAACTTGCCTCCGCGTTCGCGGCGTTCCGGGCCGGTGTCGGGGCGGCGTCGGCGGCCGCGGAGCAGGTCGCGGGGGATGCGGAGGCGGCGGCGAGCGCGCGGTGGAGCCCGGATACCTGGGCGTCCGCGCAGGCGTCCGTGGCGTCCGCCGTCGCGCTGCTGGAGCGGCTGGAGTCGTCCACCGACGCGGTTCCCGGGCTGCTGCGGTCGTGTGCGGAGGGGTACCTCGCGGGCGACCGGTTCGCGGCGGAGCTGCTGGCGGCGATCGCCGACGGGGCGCCGCCCGATCCGCCGCCCTTGCTGCTCGCCGAGCTGTCCCCGGCCGGCACGCCGCCGCCGGACGTGGACGTGCGTCCGCAGGCCGCGATCCTGCGGCCCGATCGGCCCGTACCCGTGCCGCCGTTCCGCCTCGACCGGCTGAGCGCGCCCGCGGTGGAGTTCGGTGCGCGCGTCGCGGGCATCACGGTCGTGTCGCCACCCGCGGTGCTGCGGCCGCCATCGCGGTGGTACGCGGCACCGGCCGCCGCCCGCACCTCCGGAGCCGCCGTGCCCGCCACCGACCCGCCCGGCACGTCCTCGGCCGCGCTGACGCCCACGGACACGGGCGCCCGCGACACCGACACGCAACGTGCGGAGATCCTCCGCCGGGCCAAGCGCTGGTCCGACCTGGGACTCGGCTACAGCATGTCCCGCACCTTCGAGGGCTATCGCACGGACTGCAGCGGCATGGTCTCCATGGCCTGGGGTCTCCCCGCGCCGGGACTCACCACCGACACCCTCCACCAAGTCGCCCACCCGATCGGCAAGGACGCGCTGCTGCCCGGCGACGTCCTGGTCAACACCGCACCGGGCGCGGCGGGCCACACGCTGATCTTCGCGGGCTGGGCGGACGACGCCCACACCCGCTACTACGCGTACGAGGAAAGCGGCGGCAAAGGCGCCCACTTCGGCACTGTCCCGTACCCCTACTGGTCCGGGCACGGCTTGTTCCGCCCCTTCCGCCTGGACGCGCTGGGGAAGTAGCGCCCCGGCGGACCGGCGGACCGACCAGGTCACGACCGGAATCAGCGGAACAGGAACTGGTGCAGGTAGTCGTGGTGTTCATCGCGGAGGCGGCTGTCGCGGTCGTCGAGGCCGATCGGGCCCGGGCGGTTCCGGAACGGCTTGGTGGTGCCGACCGTCGCGAACGGGTCGATGCGGTGGAAGGTGTCGATGTACGCGTCGGGCATCGTCTGCGTGCGGCCGATGAACTCCGGCTCGGTGTCCCGGAACAGGCCGGGCGCCGTCGTGCCGGCCAAGGGGTGATGTCGCGGTAGCCGAACCGGCGGGCCGGCGAGTCCGGCAGGGTGCGTCGGAGGTCGCGTAGGGTCCGGGCCGCGCCGCGGTCGCCGAGCAGCCCGAAGTACGCGTCGTAGTCGCGGGTCGTCAAGACCTCGGCGTGGTGCGGAAGCGGGCGATTCATTTGGCCCCTGGCTGTTCACCGCCGAGAAGCCGAAAACCCGGGGCCGCTCCGAGCGGAGCGGCCCCGGGCCCGGTGCGTCCGTCAGGCGAACAGGTCCCGGAGCGGGGCGGTGTTCGCGGCGCGGAGTTCGTCGAGGCCGACGGTGAACTGGCCCTGGATGTCCAGGGTGTCGCCGTCGACGACGCCGATGCGGGCGACCGGCAGGTGCCGGACCTTGCACATGTCGGTGAACCGGAGTTCCTCGCTGCGCGGCACCGCCACGATCGCCCGGCCCGCCGACTCGCTGAAGAGCGCGACGAACGCGTCGACCGTTTCCGGCAGCACGATGCGGGCACCGTGGCCGCCGCGCAGGCACGCCTCGACGAGGCCCTGGGCGAGGCCGCCGTCCGCGAGGTCGTGGGCGGCGTCGATCATGCCGTCGCGCGAACCCGCGATGAGGATCTCGGCGAGCAGGCGTTCGCGCTCCAGGTCCACGGCCGGCGGACGGCCGCCGAGGTGGTGGTGCACGACGTCCGCCCAGACCGAGCCGGACAGTTCCTCGCGGGTGTCGCCGAGGAGCAGGATGATCTGCCCCTCCTCGCGGAACCCGATCGGGGTGCGGCGGGTGACGTCGTCGATGACGCCGAGCACACCCACCACCGGCGTCGGGTGGATCGCCACCTCGCCGGTCTGGTTGTAGAACGACACGTTGCCGCCGGTGACCGGCGTGCCGAGGACCTGGCACGCATCCGCGAGGCCCTTGGTCGCCTCGGCGAACTGCCACATGACGCCCGGGTCTTCGGGCGAGCCGAAGTTGAGGCAGTCGGTGACCGCGAGCGGCCGGGCGCCGGTGGTGGCGACGTTGCGGTACGCCTCGGCGAGCGCCAACTGCGCGCCCGCGTACGGGTCGAGCTTGCAGAACCGGCCGTTGCCGTCGGTGGACACCGCGACGCCGAGGTTGGTGTCCTCGTCGACGCGGACCATGCCGGCGTCCTCGGGCTGCGCCAGGACCGTGTTGCCGAGCACGTAGCGGTCGTACTGGTCGGTGATCCAGGACTTGTCCGCGAGGTTCGGCGAGCCCACGACGCGCAGCAGCGTGGCGCGGAGTTCCTCGGCGTTCGCCGGGCGCGGGAGGCTCTCGGCGCCGTCGGCCTGGAGCGCGTCCTGCCAGTCCGGGCGGGCGAACGGGCGCTCGTAGACCGGGCCTTCGTGGGCAACGGTGCGCGGCGGCACGTCGACGATCTGCTCGTCGTGCCAGAAGATCTCGAGCCGGTCGCCGTCGGTGACCTCGCCGATGACGGTGGCGATGACGTCCCACTTGGCGCAGATCTCCAGGAACCGCTCGACCTTCGCGGGCTCCACGATCGCGCACATGCGCTCCTGCGACTCGCTCATGAGGATTTCCTCGGGAGCGAGGGTCGCGTCGCGCAGCGGCACCTTGTCGAGGTCGACGCGCATGCCGCCGGAGCCGGCCGAGGCCAGTTCCGAGGTGGCGCAGGACAGGCCCGCGCCGCCGAGGTCCTGGATGCCGGTGACCAGGTCTTCGGCGAAGACCTCCAGGGTGCACTCGATGAGGAGCTTCTCCTGGAACGGGTCGCCGACCTGCACGGCGGGGCGCTTGGCCGGGCCGTCCGCGTCGAAGGTCTCGGACGCGAGGACCGAGACACCGCCGATGCCGTCGCCGCCGGTGCGGGCGCCGTACAGGATGACCAGGTTGCCGGTACCGGACGCCTTGGCGAGGTGGATGTCCTCGTGCTTCATGACACCCACGCACAGCGCGTTGACCAGCGGGTTGCCCTGGTAGCAGGGGTCGAAGACGACCTCGCCGCCGATGTTGGGCAGGCCCAGGCAGTTGCCGTAGCCGCCGATGCCGGCGACGACGCCGGGCAGCACGCGGCGCGTGTCCGGGTGGTCCGCGGCACCGAAGCGCAACGGGTCCATGACCGCGACCGGGCGGGCGCCCATCGCGAGGATGTCGCGGACGATGCCGCCGATGCCGGTCGCGGCGCCCTGGTACGGCTCGACGTAGCTCGGGTGGTTGTGCGACTCGACCTTGAAGGTCACCGCGTAGCCCTGGCCGACGTCGACGACGCCCGCGTTCTCGCCGATGCCGACGAGCATGGCGTCCGACGCGGGCGCCTTCTCGCCGAACTGGCGCAGGTGCACCTTGCTCGATTTGTAGGAGCAGTGCTCGGACCACATGACCGAGTACATGGCCAGCTCGGAGCTGGTCGGCCGCCGGTCGAGGATGGTGACGATGCGCTGGTACTCGTCGTCCTTGAGGCCGAGTTCCGCGTACGGCTGGCCGAAGGTGTGCGCGCCGACCGGCCCGTCCTGGAGCCAGGCGCCGTCCTTCGAGTCGTCCTTGGCCTTGTCAACGGTGTCGAGTGTCATGCGTCGACCAACTTCTTCAGTACCGAGGTGAAGAACCCGAGGCCGTCCGTGGTCGGCCCGGTCAGCGGCTCCACGGCGTGCTCCGGGTGCGGCATGAGGCCCACGACGTTGCCGGCCTCGTTGGTGATGCCGGCGATGTCGCGGCGCGAGCCGTTCGGGTTGACGTCGAGGTAGCGGGCGATGACGCGGCCTTCGGCTTCAAGCATGTCGAGGGTGCGTTCGTCGGCGACGTAGCCGCCTTCGCCGTTCTTGAGCGGGACGACGATCTCCTGGCCCTGCGCGAAGTCGCCCGTCCACGCGGTGTCCGCGTTCTCGATGCGCAGCTTCTGGTCGCGGCAGATGAAGTGGAGGTGGTCGTTGCGGGTCAGCGCGCCGGGGAGCAGGTGCGACTCGCACAGGATCTGGAAGCCGTTGCAGATGCCCAGGACCGGCAGACCGGCCTTGGCCTCGGCGATGAGCGCCTCCATGACCGGGGAGAAGCGGGCGATCGCGCCGCAGCGCAGGTAGTCGCCGTAGCTGAAGCCGCCGGGCAGCACGACGCCGTCGACGCCGCGCAGGTCCTTGTCGCCGTGCCACAGCGCGACCGGCTCGGCGCCGGCTAGCCGCACGGCGCGCTGCGCGTCGCGGTCGTCGAGGGAGCCGGGGAACGTGACGACGCCGATCCGAGTGGTCACTGGTCCTCGACCCTTACGGTGAAGTCCTCGATGACGGTGTTGGCCAGGAAGGTTTCCGCGGCCTCGCGAATGCGCGCGAGGGCGGCATCGTCGACCGGGCCTTCGACTTCGAGTTCGAATCGCTTGCCCTGACGGACATCGCTGATCCCGGCGAATCCGAGGCGGGGCAGCGCACGCTGCACGGCCTGGCCCTGGGGATCGAGAATTTCCGGCTTGAGCATGACGTCGACGACGACGCGTGCCACGCGCACTCCCACTGTGCTGGTGCGGACTTGTCGGTCAGCCGCGGTCGCAGACTGACGGGCCGGCCGACAGGGTCCTGCTGCTGGTCCTCGGGGACCGGTGCGGACCCCCTCTTCGGCGCCCCCAGCCTACCGGGGCGGCTCCGGTGGACACCGCGCGGAGGTGGGGTTATCCACAGCGCACAGGTTGTCCACAGGCTGGGTGCGTACACCCGATCGGTTGTCCACAGGTCCGCTGAGCTGGTCGGATGATCCGATCACCCGGCCCGACCTGCGGAAATGTCAATAAATTACCGAGACTGCAAGGGTGATGTACACAGGCAGACGGAGCGCTATCCACTACTCCTCCAGGTTTTCCACAGGCCTGTGGAAAAGTCGTTCCGTGCGCACCCGCTCGCACAGCGCGACCGCCGGGGCACGCCCTCGCGCACCCGGCGCGCGGACCTCCCCCAGCGCCCTCCGGCCACACCGTCGCGCGCCTGCCGAAACGTTCCGTCGTCGTTCGGGCAATGTCCCCCGCCCGCACTGGCCGCCGCCCGACCCTTGACGGCGGCGCGCCACGCCCGCGAATATCGGCAACCCGGGGAATTGAATGCCCCGGCAGTAAATTATCGGAAGCGGCGCCAAGATCGTACCGACGCACCGTTTGTCGCTTCCCGTCGCGCACTTATACTCGACATTGAGGTTTTCTTTATTCCTCAGGTCATCGCCGGAGAGGACACCCGCCATGGCCCAGCGCGTAGTGGTGACGCTTCAGGACGATCTCGACGGCAGTGCCGCCGCCGAGACGATCCACTTCGGCCTCGACGGCAAGTCGTACGAAATCGACCTGTCCGAAGACCACGCCCAGCAGATGCGCGACCTGCTCGGCCGGTACGTCGGGGCGGCCCGCCGCACCGCCAAGTCCGGCAAGCCGTACAAGCAGACCACGGTCGCCCCCGACCCCGCCGCGGTCCGTGCCTGGGCCCGCTCGCAGGGGATGGACGTGCCGACCCGCGGCCGCATTCCGCGCTCGATCTACCAGGAATTCGAAGCCGCCAACTAGCGGCGCCCGCTATCCCGGCCACCGCGTCGGCAATCCCGGAACCCGGGTATCGCCGACCGCGTCGGCATGCCCGCCCGGGGCGCCCATCACGGGGCGATCACGGGCACCTCGTGGGCGGCCGGCCATCCGACGAACACCCATCCGGCGGACATCGTTTCGAAGGATTTTCCGGGGAAATCCGACACACCGTGACATAGCGAGTGGGAATCGGTGCTCGAGCACTCCGGGCGTCCGGTAGTGTTCTTCTCGCAGCCGGGGAAACCCGGAAGGCACGCAGGTGTAGCTCAGTGGCAGAGCGCCCTCTTTCCAAGAGGGAGGCGCAGTGTTCGATCCCTGTCACCTGCTCAGCTCCACGATCCTCGCCGGAGGGGCGGTCAAGACCGCTCCGACGATGGGGTAGAGTGGTGGCACGACGAAGGCGAGAGCCCGAGTCATGCGGACGTGGCTCAGTTGGTAGAGCATCACCTTGCCAAGGTGAGGGTCGCGAGTTCGAATCTCGTCGTCCGCTCCAGATCAAAAGGCCGGATCACTCAGGTGATTCGGCCTTTTGCGTTGCCCGGTACGGAACTTCGGCACGCTCCCCTGCCCCCGGCATCCGACCCTCGGGGGCACGGGCCGGCGCACACGGGTGCGCCGGCCCGTCCGGTGCCCGGTCAGCTCCAGTGGCGCCCGGTGAGCCGCTCGTACGCCTCCGCGTACTTCACGCGCGTCTGCTCGACGACCTCGTCCGGCAGCCGCGGCGGCGGGTTCTCCGACTTGCGGTCCCACCCGGACGCGGACGACGCGAGCCAGTCGCGCACGAACTGCTTGTCGAACGACGGCTGGGTCTGCCCCGGCTGCCACGCGTCGGCCGGCCAGAAGCGCGAGGAGTCCGGCGTGAGCACCTCGTCGGCGAGCACCAGTTCGCCGTCCGGCGCGAGGCCGAACTCGAACTTGGTGTCGGCCAGGATGATGCCGCGGTCGCGCGCGATGTCGCGGGCGCGCGTGTAGACGGCGAGGGTCGCGTGCCGCAGCCGGGTCGCGAGGTCGGCGCCGACCTGCGCGGCGACCTGGTCGTAGGTGACGTTCTCGTCGTGCTCGCCGACGGCCGCCTTGGTGGCCGGCGTGAAGATCGGCGCGGGCAGTTCCGAGCCGTCCACCAGGCCTTCCGGCAGCGTGACGCCGCACACGGTGCGGTGCTCGCGGTACTCCTCGAGGCCGGAGCCGGCCAGGTAGCCGCGGGCGACGCACTCCACCGGGACCATGTCCAGGCGGCGGCACACCAGCGTGCGCCCGGCCCAGTCGGCGGGCGCGCCCGCGGGCAGCTCGGTCGACAGGACGTGGTTCGGGTAGAGGTCGGACAGCAGGTCGAACCACCACAGCGACAGCGACGTGAGGATGCGGCCCTTGTCCGGGATCTCCGGGTCGAGGACCCAGTCGAACGCGGACATGCGGTTGCTCGCGACCATCACCAAGTTGCCGTCCGGGTCCGTGTAGAGGTCGCGGACCTTGCCGGTGTGCAGATGGATCAGTCCCGGTACCTCGACGGGCTCGGGCTTGGTGACGAAACCACTCACGGGTGCTTCCCCTGGTTCGCTCGGGACGGCGCACGGCGGCAGGGCCGCGACGCCAGGGTCGGTGCGCCGAGTCTTTCACGCACCGCCGAGCCGCCCGAAAGGACCGTAGCCGCCGATACCGGGCGGGCGGCCGGGGCCTCGGCCCGGCCGCGACCGGGGCCGGCTCAGACCCCGCGGAGCCGCTCGAACAGGTTGTGCGTCGCGCGCTGGATGCGCGGGTCCTTGTACTTGGGGTGGTTGAGGGCGAGCGCCCAGTTGAAGGTGCCCGCGCAGAACAGCAGCGTGCCGTCCGGGCGCTCGTACAACGACGTGCTCTGCACTTGGTGTTCGCCGCTGCGCAGCGTGTACGGCGACTGCGAGAGCAGCGCCTGCCGCACCCCCGCGGGCACCGGGATCCCCGACTCGACGCCGTCCGCCTCACCGCCGACCACGCCCGGGATGGCGTCGCCGTCGCGCACCCCGGTGCCCTGCCACATCCAGTGCGCGGACTGCGCGACGACGAGGGGTGTCGGAGCGGCGACGATGCCGTTGTACTGGATGCCGAGGAACTCCTGCTCGGGACGCCGGATCCGGCGCCACATGTCGGTCGGCGCGGACAGCGTCGGCGCACCCGGGTCGGGGTCCTCGCGCCAGCAGTTCATGACGCGATTGGCGACGCCGCGCGCGTTGTTCTCGAACCGGACGTGCCAGTACATGTTGTTGGCGGTGAGGTACGCCTGGCCGACCCGGGCCTGCTGGGCGCGCTCGACCAGGCCGCGCATGGGGTCCGACCAGTATTCGTCGTGCCCGCAGAAGACCATCGCGCGGTACCAGGACGGGTTCACCCGGCCCGTTTCGATGTCGATCGTCGACGCATAGGCGACGTCGTAGCCGGAGCGCTCCATCCAGGAGACGGCGTTCTGGTCGAGGTCGAAGCGGGTCGGCATGCCGTCGTTCATGTACGGGCGGTCGAACGACACCTTGCGCGCCCGGGACGGGTACGTCGGGGTGCCCGCGGGCCCGTAGCCGTAGTAGAGGCTTTTCCCGGTGCGCCCGTCGAGCGGGTACTGGTTGTAGGCCTGGTAGGTCGAGAACGGCAGCACCACGAGGAAGTCCGCCGAGCGGTGGTCGTCGCGCACCACGAACACCGTGTAGTTGCGGTGGTCGTGCTCGTCGTCGAACACCGCGAGGTAGGCCCCGGACGTCCAGTCCTTCGGGATGTCGAGGCTCCAGCCGACCGGCCAGTCGCACGACAGCATCCCGCTGGGCACGTCCAGCGCCGCGGGGGCGCCGGGCGCGCCGTTCAGCCGCGGGCTGGTGACCAGGTGGCGGCCGCCCGCGCCCCCGTAGTCGCCGAGCCGGTAGACCGCGACGGTGTACTGCCCGGCGGGCGCGACGGAGACGTGGAAGTCGAGGCGTTCGCCGGCGGCGACGCTGGTGGCCGACGTGTAGCCCTTGATGGGGTGCCCGATGTCGTTCGCGGCCCGGGCGCCGCCGCGGCCGGGCTTCCACGCGGTGCTGCCGGTCTTGGCGTTCTCCGCCGCGATCCGGTGCGGATCGGCGGGCGGTACGCCGGGGGCGGGCGCGGCCCGGCCGGGCGGGGTCGGGGGCGGCGGCGCGTCGGGCGGGACGGATGCCGCGGTCCCGCCGTGGTCGGAGGCGGCGCCCCACCACACGAGTCCGGCGGCTCCCGCGCCCGCGGCGCCCAACGCTCCCAGCGCCTGGCGCCGGTTCACCAGCGGCACTTCGCTGCTCCTTGCTCGGCGCCGCACGGGCTTCCCCGTGCGGCCGGGTCTGCCGTCCGCCCCGCGCGGCGCACGCACGGGGGGTATCCCGGCGGGTACCACCGGAGGGATCAGGGCACGCGCGTGGCGCACCGCTGGAATATGACGGTACGTCACATCACGCACTGCCACGCTCGGTTCGTCTTACCAAAGGAACGAATGCGCAGGGATGGACGGTTGCACCCGTTTGGGTGATTCCCAGGGTGATCGCCCGAAGGGACCGGTCGGATGTGCAGCGAGTCGGGGCCGCCACCGCACGCCGTCGCGGCGGGCGACCGCCGCGCGTCCCCTCAGCCGCCCAAGCGGATCGGCTCTGCGGTGCGGACGCCGATGCCGTCGAGCCAGGTGCGCAGGGGGCGGTCGTCGCCGTCGTCGACGGCGCGGCCGACGAGGCCGGGCAGGTCGGCGGTGCGGCCCGCGGCGTCGACCAGGACCGCGCCGTCGAGCCAGTCGACGGCGGCGAACATGCGGCCGGTGTCGACCGCGGCGCAGGCGACCAGGGCGATGACGTGTTCGGTCATGCGCTCCGGGTCGAACGCGGCGCGGTCGCCGGGGCGGGCGCCGTCGCGCAGCCGGTCCAGGACGCGGCCGACGCACGCGGGGCCCGGCTGCCCGTCGGAGGCGTCCATCGCCTCGACGAGGACGGCGGCGCGGGACCGCCAGACCGGCTCGATCACCCGGGCCGGGTACTCGGCCCACGACACCGCAACGCGCACCGCGCCGTCCGGGACGGGGTCCGCGAAGATGTCCGCGGCCAGGCGCGAGACCTGGGCGTCGATGGCCGCCGGGGCCGCGACCAGGTCGCTGGCCGGGCGTTCCGCGAGGCGGGCGCCGAAGATGTCGGCGAGCCGGTCGCGCTGCGACAGATCGGTGAGCGCGGCGACGACGCCGGCCATCAGCGCGTCCGGGTACCGGTGCAGGTTCCAGGCGGGCGCGGCGAGGCGGGTCAGCAGGCGGTCCCAGCCCGCGTAGGCGAGGCCGACCTGCTCGTGTGCGGTGGCCCGGAGCGGGGCGTCGACGTCCTGCGCGCGGGAGGCCGCCCAGGCGGCGATGTCGCGTTCCATGCATTCCGCGGGACCGCGCGTCAGGTCGAGGAGTTGGCGGGCGAAGGCGCGCGGGACGCGGCGCAGGGGTGCGGTCCACGGGGAGACCTTGGCGGGGCGGGTGCGGGACGCGTACGGGTGCGCGACGGCGTCCAGCCGCCGGATCCACGCGCGGGCCGCCGCGACCGCCGGGTCCGCGGCCGGCTCGGTGCCCGCCACCACCGGGGCGAGGAGGGCCCGCAGCTCCCCGACGCGCAGCCACCACAGGAACGGGGCGCCGACCACCAGGACCGTGCGCGAGCGCCCCCAGCGGCGCGTGGTGTCCTGCTCCAGCCAGCTGTCGCATTCCGGGCACACCCGGACGTCGGCGGGCACCGGGACGCGCAGGTCCGCGGCGAGGTCGCCGAGCATGCGGTGGAACTCGGGGGCGTCCTCCGGCCGCAGCGGCACCGCGGCGGCACCGGGGCGGCGCACCAGCAGCAGGCCGAGGGCAGCCCACAGGATCAGCACGACGAGAGCCGCCGCGAAGGCCGCCAGCGCGGTCCCGGCGGTGCTTTGGCCGAGTCCGCGGCGGGCGGCGACGACGAGGAACGCGACGGCCGCGCCGGCACAGGCAATCGCACCTGTGCGCAAGCGCAGGACGCTGCGCGCTCGCGCGCGGGCATCTGCGGCACCGGTCACCCGTTCGCCCCCATCCAGGCTCGGGGAACATCGAAGGCATCACTCATAGCGGTTCGAGCGACTACGAACCGCAGTGCTCGCACGATAATGCGACGAGTTCCCCGTAGGGCCAGGATCAGGCCGAACTCCATCCGCAGGAGTGAGCCGAACCCACCCGGAACCGGCCGAGCGGAGCACATCGGCCCCTCGTGTCACGAATATGACCGAACCCGACACGGAAGGCTCCGTGTCGGGTTCGAAAGCACACCGGTCGTTGTGGTCATCCGACCGGCGGAAGGCGGGTTCCGACGCCGTGGCGTGGTCCACAGGCTGTGGACAGCAGCCGGCGCCGCGGCCGCCGCGGTCAGACGGTGATCTCCCCCTTGACCGCCCGTGCCGCGATGTCCGTCCGGTGCTGCGAGCCCGCCAGCGAGATCCGGGCGACGGCTTCGTATGCCCGGTCGCGGGCCGCGGCCAGCGTGTCGGCGGTGGCGGTCACCGACAGCACGCGGCCGCCGGACGACAGGACGCCGCCGTCTTCGCCGCGGCGGGTGCCCGCGTGCAGCACATACGCGTCGGGGACCTGGGCCGCGGCGTCGAGGCCCTCGATCGGGTCGCCGGTGCGCGGCGTGCCCGGGTAGTTCTCGGCGGCGACGACCACGGTCACCGCGGCGCCGTCCCGCCAGCGCAGCGGTTCGAGGTCGCCGAGGCGGCCGACGGCCGCGGCGTTGAGGACGCCCGCCAGCGGGGTCTTCAGCCGGGCCAGCACGACCTGGGTCTCCGGGTCGCCGAAGCGGCAGTTGAACTCGATGACGCGCGGGCCGCGCGAGGTCAGCGCCAAGCCGACGAACAGCACGCCGGAGAACGGCGTGCCGCGGCGGCGCATCTCGTCCACGGTCGGCCGCACGACGGTCGCCATGAGGTCCTCGACCAGCCCGGGCGGAGCCCACGGCAGCGGCGAGTACGCGCCCATACCGCCGGTGTTCGGGCCGGCGTCGCCGTCGCCGATGCGCTTGAAGTCCTGCGCGGGCTGCAGCGCGAGCGACGTGGTGCCGTCGGTGACGGCGAACAGCGACACCTCGGGGCCGTCGAGGAACTCCTCGATGACCACGCGGCCGCAGGAAGCGGCGTGTGCGCGGGCGGCCTCCAGGTCGTCGGTCACCACGACGCCCTTGCCGGCGGCAAGGCCGTCGTCCTTGACGACGTACGGCGGGCCGAACGCGTCGAGGGCGGCGTCGGCTTCTTCCGGCGTGGTGCAGACGTACGAGCGGGCGGTCGGCACGCCCGCGGCGGCCATGACCTCCTTGGCGAACGCCTTGGAGCCTTCCAGCCGCGCCGCGGTGCCGGACGGGCCGAAGCACGCGATGCCGCGCGCCCGCACGGCGTCGGCGCAGCCCGCCACCAGCGGGCCTTCCGGGCCCACGACCACCAGGTCGGCGCCGAGGTCCGCCGCCAGGTCGGCGACGGCGGCGGCGTTCATCGCGTCGACCGGGCGCAGTTCGGCGACCGCGGCGATGCCGGCGTTGCCGGGCGCGCAGTAGAGGGAGTCGACCGCGGGGTCGAGGGACAGCGAGCGGCAAAGCGCGTGCTCGCGGGCACCGCTGCCGATGACGAGGACCTTCACGGGGTCGAGCGTAGTGCCCGGTCCGTGCAGCCGGTCGGGCGCGCCTCCGCGGGGGCGTTTCCCGGCCTGCCCGGGTTGACCGGAAAACGGCACGGCATACCTCCCGGCATTTTCCCACACCGGGACGAACGGGTTTTCCCCGACGCCTTTCCGGAATACCTTTTTCCGCTTTCCGGAAAAGCGTGATCACATTCCGGCCAGAATATCCCGGAAGGCCGCACTCGTTCTCGGTCATTCTCCTTCCATTCGAACGGTTGGCCGGTCTAGCATGCGCCTTCGTATGGACGTCCGGGGGCCCGTCGAAATCGCCGTGGCCGTAATCCCGGGTCCGGGTGGGATACACGATCGGAGTGCACATGATCGGCAAACGAATAGCGGCCGCGGCCGGCGCCACGGCGCTCGCCGGAGCCCTGCTCGGCGGTACGGCGACGGCCCAGGCGGCGCCCGCCGAGGCGGGCCGGCACTGCGTCTACTCGGCGGACACGCAGAAGACCACGTGTTATGCCACGTTCACCGAGCTGACCGCGTCGCTGACCGGGGGGAAGGTGACCAACGCACCGGCGCAGCCGAACACGGCCGCCGTCGAGGACCTTTCCGCGAACGCGATCGGTTCGACGGTCCACGCGATTCTCTACCAGGACACGAATAACACCGGGAATTCTTTCGTGCTGGTGAGCAGTGCGGGCTGCGGAAGCTATCACTGGGTAAACCTGACCGCATTCAACGACAGGGTGAGCGCCGCCTGGGTCGAGAACATGTGCGGGATCCGCATCTGGGACGGCTCGAACCTGACCTCGGACCGGGCCGGCTACTACGAGTTGCTTTCCCCGGGCGGAAACGTGCCGCTGTGGATCAACGACAAGGCTTCGTCCGTCGAATTCTGGTGACCGGCCGGCCGTTGGCCCGCGGCGTCGCCCCGGGCCAACGGCGCCAGCCCCGCGGCCCTGCAGAAGTCCGGTCCCGCGGGAAACACCGCCGCGAAACCCTCCGAGACGCAGGTGACGAGCGGCGGCACGCTCTGCGGCCGGGCCGCTCTCGGCGGGATGCTGTACGGCGGCGAGCTGCTCAGCAGGCCGAGCCGCCACAGCTCCGTGCACTGCTGCGCCGCGTCCACGGCTCCGTGCTCGCCGGTGCCGCTCGCGTACGCCCCGTGGAACGGGTCGGCCGCCACCTCGGTGTCCGCGTAACAGCGCACCGCATTGGTGTCACCCGGCGTCGTCGGCCCCGGGAGCACGCCCCCGATCGCCACACCGGTCGACGCCGCGACGCACACCGTCAGCGGGATCAGCCACCCGCGCCTCGACCTCGGGATCAGGGACCGGCGCGGTGTCGGCCCGACCCCTGTACGGGTCGACACCACGCCGGGGCGCGAGACGAGGATGTCCTCGAGGGTGTAGCGCGCGCGGTCGGGGAGTTCTCCGGAATCGGGGGGCACCGGGGCAGGGTCGTTCGGTTGCATCAGCGCGCGGACCTCGTCGGTCAGACGCATCGCTCCTCCAAACCCAATCGGGCCGGGACAACCCGTTCCGGGGTGTCCTCGGCTGCCTTGTCCTGGCATTCGAGTGCCGCGCGCAGCCGGCGTTTGGCGCGGTACAGGCGTGCGGTGAACGCCGGTACCGAGCAGTCCATGACGCGCGCCGCGGTGGCGACGTCCAGGCCTTCCCAGCCGATCAGCGCGAGCACTTCGCGGTCGGTGCCCCCCAGGCTCTGCCACGCGGCCAGCACCAGGCCGCGCGCCGCCACACCGTCGGCCAGATCGCGGACCGGCAGGTCGGGTTCGACCATCAGCCGGGCCTCGAGTATCTGGCCTCGGTTCTGTGCGCGCAGGTGGTTCAGCACGACGCCGCGGCCGACTCCGTAGAGCCACGGCAGAGGGTCCAGCCGCGGCACGGTCTCCCAGCGCCGCCACGCAATCAGGAAGACCTCGGCCGCGACGTCGTGTGCGGCATCGGGGCCGACGCGGCGCCAGGCGTAACGGAACACGGCGTTGTAGTGCTCCCGGAACACGTCCCGGAACGCCTCGTCCCGCCCCACCTGCACCCCCTGCCCCCAATACCGTCGCCTGTCTATGTCCGGATGCCTGCGGTTCTTTGCAGGCCGCGCCGAACTTTTTTCCGGGCTTTCCGCGGACGCCCCTGAGGCGGGGGGGCGAAGCGGGCGATATCGGCCCGGTCAGGCGAAGACGATCATCGAGCCTTGGTGCACGCTGAGTTGCGCGGCCCGGTAGAGGACGGCCCACACATGCCGCTCGCGGGCGTACGGCGACGCGTCGTAGGCCGGCGCCGGCATCGGCGGGTCGAGCAGGTCCACGCCGATGTACGGCGCGAGGTCTTCGAGTTCGCGCAGCATCCCCAGGCTCGACCCGAGCGGTCCGCCGTCCTCGGGCAGCGGCTCGTCGTTGAGCGGGCGCGGGAAATCGATCGGCAGGTAGGCGCCCGCGTGGTCGAAGTGCCACACCAAGTGGGAGTGCTGCGCGGCCGCTTCGAATGTTTCCAGGAGGTGGTCGTAGTCCTCGCCGAGGGCGGCCACCGGGGTCACCGGGAAGCCGGTGCGGTGCAGCAGGTAGGCGCGGCGCAGGTAGTGCAGGGACTCGTGGTCGAACGCGCCGACCGTGCAGACGCCTTTGTCCAGGCCCTCCGTCCACGTGTAGACCGGCACCGGCGGAAGCCCACCCGCCGTCAGGACCGCGTCGTAGGCCGCGAGTTCGTCCTTGAAGGGGTTCTCCGGGCTGTGGCACAGCACGTCGACGAGCGGTACGAGCCAGACGTCACAGTCCACAGCGGGGCTCCCGGGGCCTCGGAGGCGCGCCGGAACGGCGCGCGTCGGGGGATCTACGCGGTGGACAACCTAGCCCAGGTCCCCTTCGCCCTCGCCGACCAGGCGGCGGGCGAACGGCCGCAGCTCGGCGAGGTTGTCGCGCATGACCGCCTGGGCGCCCTCGGCGTCCCGCGCGACCATGCGTTCGACCAGGTCGCGGTGTCGCCGCCACGCGTCGGCAGGGGCGATCGCGGCGCGCATATAAGGGCCCAGATACATCCAGGTCTGCACCCGCAGGGCGCGCAGCATGCCTTCCAGACGGCCGTTGCCGCACAGCCTGCCGATGTCCCCGTTGAACTGCCGGTCGAGCGCCGCGGTTTCCGCCGGGTCGCCGTGCCAGCGGGCGTTGTCCAGGCGGTCCGCCAGCCGCAGCAGCCCCGGGCCGGCTTCCTCGGGGAACGTGCGGGCGATGCGGCCGACGAGCGGGACGCCGATGAGCTTGCGGGCCTCCACGATCTCGGTGAAGTCGGCCCACGTGTACCGGGCGACCTGGAAGCCGCGGTGGTGGCCGCCGGTGAACAGGCCGTGCGCGGCCAGGTGGATGAGCGCCTCGCGGACGGGCGTCGCGGACACGCCGAAGCGGCGTGCCGCGTCGTTGACGGTCAGCGACGCGCCCGCGGGCAGGCGCCCGGTGACCAAGTCGTCGCTGAGTGCCTCGGCGATCTCCTCGCGCAGGCTGATGCGGCGAACCGCGCCCGCGAACGAGATGCCGGTGAACACGTTGGATTCGGCCGGCTGCACGTCGGTCTCTTTCCACCCGGCCGCCGATGCCCCCGCACCGGCGGGCATCCCCCATCCGATCCGCTCGATCATATGAAGGGATGTCCGGTTTGCGCACCGGGCGGACGGCAAAAATCCGCCAAGACGGCCGGAGCTGCGAAACTCCTGCGGCGAACCCACCGCCGAACTCACCATGCCGCGCCGGACCGCGGGCACGCGAAACCGCGCCCGCTCCCCCGTATGCCGGTACTCGGGGAGCGGACGCGGTCCGTTTCGCGGCTCAGACGCAGAACGCGTCGGCGACCGTGAGCGCCTCGTCGAGGATCGCGAGGCCTTCCTTGACCTCGGCCTCGGTGGAGTTGCACGGCGGAACGACGTGCGTGCGGTTCATGTTGACGAACGGCCACAGGCCGCGCGCCTTGCACGCCGCGGCGAAGTCGTTCATCGCCTTCGCGTCCGCGCCGGCCGCGTTGTACGGCACCAGCGGCTCGCGGGTCTCCTTGTTCTTGACCAGCTCGACGGCCCAGAACACGCCGAGGCCGCGGACCTCGCCGACGGACGGGTGGCGTTCGGCCAACGCGCGCAGCTCGGGGCCGATGACCGTCTCGCCGAGCCACTTGGCGTTCTCGACGATCTTCTCGTCGCGCATCGCGTTGATCGTCGCGACCGCGGCGGCGCACGCCAGCGGGTGGCCGGAGTAGGTCAGGCCGCCCGGGTAGGGGCGCTCGCGGAAGGTCTCGTAGATGCGGTCGGAGATGACCACGCCGCCCAGCGGGACGTAACCGGAGTTGACGCCCTTCGCGAAGGTGATCAGGTCCGGGGTGATGCCCCAGTTGTCGACCGCGAACCAGGCGCCGGTGCGGCCGAAGCCGGCCATGACCTCGTCGGCGATGAGGATGATGCCGTACTTGTCGCACAGGGCGCGCACGCCGGCGAGGTAGCCGGCCGGCGGCACGAGGATGCCGGCGGTGCCGACGACGGTCTCCAGGACGATCGCGGCGACCGTGGCCGGGCCCTCGAAGACGATGGTGTTCTCGAGGTGCGCCAGCGCGCGCTCGCACTCCTGCGCCTCGTCGGCGGCGTGGAACGCGGAGCGGTAGGCGTACGGGCCCCAGAAGTGCACGATGCCGGACACGCCGGTCTCGTTCGGCCAGCGGCGCGGGTCGCCGGTCAGCGCGATCGCGTTGGCCGTGGCGCCGTGGTACGAGCGGTACGTCGACAGCACCTTCTGGCGGCCGGTGTGCAGGCGCGCCATGCGGATCGCGTTCTCGTTGGCCTCGGCGCCGCCGTTGGTGAAGAACACCCGGTTGAGGTCGCCCGGGGCCAGCTCGGCGATGAGGCGGGCCGCCTCGCTGCGCGCGTCGTTCGCGAACGCGGGCTGGATCATGCAGAGCTTGTCGGCCTGCTCCTTGATCGCCGCGACGACCTTGGGGTGCTGGTGGCCGATGTTGCTGTTCACGAGCTGGGACGCGAAGTCGAGGTACTTGTTGCCCTCGTAGTCCCAGAAGTAGGCGCCCTCGGCCCCGGCGACCGGCAGCGGCGCGATGAGCCCCTGCGCGGACCAGGAGTGGAAGACGTGCGCACGGTCTGCTTCGTACACGGCCTTGCCGGCCGCCGGGTCCACAGTGGTCATGCGCACAGCCTAAGGAGGCGACAAGGCACCCGAAACCGGCACAGTGGCAGCCGTTGCCCCCCAGGGCCGACAGGGTGTCAGCCCCGGGGGTGCACACGTGTCAGAGGAACGAGCGCAGCGAGATCGTCTGGTCGCGGCCCGGGCCGACGCCGATCGCGGAGATCGGCGCGCCGGACATGTCCTCCAGCGCCTTGACGTACGCCTGCGCGTTCTTCGGCAGGTCGTCGAACGTCTTTGCCCGGGTGAGGTCTTCGCTCCAGCCCGGGAGCATCTCGTAGACCGGCTTCGCGTGGTGGAAGTCGGTCTGCGACATCGGCATCTCGTCGTAGCGCTTGCCGTCGATCTCGTAGGCGACGCACACCGGGATCTGCTCCCAGCCGGTCAGCACGTCCAGCTTGGTGAGGAAGAAGTCCGTGAGGCCGTTCACCCGGGTGGCATAGCGGGCGATCACCGCGTCGAACCAGCCGCAGCGCCGGTCGCGGCCGGTGGTCACCCCGCGCTCGTGGCCGATGGCGCGCAGCTTCTCGCCGTCCTCGTCGAGCAGCTCGGTCGGGAACGGGCCCGAGCCGACGCGGGTCGTGTAGGCCTTGAGGATGCCGATGACCCGGCTGATCTTGGTCGGGCCGATGCCGGACCCGGCGCACGCGCCGCCCGAGGTCGGGTTGGACGACGTGACGAACGGATACGTGCCGTGGTCGACGTCCAGGAGCGTGCCCTGGCCGCCTTCCAGCAGGACGACCTTGTCTTCGTCGAGGGCCTTGTTCAGGATGTACGTCGTGTCGGCGACGTAGTCCCGGAGCGCCTCGGCGTACTCCAGGTACTCCTCGACGATGGCTTCCACCGACAGTTCGCGCCGGTTGAACATCTTGACCAGCATCTGGTTCTTGTCGTGGAGGGCGCTCTCCACCTTCTGCCGGAGGATCCCGGGGTCGAAGAGGTCCTGGACGCGGATGCCGACACGGTTGATCTTGTCCGCGTACGCCGGGCCGATACCGCGCCCGGTGGTGCCGATCTTGCGCTTGCCGAGGAACCGTTCCGTCACCTTGTCGAGCGTCCGGTGGTACGGCGTGATGAGATGCGCGTTGCCGGAGATCAGCAGCTTCGACGTGTCGACGTCGCGGTCCTGCAGGGTGCGGATCTCCTGGAGCAGCACACCGGGGTCGACCACGACTCCGTTGCCGATGACCGGGGTGCACCCCGGCGTGAGGATGCCGGAGGGCAGAAGGTGCAGCGCGTACTTCTGGTCCCCGATCACCACCGTGTGGCCGGCGTTGTTGCCGCCCTGGTAGCGGACCACGTAGTCGACGGAACCGCCGAGCAGGTCGGTGGCCTTCCCCTTGCCCTCGTCTCCCCATTGGGCACCGACGAGTACGAGTGCGGGCATGAGGCGTACACCCCTTCCTGGCGGGGCATGTTTGTTCACGGGAGCCCCGGAAAGTCCAAGCCCCTTGACGCCTGTGCGCAAGGGGCTCTTGCGGGGAGAGGTTACCTGAGGAAGGACGACCGGTGTCGGCCGAGCGCGCGCTGCTCGTGATCACGGACCCTGCGGCACGCTCGGCGGACGGCGAGTCGGTCCGGGTCGCGCTGGACGTTTTGCGGGCCGCGGCACCCGCCAAGATCGTCGTCCCCTCCGATGCCGCGGAGCTGGAAAGGGCCCTGGTCCGGCGTGGCCGGCGGCGTGTCGTGCTGGTCGGCGGCGACGGCGGGATGCACGCCGTGGTGCGTGTCCTGGAGCGGCACGGAGAACTCTCCGGGACCCCCCTGGGCGTCGTCCCGGTCGACACGCGCCCGGGCGCGTCGGGAGGCGGCCATCTGGCCCGTGCGCTGGGCCTTCCGGCGGAAGCCGCCAAGGCGGCCCGGGTCGCGCTCGGCGACCGGGAGCGGTGCCTGGACCTCCTGACGGACGATCTCGGCGGCGTCGCGCTGCGCTCGGTGCGGATCGGCGAAGGGGTCCGCGCGACTCGCACGGCGGCCCCCGCGGGCGCGGTCGCGCGGCGGGCGCTGCGGTCGATCTGGGACCGCGCGGCGCACAGCATGTCGGCGGCCGTCGGGCCGACCGGGCAGCGGCTGCGGATCGAGGCGGACGGCCGGGTCATCGTCGACGTGGACCGCCCGGTGTTCGCGGTGCACGTCGGATGTGACGATTGCGACAGTTCGGCGGGGTCCGCAGCGGGCGGCGCGAACGGCGACGGCGGGATGCCACCCGCGGCCGCGCAGGAACGGTTGACCACGATCACGCCGGGCACCGCCGCGGTGTCGGTGACCGGCTCCCCCGGTGCCGGACGCTTCGGGCTGCCCGCGCAGACCCGCGGCGCGGACGAGACCCCGACCCGGCGCTTGCATGTCCGGGCCCGGGAGATCACCGTGTGCGGGCCGGACTTCACCTACGAGGCGGACACCCTGACCACCGGCCCGGTGCGGCTGCGCACGTGGACCGTGCGGCCGGCGGCATGGCGCTTGTACGTGCCGGAGCCGCCGGCCTGACGCCGGACGCCGCGCGGCGGCGCGGATCCGCGTGAACCGGCGGCCGGCCGCGGCCGGCCGCCGGTCAGCCCTGCAGCGCGTCCGCCGCCGTCGGGCTGCTCTCCCGCAGGAACAGCGTGCAGCGGACCTCTTCCTCCTCTTCGCCGATCGCCCCGGCGGCCCGGGCCAGCGCGTGCAGCGCGGTGAGGAAGCCGCGGTTGGGCTCGTGCTCCCACGGGACGGGGCCGTGGCCGCGCCAGCCCGCGCGGCGCAGGGCGTCGAGGCCGCGGTGGTAGCCGGTGCGGGCGTAGGCGTAGGACTCGACGGGGTGGCCCGCGGCGAACGCGCGGTCCGCGAGCGCGGCCCACGCGGCGGACGAGGCCGGGTACTTCGCGGCCACGTCGACGGGATCGGCGCCGCCGTCGAGGAGTTCGTTCGCGGGGTCCTCGGGCAGCAGTGTGGGGTCGGGGCCGCCGAACAGGTTCTGGTCGATCGTCATGGCCCCATCCTGCCTTGTCGCCGGGCATCGGCCGGAGCGCTATGGTCTTCCCCTTGTGGACGGCCGTCGGCCGTCTCCCGGGGGACCCAGGGGGATCCATGGACACGCGGCACCGCCGCACCCGCGTCGCGACCGTGCTCGCCGCGCTCGTCGTGACCGTCGGCCTGGCCTCGGCGTCGGGTTGCTCGGACGGCAGTTCGGGCGCCAAGGGCGACGACCGGAAGCCGGCCGCGGGCGAGCACCCGGCCGGGAGTACGGCGCCGAACGTCCAGCCCGCGCACCGGGATCTGCGGAAGCCGCCGTTGGCGCCGCAGCGTCTGCCCTGGCAGCGCGGCTAGTTCACGGCCGTTTCGGCCCATGCGTGCGAACGCGGACCGGCCCGGCACCCTCGGAGGGTGCCGGGCCGGTCCGTGCTTCCGACCGTTATCCGATCATGCGATCCGCGACCGGGTTCACTTCATGCGGGTGCCGGCGGAACGCAGGTCCTGGCAGGCGACGATGACGCGCTCGGCCATCGACGTCTCGGCGGCCTTGCCGTAGGAACGCGGGTCGTACTGCTTCTTGTTGCCGACCTCGCCGTCGACCTTCAGCACGCCGTCGTAGTTGCGGAACATGTGCTCCGCGATCGGGCGGGTGAAGGCGTACTGCGTGTCGGTGTCGACGTTCATCTTGACGACGCCGTAGTCGACGGCCTCGCGGATCTCTTCGAGCAGCGAGCCGGAACCGCCGTGGAACACCAGGTCGAACGGCTTGTCCTGGCCGTACTTGGCGGCGACCGCGTCCTGGATGTCCTTGAGGATCGACGGGCGCAGGACGACGTTGCCCGGCTTGTAGACGCCGTGCACGTTGCCGAAGGTCGCGGCCAGCATGTAGCGGCCCTTTTCGCCCAGGCCGATGGCCTCGACGGTCTTCAGCGCGTCCTCGGGGGTCGTGTAGAGCTTGTCGTTGATCTCGTTGTCGACGCCGTCTTCCTCGCCGCCGACGACACCGATCTCCAGCTCCATGACGATGCGCGCGGCGGCGCACTTGGCGATCAGCTCCTGCGCGATCGCCAGGTTCTCGTCGAGCGGCACGGCCGAGCCGTCCCACATGTGCGACTGGAAGAGCGGGTCCTGGCCCTTCTTCACCCGCTCGGCGGAGATGTCGATCAGCGGACGCATGAAGCCGTCCAGCTTGTCCTTCGGGCAGTGGTCGGTGTGCAGCGCGACGTTGACCGCGTACTTCTCGGCGACGACCTTCGCGTACTCGGCGAAGGCGACCGAGCCGACGACCATGTCCTTGACGGTGGTGCCGGAGAGGAACTCCGCACCACCGGTGGACACCTGGATGATGCCGTCGCTCTCCGCCTCGGCGAAGCCGCGCAGGGCGGCGTTCAGGGTCTGGGACGAGGTCACGTTGATCGCCGGGTAGGCGAATCGGCCGGCCTTCGCCCGGTCGAGCATCTCGGCGTAGACCTCGGGAGTTGCGATGGGCATGCGTTAGCTCCTTGTGAACGAGCCTGCGGCGGATATGAGGGTTTCGACACGGATGGCCGTATCACCGCTGCCGCCCATCCTGGCAGACCCGCCCCGGCACCTACACCCACCCGTCGGCCCCGCGCCACCTCCGATTGCCGCCCGGGGCGCTCCGCCGCCAACCGGACGGCCCACCCGACGGACGACCCGACGACCAACTGGGCGGCCTACTGGGCGACCTTCTGCGCGGCTTTGCGGGCGGCGACGAGGATCGGGTCCCAGACCGGCGAGAACGGCGGCGCGTATCCGAGGTCGAGCGCGGTGAGGTCTTCGACGGTCATGCGTGCGGTGAGGGCGACCGCCGCGACGTCGATGCGCTTGGCGGCGCCGTCCCGGCCGACGATCTGGACGCCGAGCAGCCGCCCGCTGGCGCGTTCGGCGAGCATCTTGACGGTCATCTTGTCGGCGCCCGGGTAGTAGCCGGCCCGGCCGGTGGACTCGATGGTGGCGGTCTCGTACACGAAGCCCGCCGCGTCGGCGTCCTTCTCGCGCAGCCCGGTGCGGGCGATCTCCAGGTCGCACACTTTGCTGATGGCGGTGCCGACGATGCCGGGGAACGTGGCGTACTCGCCGCCGATGTTCATGCCGACGACGCGTCCTTGCTTGTTGGCGTGCGTGCCGAGGGCGGCGTGCTGGAAGCGGCCGGACACCAGGTTGAGCACCTCGACGCAGTCGCCGGCCGCCCAGATGCCGTCGTGCCGGGGGTCCCGGCCCCAGACGCGCATGCGCAGGTCGGTGCGGATGCCGCCGCTGTCGCCGAGTGGAAGCCCGGCATCGCGGGCCAGTTCGCTCGCGGGGCGGACGCCGGTGCCGAGCACGACGAGGTCGGCGGGGTGGGTCCCGTCGGCGGTGACGACGGCGCGCACCCATCCGTCCGGGCCGGTCTCCACGCCTTGGACGTCGGCGCCGGCGACCACGTCGATGCCCATCGCTTCCATCTGCTCGTGCACGAGGACGCCCATGTCGGGGTCGAGCGTGGACATCGGCTGGGCGCCGCGGTCGAGCACCACGACGTCCAGGCCGCGTTCCTTCATGGCCTCGGCCATTTCGATGCCGATGTAGCCGCCGCCGATGACGACCGCCCGGCGCCGGTGCGGGGCGAGGCCGTCGATGAGGGCGCGGCCGTCGTCGAGGGTCTGGACGCCGAAGACGCCGTCCGCGTCGATACCCGGCACCGGCGGGCGCTTGGGCGACGCGCCGGTGGCGACGACGAGCTGGTCGAAGCCGATGCGGGCGGCCTCGCCGGTGGCGGTGTCGCGGACCGCGACCTCGCGCTTGTCGAGGTCGATGCCTTCGGCCTCGGTGCCCAGCCGCACGTCGAGGCCGCGGGCGCGGTGCACTTCGGGGGCGCGGGCGATGAGCGCGTCGGGCCCGTCCACCAAGCCGCCGACCCAGTACGGGATTCCGCACGCCGAGTAGGAGGTGTAGGGGCCGCGTTCCAGCACGACGATCTCCAGGTCGCCGGCGCCGCGCCTGCGGCGGGCCTGCGAGGCCGCGCTCGTTCCCGCGGCGTCGCCGCCGATGACCACCAGTCGTTCCATACCGGCACTCCTCCCGAAGATCTTTCCCTCGACTTTTAAGTCTCTTTACCTACCCTTGACCAGGGCGAATTCCTTCATGGAGCCACCCCGACGATGCTCCCGGGGGTGCACCGGCTACCACCGGGCCCGGGAATGGCGGCTACTCTGCCCGGGTGGACTCCCTTGCTGTGAACGTGCTCGACGCCACGTCACTCATCTCGACGTTCGGACTCATCGGCATCCTCGTGATCATCTTCGCGGAGACCGGCCTCTTGGTCGGGTTCTTCTTCCCGGGTGACTCGATGCTCTTCCTCGCCGGAGTCGCCGCATCCAGCTCGGCCGAGAAAATCGTCGGCACGAGCCTGTCGCTGCCCGCGATGCTCATCGGCGCACCGCTGTGCGCGATCGCCGGCGCCCAACTCGGCCACCTCATCGGCGCCAAGGCCGGGCCGAAGATGTTCAACAAGCCGAACTCGAAGCTCTTCAAGAAGGAGTACGTCGACAAGGCGGAGTACTACTTCGAGAAGTTCGGCCCGGCGAAGGCCGTCGTCCTGGCCCGCTTCATCCCCATCGTGCGCACGTTCCTCAACCCGGTCGCCGGCGTCCTGGAGATGCCTGCGAAGAAGTTCTTCGTCTGGAACGTGGTCGGCGGCGTCATCTGGACGGTCGGCATCATCCTGGCCGGCTACTTCCTCGGCGACGCGATCGGCGACAGCATCGACAAGTACCTGCTGCCCGGCATCGCGCTGATCGTGGTGATCTCGCTGCTGCCGATCATCATCGAGGTCATCCGCGACCGGAAGGCGAAGAAGCGCGGCGAAGGCCCGCCGGCCGCCGAGCAGGCCGAGCGCCCGGTCAGCCACCGCGCCCGCTGACCCCTCGGCCCGCGCCTCCGCAATTCCGCACGTCACAGCCCGTTCAACCACAGCGCCCCCGGCCGGAGTTCCGGCCGGGGGCGCTGTGTCGTCCACGGTCACCGCGCCTTCGGGCGTCCCGAGGCACGGCGGTGCGGTCAGGCCGCGGTGCCCGCCTTGCGGCGGCGCATCACGACGAGCAGGCCGGCCCCGCCGACCAGCGCGGCACCGCCCGCGACGGCCCACGTGGTGGCGCTGCTGTCGTTGCCGCCGGTCGCGGCAAGCTGCTGACCTGCCTTGGGCTTGCCGGGGATCTTCTTCGGCGGCTTCGGAAGCACGACGTCGCCGGGGACGGGGCGCTCCTGGCCGGCGGCGACGAGGTTGAAGACGTAGTAGTCGCTGTACGAGAGGTAGTCCTGCTCGGATTCACCGGCACCGAGGCCGATGACCAGGCCCACCGTCTGGCCGAGCGGAGCGTCCTTCGAGAAGGCGACCCGCAGGTTCAGCGTGATTTCCTGACCTGGTGCCATGTCGAACCCGGTCCAGGCGTTCGGGTCTTCGGGATCCTGGACGCCGAACCACCCGGACACGACGTTCGACCCGGGGTCGTCATCCGCGCCGGGGCCTTCGAACAAATGGACCTTGCCCCACGTCGTCGAACCGAGCCCCTGGGCCTGGAGGTCCACCTGCGATGCGCGGAGCGGCGCTCCGCCGGCGGCGCTCGTCAGGGACACCGACGGCGTGAACCCGATGGCTTCCCCTGTGGTGTTCTTCAGGGTCACGCGGAACTCGGCGGGCTGGGCACCGACGACGATGTTCCCCGGCAGACCGCTGAACGCGACCGCCGGGCCGTTCCCCTTCCAGGAGTTCGGCTGGACCACGGCGGAGCCGGGGTTGGCCGGCTGCGTCGGCAACGAGGGGTCGACGGTCGGGGGCTTCGGCGAATTCCCCGCGGCGGCCTTCAGCGCAAAGTCGAACGTCGCGGGCCGGGCCGGGCTGTTGCCCCAGTTCAGCGGCGTCTGCGAAGCGGGCGACGTGCCCAGCCGGGCCTGCATGCTCCGGCCGGGGACATCCGCGGTGAACGCCAGACGCAGCTTGATCGTCCAACTGGTGCCGGGCTTCGTCAGGCGCGCCGTGCCCCAGTCCAGCGTGTTAGACGTGATCGGCGCCCCGGAGTCGGGCGAGTACCGGGAGGCGACCCACTTGCTCGTCTTCTCGTCGTAGTACTCGAGCTTCACCTGCTCGGGCTTCAACGTGAAGACCGGACCCGTGGTCGAGTCGAGAAAGAGTTCGGACGTGAACAGGATGTCCTGATCGCTGGAGTTGGTGAGCACCGCGTTGAATTCGACCGGCGCGGCACCGGCAACGATTTGCTTCGGCGCACCGGTAAAGGCGTCACTCACCGGCGGAGTGGAAATCGGATCGGCCGCCGACACACTCGGCGCGGCAAAGACCGCCGGGGCGGCGAGAAGCGGAGTCGCGGTCAGAAGAGCCGCGACAGCGGTGGCAGCAAGGCTGCGACGCATGGAAGACCTCATGATGGGCCGGGGACAGGCTGAAGCATCGGGAGGCGGGGCGCGACGGCAGCACGAAAAGTCCTGCACCCCCACAGGTGGCCGTCCCCCCGATGAAAAATGGCCAGAAGAAAATCTTATCGGATGGTTGGCGCCGCGCAATGAGAAATTCGGAGCGTGCCCGCGGAATTACGCATTCGACCGGACCGAAAAGAAAGAAAGTCGACACAGCGACGCCCGCCATGCCGACTTTCGGTATTTTTTTGGGCTATTTGCCCGTTTTTTGCGCGCCGGTCAGCCCAGGTCGAGGTCGGCCAGCGTGTAGGCCGTGATGTACGGCAGGCCGGCCTCGGCGATGGCCGGGGCGGCGCCGCGTTCGACGATGACGGCGACGCCGACGACCTCGGCGCCCGCCTCGCGCAGCGCCTCGACGGCGGTGAGGACCGAGCCGCCGGTGGTGGAGGTGTCCTCGACGGCGAGGACGCGGCGGCCGGCCACGTCCGGGCCCTCGATGCGGCGCTGGAGGCCGTGCGCCTTGCCGGTCTTGCGGACCACGAAGGCGTCGAGCTTGCGGCCCTGCGCCGCGGCGGCGTGCAGCATGGCGGCGGCGACCGGGTCGGCGCCGAGCGTGAGCCCGCCGACCGCCTCGAAGTCCAGGTCCGCGGCGGCGTCCAGCATCACGCGGCCGACGAGCGGCGCGGCCTCGGCGTCGAGGGTGACGCGCCGCAGGTCGACGTAGTAGTCGGCTTCCTTGCCGGAAGACAGCGTGACGCGGCCGTGCACGACGGCCTTGTCCTTGATCTGGGCGAGCAGCGCAGCACGGTCGGAACTCATGCGGAAGAGCGTAGGCCCTGCGATCGGCGGCGCAGCACGCGGACGAGCAGCAGCACCACCAAGGCCGCGAGTGCCGGGCGGGCGAAGCGCCGCAGGCCCGGGCGCGGCGGCTCGGGTTCGGCCGCGGCGACGACCACCGGACGGGGTTCGGCGGCCGCGCGGGGCGCGGCCTGCCGGGCCGGGACCGTGTCGGGCGTCTCCTGGTCGCGCACCGGGGCGAGTTCCTCGGCGAGCGCGGACGCGAACCGGTCGGCGACCCGGCGCAGCGCGGCGGCGAGCTGCGCGGGCGGGAGTTCGGCGGTGCGGCCCTGGGCGGTGAGCGAGCCGTCGAAGACGAGCTTGGTGTCGGTGCCGGCGTCGTCCAGGCGGATGGTCAGCAGGGCCTTGACCGGGGCTTCCCCGCGCGCCTCGATGCCTTCGGCGGTGATCGCGACGGCCAGCGGCAGGTCTTCGGCTTCGGTGACCGACGCCGAGCCGCGGTAGGTGATGGTGGTGCTGCCGGCCCGCAGCCTCAGCCGCCCGGTCAGGGCGGCGCCGTCGCCGGTCTTGCGCGGCGGCGCGTCGTCGGACCAGCCCGGCACGCAGTCGGCGAGCCTGGCCGGGTCGTGGAACACGCTCCAGACCAGCCGGACCGGGATCGGCACCACGACCTCGTAAACCATCGGTTCGTCGGCCTCCTCCGCGCGCGGGCACAGCGTGCGCGCCCCGCGGGACCCCAGGCGGGGAAGCACATCTGTGCGATATCTGCGATATCAGAGGCAGCCTACGCACCAGTACTACAGGAGTACGAGCACTTCGCCGCGTCGGCTTTGCGCGTCGCGGCGGCGGGCGCCGGTCCGTAGGCGGCGACGGCGGCGAGCACCAGCAGCGCGGCGCCGACCAGGGCGCACACCCGGGCGCGGGCCCGGGCGCCGAGGTCGGCGCGGAACAGCCACAGCACCACACCGGTGCCGACGAGCGCATTCGTGCCGCCGACGACGGCCGTGGTGCCGGTCTGGCCGAGTGCGGGCAGCAGCAGAAACGGGAACAGTAGTCCGCCCGCGAGCGCGCCGACGTAGTCGGCGGCGAAGAGGTCGGCCACCGCGTGCCCGGCGTCCTGGCGGCGGATCCGCTGGACGAGCGTCATCAGCAGCGGGATCTCCGCGCCGACGAGCATGCCGGTGGCGAGGCACACCGCGATCATCGCGGGCCGGTACAGCCCCGGACCCTGCGCGGCGGCGTGCACGACCGGGACGGACGTGCCCCCGACCACCGCGAGCGCGGCCTCGACGTGCGCGAACGCCTCGGCGGGCCGGGCGTGGAACGGCTTGGCGGCGAGCGCGCCGAGGCCCATCGCGAAGACCATGACGGACAGCACGACCGAGGTCTCGGCCACCGGATCGGCCCGGAGCTGGCCGCCCAAGGCGACGAGTGCGAGTTCGTAGACGAGGCCGCACGCCGAGCACACGAGCACGGCGGCGAGCACCACCCAGCGCGCGACCGAGGGCGGCAGCGGCAAGTCGGTCGCGGGTTCGGGTTCGGGTTCAGGTTCGGAGGGCGCGGGGCGGACGGCCGTGTCCGGACCGGGCGGCGCGTCCGCGGCCTCGCGGCGGTGCCGGCCCGTCGGGCGGACGGATGTGCCGGGGGCTTCGGGCCCGGTCGCGGGGGCGCTCACGCCGCGCGGCTGCGAGTGCTGACGATGCGCCCTTCCTGGGGGTACGTGTGCCAGGTCGACCAGCGCAGCACGCCGTCGCGGCGGTCCGCGACTATCGCGGTGACCGCGTCCGGGAAGCCCGGGTAGGCGCCGATGAGGCCGCCGGGATGCGCGTCGACCTCGGCGACCAGCTCGCGCACCCGCGCGCTGAACCGGTCGCGCGGCAGGTGTTCGGCGAGCGACGTGAATTCGTAGTCCCAGCCGTCGACGCTCTGCGCGGCCCGGGCGGGCAACGGAGTGCGGGCCTCGCCGAGGCACGCGACCGTCTCCGAGCACAGGCCCGCGGGCGCGCGCACCAGCACTTGGTGCGAGGCGCCGAGCAGGCGCAGCTCGAGGTGAGCGTCGCCGAGGTCGAGGGTGCGGACCGCCAGCGGGTGCAGCGGGCGCAGGCCCAGGAACCAGCCGAGGGCGTCGGCGCGGGTGTCGGAGTACGTGGTCCTTAATTCGGCATGCATCGCTTACGCACAGGGGCTGACGGGGCGGATGGGGCTGCGGGCCGCGAACGGGGCGGCCGACCCGGGCGGTGTGAGGCGCCCGCGGCCGGGCCGTGGCTTCGGGCCCGGGAAGCTCGTTTCACGGTAGGGGCTGGCCGCGTACCCGTCGTCACCCTTGACGGTGAAAGATGTTCACTCGTGCGGGTGACACCTTTCGCCCCGGACCGGACCTGACCGGAATAACGCCGAAGCGGGCCCGGAACCGGACGACCGCCAGGAACAACCACCAGGAAGACAGGAAGAGGTGCCTCCGTGGGCCGACCGCTGTTGAACCGACGTCTGGACGGGCTCGGCACGACGATCTTCGCCGAAATGTCCGCGCTCGCCGCCGCCACCGGCTCCATCAACCTCGGCCAGGGCTTCCCCGACACCGACGGCCCGGACGCGGTCCGCGAACTGGCCGTCGAAGCCCTGCGCGGCGGCTACAACCAGTACGCGCCCGGGCCCGGCTACCCCGACCTGCGCCAGGCGATCGCCGAACACCGGCGGCGCTTCTACGGCCAGACGTTCGACCCGGACACCGAAGTCCTCGTCACCACGGGCGCCACCGAGGCCATCGCCGCCGCCCTGCTCGCCCTCGTCGAGCCGGGCGACGAAGTCGTCGCGCTCGAACCGTTCTACGACTCGTACGCCGCCTGCATCGCGATGGCCGGCGGCGTCCGCGTCGGCGTCCCGCTGCGCCCGCCCGCGTTCGGCCTGGACGTGGACGCGCTGCGCGCCGCGATCACCCCGCGCACCCGCGTCCTCATGATCAACACCCCGCACAACCCCACCGGCGCCGTCCTCACCCGCGCGGAACTCACCGCGGTCGCCGAACTCGCCGTCGCCCACGACCTGCTGGTCATCACCGACGAGGTCTACGAACACCTGGTGTTCGAAGGCGAGCACATCCCCCTCGCCACCCTGCCCGGCATGCGGGAGCGCACGGTCACCATCAGCTCGGCGGGCAAGACGTTCTCCTTCACCGGCTGGAAGATCGGCTGGGTGTGCGCGTCGCCCGAACTGGTCGCCGCGGTCCGCACCACCAAGCAGTTCCTGACCTACGTGTCCGGCGGCCCGTTCCAGCCCGCGGTGGCCGCGGCCCTGCGCCTGCCCGACGCCTACTTCGCCGAGTTCACCGCGGACATGCGCACCAAGCGGGACATCCTGGCGGCCGGCCTGGAGGCCGCGGGGCTGACCGTCTACCGCCCGCGCGGCACGTACTTCGTCACCACCGACATCACCCCGCTCGGCTTCGACGACGGCCTCGACTTCTGCCGCCGGCTGCCCGAACTGTGCGGCGTGGTCGCGGTTCCGGAGAAGGTCTTCTTCGACGACACGGAGGAGTCGCAGAAGATCGGCCGCCCGCTCGTGCGGTTCGCTTTCTGCAAGCGGGAGTCCGTGCTGACCGAGGCCGCCGAACGCCTCGCGACGCTGCGCTGACCGCGTTTCCGAAACTCACGGAAAAACTCTCCGGGCGGGGCGCAACCCCGCCCGGGGGCGGACGTCTGTACGAGTGAGAGCACGGTCACCGCGGAGTCGCGCCCGGTGGCGGGCCGCACCGCGGCCTTCCGCGCATGGGAGGTGGGCTGCGGCGGCGGCACGACGTTCACCACGCGGGTCTGGTGGATCGCCGACCTGCCGCTGACGGTGAACACCGACGGCCTCGACGCCCGCTACGACGCCGCGGTCGAAGCCCTGGTGGCGTCACTCCGCGTCACCGACGACTGACCGCCCCGCCCGAGAGCCCGGCGAACGGCTCGGCAAAGCCCCGCAGCACCTGTCGAACGGCCTGCGGACGCACCGCGGCCCCGGCGCTCGGCCGCGCCGGGGCCGCGGACTGCGCGCGGTCAGGCCTCCGGGGTCTCCGCCGGAGGGAGCTGCGCGTTGAGCCACTGGTTGAACGAGATGCACGTGCTGATCCAGGCACGCGTGGTGAAGACGAACAGCTCGCGGTTGATGCCGGGCTCCAGGTCGAGCTGGGACTCGGCGATGATGCGCAGCCGGCCGTCGTCGTGGACGTGGGTGTAGGCCTTGGGCCAGAAGTACTGGCGGTGCCAGTCGTCCAGGATCTCCAGCACCCGGGGCTTGTCCGTCACGTCGAACTCGCGGTCGAGGAACATCCGGATCGTGTAGATCTCGGACTTCTCGCCCTTGAGCATGAAGTAGATCCGGAAGCCCTCCCACGGCGCGCCGATATCGCCCTCTTCGTCGACGAAGTGGTTGACCTCCAGTTCGGTCAGCACCTGCTTGATCAGCTCCTGGCTCGGCCGGATGACCGGGGCCGCGGGCACGAAGTTGGCACTCGGGATCGAGGACGGGTCGATGCTCATGTCTTCCTCTGTCTTCCTCTGCTGACGTCTCACGGCCATCCTCCCCCATGTCGGGACGCACCGTGAGTCCGCTCACACGCCGTCACCGGGCGTTGCCCGGACGTGCACGGGCCGCCCCAGCCGGGCGCGGCTCACTCGTACTCGGTGCCGCCCTTGCGGGTGAGGTAGGCGTCGGACACCAGCTTGCCGATCGCCCGCGAGCCGGTGACGTCGCTGCGCCGCTCGCGGGCGGGCCGCACCACGACGCCTTCGCGCAGGTGCGCGGCGGTCCCGGACACCGTCTCGCGGCCGTCCGCGAGCGCGACCAGGGCCGCCTCGTCGTACGGCCCGGCATACAGCCGCGGCACGGTCGGCAGGCGGACCGACAGGCCGGCCAGGACGCCCGCGAGGTCCTCGGCGTCGACCCAGCGCACCGCGCCGGTCGCGTCGGAGAACGACACGTCGAACACGGCGTAGCCGGGCAGCTCCGCGGTGGCCTTGGCACCGTAGGCGAGGTCTTGGACGCCCTGCCCGTAGACCTCGCCGAAGATCCCGACGCGCTCCGCGCCGAAGATCGCCGCGAGCTTGGCCGCGGCCTCCGGAACCCGGTGGCCGAGGACCGCCCGCCAGTACAGGTTCTTCTCGTCGCGTTTGAGCGCGAGGTTCTTCGCACCGAAGCCCTTGGACGAGACGAACTCGCCGTCCGCGGTGCGCGTGTACAGGCAGGCCGTGCCGTGGATCTTCTCGGTGGCGACCACCGGCTCGCCCGCGGCGAAGATGCCGGGGTAGCGCTTGATGTTCTCGATGTCGATCCACGGCAGCAGGTCGGCGGCGGACTCGACGTCGCCGCTCATGTGCACGGGGATTGGCGGCGCCCACTTGACGATGCCGAGTTCGGCGGCGAAGTCGCGCCCTTCGGCGTGCGCGGCGGCCAGGTCCACACCGTCGAGGGCACGCGGCCGGCAGACGATGCCCTGGGAGAGTTCGCCGCGCAGCCGGATCGCCTTGACCCGGTTGTGCGCCGACCCGGCGAGCTTGCCGGTGAGGCCGAGTTCGTCGACGAGCGGGTCCGGGAGCACGGACTGCTCGGGTATGTAGACGGCCCAATCGCCGTCCCGGTACTGCCCCTTGGCCACGACAGCCCGGTAGAGGCCGACCTGCGCGAGCTCCAGCGCGTCGGCGTTCGGATGGGTGTGCACGGTCAGCCGCTCCGCGGTGACCTTCAGTGTGGACATGCCCGCAGGGTGACACCCGGACAGAGCACCCAGCCAACGGTTTTCCCCGGCTTCGGGTGAAGATGGCGGCATGCCGAAATTCATCGAGAAGCCGACGGTCGTCGAGGCCGCGGGCAACATTCCGAAGGTCATCCGCGAGTACGTCGGCCGGGTCAACACCGGCGAGGGGGGCGTGAGCATCGCCCACATGTCCTCGCCGGGCGGCTGGGAAGAACCGGGGCAGACGCCCGAGTTCGACGAGTACACGGTGGTGCTGCGCGGCGTGCTGACCGTCGAGTACGCGGGCGGCGTCCAGGAGGTCGCCGCCGGGCAGGGGATCCACACCAAAGCGGGCGAATGGGTCCGCTACAGCACGCGGGGCGAGGACGGCGCCGACTACATCGCGGTGTGCCTGCCGGGCTTCGCCCCGGAGACGGTGCACCGGGACGGGGACTGAGGGCCGCGGAGGTACGGGCGCCTCAGGTCTCCACCCCCGTCACCGGCCGGGGGTGGTCACCTGCGGCAGCGTCGCCCAGGCCGGATCGGCGGCCAGGTCGCGGAGCTGCTCCGGCGTCAGGATCGGGGACAGCCGGGTCGGGGCGAGCGCCTCCGCCGACGAGCCGACCAGCCGCACACTGACGACCATGCCGTCCGCGCGCTGTGCCTCGGTCAGCCAGACGCGGCAGGTGCCCGCCTTGTCGTTGGGCACCTCCATGACGTTCACCCGCGTCCCGTCCGGACGCATCGACGTCGTGCACGAAATCGCGTGGGAAGCGCATGTGAGGGCGGGGCCCCCGAATTGCCCCTCCCGCACATTGACCCCCAGGAACGACCAGCCCTTGCCGTCGTCGACCTGGAGCGCGACGTAGCCCGGCTGCCGGTACTCGTCCGTCGTGGCGAGCGTCTGCGGGAGCCGGGACCGCAGCAGCTTCAGCATCGCGCCGGCGTCGGCGTCCAGGTTCACGGTACGCGCGTCGGCGGACGTCGACTGCGCCACGTACGCGGCGGCGGACTGCCACACCGGGTCCTGCGCCATGGCGGCGACCTGCTCCGCGGACACGACGAGTTTCGGCGCGGACTTTCCGTCCGGGCTCTGTCCGGCGGCGACCGCGGCGACCACGACCGACGAGCCGTCCTCCCGGACGAACTCGGCGCTGACGTGGCGGCCGTTCTTCGCGGCGGGCCCGGCGGTCACGGCACTGCGCCGGACGATCAGCGTCCCGCCGGGCAGCGCGGTGGCCTCGCACGCCATGCCCGGCTCGGCCCGTTCCGGCGCACACATCCGGGTCCCGGCGGCCCTGGCGAGGGACACCCGCACCAGGCTCGCGCCGTCGGCGTTGCCGTAGAGCAGTTCCGCCCAGCCTCCGGCGTAGTACGAGGTGGGGTCCTGCTGTGTCCCGCGGCCGATGCCCGCGGTCGCCGTGCCGTCGGAAGGCAGCACGCTCTTCAGCGTCGCGACCAACTGGTCCGCGGTCATCGGACCGGGCCCGGCAGCCGTCGACGGGGGCGCGGCCGACCCCTGGGACGCCACCGAAACCGGCGGGTCGTCGCCCAAGCCGCCGACCCCGCCCAGCGCGTACGCACCGCCGCCGATCAGCGCCACCACCGCCGCGGCGGCCGCGCCGGCCCGCAGGTTCCGGTTCCGCCGCAGGCGCCGTCCGCGGGTCCAGCCGCGCCCCGCCAGGTCGACCCCGACCGGCGGAAACGCCTCGGCCGCGCCGCGCAGCGCGCCCGGCAGCAGGGCCGCGAACTCCCGGTCCTCGGCACTCTCCACCGGGTCGGCGGGGTCACCGGGCACCGGTTCGCCTCGCGTGCGGGGATCGGACATGCACAGTCACCGTCTTCCGGTCCGAAGGTCGGGTGGTTCGGGTCGTCTGCCCAGCGCGGGTACAAGGCGAGGCAGATCTGGGCAGATCCGGGCAGATCACAGCGGATCCAGGCGGATCAGGGCAGGGCGGGTCGTGCGGCCGTTCACCGCCGGGCAAGCTCCGGCAGCTGGTCGCCCAGCAGGGCCCGGAGCCGCCGCAGCGCGCGCAGCGACTGCACGCGTACCGCGGGCGCGGTCATGTCCAGCGCCCGGGCCGCCTCCTCGACGGAGCGGTCCTCCCAGTACCGCAGCACGAGCACCGCGCGGTCACGGGCGGAGAGCCGCGCGAGGCCGTCGAGCAGCGCCATGCGCAGGCCGGGGTCGTCGGCTTCGTAGCCGCCTTCCGGCATGTCCCCGGTCGGCAGCTCGCCGGAGCTGCGTTTGCGGCGGTAGGACAGGAACGTCCGCATGAGGATCGCGTCGGCGTAGGCGTTCGGCGAGTCCGCCGTGCTGACCCGGCGCCACGAGACGTAGACCTTGCCGAGGGTCTCCTGCACGAGGTCTTCCGCGAGATGCCAGTCGCCGGTCAGCAGGCAGGCCATCCGCATCATCGACGGGCCGCGCGCGGCCGCGAACTCCAGGTAGTCCGCGTCCGCGGCGGCACGCCGCTCCTGCCGGGACGGCGTGGGGTATTGCGGCTCGTCCGCCATGGGCCTCCCCCGCTGTGGTCACATATCGGAGATGCGGCGTTCGCCCCTCCGCGTTACACCCCCGGCCCGGTTTTTCCGGCCCGGTTTTCCGGCGGTTCCCGGTCGGCGCACGGCCGGGACGGGCTGCGGCGCCGCCGGGCCGACGTACCGCGCGGACGGCCGGATGATCTTGCTGTCCGCGGCCTGCTCGAGCGCGTGTGCGGTCCACCCCACGACCCGGCTCGCCGCGAACGTCGGCGTGAACATCGTCCGCGGCAGCCCGCACAGCTCCATCACCACCCCCGCCCAGAACTCCACGTTGGTGTGCAGCTCCCGGCCCGGCTTGAGTTCCGCGAGCACGTCCACGACCTCGCGCTCGACCTGCGCCGCGAACTCCACCAGTTCACCGCCGAACCCGTACGCGATGCCGCGCAACATACGCGCCCGCGGATCCTCCGTGCGGTACACCGGGTGCCCGAAGCCCATGATCCGGTCGCCTGCTTGCACCCGTTCGGTCAACCAGGCGCGGGCCCGCTCCGGGCCGCCGATCGCGTCCAGGGTGTCCAACGCCCGGCTGGGTGCCCCGCCGTGCAGCGGCCCGGTCAGCGCGCCCAGCGCACCGGCCGCGCAGGACGCCAGGTCGGCGCCGGTGGAGGCGATGACCCGGCCGGTGAACGTCGACGCGTTGAAGCCGTGGTCGATCGTCGACACCAGGTACGCCTCGACCGCCCGCGCCCGCTTTGCATCCGGCTCGGCACCGGTCACCATGCGCAGGTAGTTGGCCGCGTAGCCGAGCGCGTCGCTCGGCTCGACCGGTTCCTCGCCCTGCTGGAGCCGGTGCAGCGCGGCGATCAGCGTGGGGACGACGGCGGCCAGCGCGAGCGCGTCGCGGGTGCGCCGCTCCGGCGCGGTGTCGTAGAGCGGCCGCATCCCGTACGCGCTGCCAATCAGCGGCAGCAGCGCCTTGACCCCGGCCAGCGGGCCGTCCGCGCGGGTCGCCTCGGCGACCGGCGCGAGCAGCGGGCGGACGGCGCCCGGGATCCGGCGCAGCGGCGCGGCTTCGCGGACGAACCGGTCGCGGGCCGCCGCGTCCGGCAGTTCCCCGTGCAGCATCAGGTGCCAGACGTCCTCGAAGCCGCACTGCTCGGCGAGGTCGACGGCGGAGTACTGGCGGTAGTGGTAGAAGCCTTCGCGGCCGCGGACGTCGCCGATCGCGGTGTCGGTGACGATCACGCCGGCGAGTCCGCGCGGCACGGCGACCGCGGTGTCGCGGCGCGGGCCGGAGTGCGGTGCGCCCTGGGCCGATCCTGCGGTGGCGGACATGGCGACCCCCTGGTTCGTTGCGACGCCACGGGTTGTGCGTCGGTCCTCCGACTCTTGTCCGATGGGATGGATGACGTCAATATTGATCAAATCAATGTGAGATCGAGGTTCGGGAGGATTCCGTGCCGGACGCCGCACCGCCCCGCCACCGGCTGACCGCCGAGGAGACCGCGCGGCGGCTGGGTGTGAAGGTCGAGACGGTCTACGCCTACGTCAGCCGCGGCCTGCTGGGGAGCGTCCGCGCGGCGGACGGCCGGACGAGCCTGTTCGCCCCGGACGATGTCGACGCGCTCGCCCGCCGCGCGGCCCGCGGCCGGCGCCGCGACGCGTCCGCCCGGACGTTCGGCGACGTCGCGACCGCGCTCACGCTGATCGACGACGACGAGCTCTACTACCGCGGGCTGCCGGTGTCGCGGCTGATCCGCGAGCACCGCTTCGAGGCGGTGGCGGTCTTCCTGTGGACGGAGTCCCTGGATGCCGACGCCCGGTTCGAGACCGACCCGGTCGCGGCGGCGGTCGCCCGCGCGGCGGTGTCCGCACTCCCGGCCCGCGCCCGGGTGATCGACCGGCTGCGTGTCGCGGTCGCGTCGGCCGCCGCCGCGGACCCGCTGCGGTACGGGACGGACCTCGAGGCCGTGACGGCGACGGGCGCGGGGATTCTGGCGGTGATGGTCGAGGCGCTGCCGGCGGCCGACGCCCCCGCGGCGGAGTCCGCCGGGGAACCGCCTTCGCTCGCCGCCCGGTTGTGGCCGCGGCTGACCGCGCGGCCGGCCACCGCCCCGGCGCTCGCCGCGCTGGACGCCGCGCTGATCCTCACCGCGGACCACGGGCTCGCGGCCTCCACCACCGCCGCCCGCATCGCGGCGTCGGTGCGGGCCGACCCGTATGCCGTGGTGCAGGCCGGGCTCGGTGCCGTCGACGGGCCGCACCACGGGCTGGCCAGCGCGCTGGCGTTCCGCGTGCTCGCCGAGGCGCACGCGTCCGGCGACCCGGTCGCGGCGGTGGCCGAGCGGCTGCGGGCGAGGATCCCCGTGCCGGGCTTCGGGCACGAAGCCGGCGTGTATCCGCACGGCGACGTGCGAGCCCGCGAACTTCTCCTGCTGCTGCGGGAGATCCCCGAGGCCCGGGACGTCCTGGACACCGTCGACGGGCTCACCCGCGCCGTGTCCCGCCGACCGGCCCTGCGTCCCAACGTCGATCTCGCGCTGGCCGCCCTGGCCCTGTCCTGCGGCATGCCCGCCGACGCGGGCGAAGCCGTCTTCGCCGTCGGCCGCACCGCGGGCTGGATCGCGCACGCGCTCGAAGAGTACGAAGCCCCGCCGCACCGCTTCCGCCCACGCGGCACGTATGTGGGACGGCGCCCGGCGTGAGTGGCCTACGTCAGCCCAACCGCCCGACGTGCAGGACCCGCACTGCTTTCGCCGCGTCGTCGATCTCGACCATCACGCGGTACCGCCCGATGCGGATCCGCAGCCGTGAGTCCGATCCGACACGTGTGGCGTCCGCCGACCACGGGTCGTCCGCGAAGAGGTCGAGCGTGTCCAGCACCGATCGCAGGCCACCGGCGTCGTCAAGGAACCTGGACGCCGCAGCCAACGCCTGCTCGTCCCATTCGAGGGCGTAGGTCACAACCCCAGCCGCCTTCGCACTTCGTCGTGCGGCAGGAAGGATGTTGTTCCCTCGGCACGACTCTTGTCGTGGTCCGCGACGGCGCGTGCCTCTTCGAGCTGGTACCGCAGCTCGGCCAAGTCGGCGGCATTGACGATCACCGCCGCAACGTGGCCGTGGTCGGTGATCACGGTCTCTTCGTGGCCGTGCGCCGCACGTCGGACCAACGTGCCGAACTGGGCGCGGGCTTCGGTAATCGTCAGTATCTCGGTCATGCATCAACTGTACACTTCTGAACCTTTCTCACAGCGAGTGCACAGAGAAGCGGTCGGGCCTGAGGCGTTTGCCTCACGGCCCCGACCGGTTCTTGGGGCTACAGCGTCTTCGCGGTCTTCTCCCGCTGCGGCGTGACCGTCAGCCGGTCGCTCGACTCGTCCAGGTCCACGACTACCGTGTCGCCGTCGGACACCTCGCCGGAGAGGAGTTCGCGGGCGAGGCGGTCGCCGATGGACGTCTGCACGAGGCGGCGCAGCGGGCGGGCGCCGTAGGCCGGGTCGTAGCCGGTCAGGGCGAGCCACTCGCGGGCGGCGTCGGTCACCGTGAGGCTGATCCGGCGGTCGGCCAGGCGGGCGCCGAGCCGGGCGACGGACAGGTCGACGATGTGCGCGAGTTCGCCGGTGCCGAGCGCGTCGAACACCACGATGTCGTCGAGCCGGTTGAGGAACTCCGGCTTGAACGCCATCCGCACGACGTCCATGACGCGCGCCTTCTGGTCGGCGGGTTCCAGCGTCTGGTCGACGAGGAACTGCGAGCCGAGGTTGGAGGTGAGGATCAGCACCGTGTTGCGGAAGTCGACGGTGCGGCCTTGGCCGTCGGTGAGGCGGCCGTCGTCGAGCACCTGGAGCAGGATGTCGAAGACCTCCGGGTGCGCCTTCTCCACCTCGTCCAGCAGGACGATCGTGTAGGGGCGGCGGCGCACGGCCTCGGTGAGCTGGCCGCCTTCCTCGTAGCCGACGTAGCCGGGAGGCGCGCCGACGAGGCGGGCGACCGAGTGCTTCTCGGCGTACTCGCTCATGTCGACGCGGACCATCGCGCGTTCGTCGTCGAACAGGAAGTCGGCGAGGGACTTGGCGAGTTCGGTCTTGCCGACGCCGGTCGGCCCGAGGAACAGGAACGAACCGGTCGGCCGGTCCGGGTCGGCGATGCCGGACCGGGCCCGGCGCACCGCGTCGGACACCGCCGCCACGGCCGACTTCTGGCCGATCAGGCGCTTGCCGATCTCGTCCTCCATGCGCAGCAGCTTGCCGCGTTCGCCTTCCAGGAGCCGCCCGGCGGGGATGCCCGTCCACGACGACACCACGTCCGCGACGTCGTCCGAGCCGACTTCCTCCTTGACCATCGACGCGGACGCCGCGGACTCCGCGGTGTGCGACGCGTCGGCGAGTTCGCGCTCCAGCTCCGGGATCCGCCCGTACATCAGCTTCGACGCGGACTCGAAATCGCCGTCGCGCTGGGCGCGTTCGGCTTCGCCCCGCAGGTCGTCGAGCTGCTTCTTCAGCTCGCCGACCTTGTTGAGCCCGGCCTTCTCCTGCTGCCAGCGCGCGGTCAGGCCGCTGAGCTGCTCCTGCCGGTCGGCGAGGTCGCGGCGGATCTTCTGCAGCCGCTCCTTGCTCGCCGGGTCGGACTCCTTGGCGAGCGCCAGCTCTTCCATGTGCAGGCGGTCGACGGAGCGCTGGAGCTCGTCGATCTCGACCGGGGACGAGTCGATCTCCATGCGCAGCCGGGACGCGGCCTCGTCGACCAGGTCGATCGCCTTGTCGGGGAGGAACCGCGCGGTGATGTACCGGTCCGACAGGGTGGCCGCCGCGACGAGGGCCGCGTCGGCGATCTGGACTTGGTGGTGGGCTTCGTAACGGCTCTTGAGGCCGCGGAGGATCGCGATGGTGTCCTCGACGCTCGGCTCGCCGACCAGCACCTGCTGGAACCGGCGCTCCAGCGCGGGGTCCTTCTCGATGTGCTTGCGGTACTCGTCGAGTGTGGTCGCGCCGACCAGGCGCAGCTCGCCGCGGGCCAGCATGGGCTTGAGCATGTTGCCCGCGTCCATCGCCGAATCGCCGGTCGCGCCCGCGCCGACGACGGTGTGCAGCTCGTCGATGAAGGTGACGACTTCGCCGTCGCTGTCCTTGATCTCGGTCAGCACGGCCTTGAGCCGCTCTTCGAACTCGCCGCGGTACTTCGCGCCGGCGACCATCGCGCCCAGGTCGAGGGCGATCAGCCGCTTGCCGCGCAGCGACTCGGGCACGTCGCCGGCCACGATGCGCCGCGCGAGGCCTTCCACGACGGCGGTCTTGCCGACGCCGGGTTCGCCGATCAGCACGGGGTTGTTCTTGGTGCGCCGGGACAGCACCTGGACGACGCGGCGGATCTCGGCGTCACGGCCGATCACCGGATCGAGCTTGCCGTCGCGGGCCTCCTGGGTCAGGTCGCGGCCGTACTTCTCCAGCGCCTGGTAGGTGCTCTCCGGGTCCTGCGAGGTCACCCGGGCGCTGCCGCGGACCTTGGTGAACGCGTCGAGGAGCGCCTGCGGCCCGGCGCCGTGCGCCTTGAGCAGGTCGGCCATCGCGCCGCCGGACTCGGCGACCCCGACGAGCAGGTGCTCGGTGGAGACGTACGCGTCGCCGAGCGCGTCGGCGCGGCTCCCGGCGTCCTCCAGCGCGGCCAGCGTCTCGCGGGCGAGCTGGGGCGCGGACACGGTCGAGCCCTGGGCGCGCGGCAGCCGGTCGAGCGCCCGGTCGGCCTCGGCCTTCACCCGGGCCGCGTCGACGCCGAGCGCGGCGAGCAGCGGCACCGCGGTGCCTTCGGGTTGTTCGAGCAGGGCCGCGAGCAGATGCGCGGGCTCCACCTGGGGGTGCCCGGACACCGCCGCCTTGCGGACCGCCGTGGACAGGCTTTCCGCGGCCTTCGTGGTGAGCTTGTTGGCATCCATGTGCGCGACGCGACTCCTTTGCTGACGACGACGGGTTTGCGTTGCTGCCTGGAACAACGCCGGCCAAAGTTGAGTGTATTCCGCTCAACTTTCTGGAGGGAGAGAATCACGGCCCGATTTTCCGGCGCCGACGACCCCCGCGGCGGCCGCCCGGCACGCCCCGGTTACCGTCGCCGCATGACCACCGCCGCGACCGCCCCCGCCGGAATCGACCAGGCTTCCGAGGCGCCCGACGTCTCCGAGGCCTACGCGGCCTTCTGGCGCGAGTACCACCTGTGCACGCTGACCACACTCCGCCCGGACGGCACCCCGCACGTCGTCCCGGTCGGCGCGACCTACGACGCGGAGACCGGCATCGCCCGGGTCATCACCAGCCGCACCAGCCGCAAAGCCCGCAACGTCGCCGCCGCCAGCCCGGCCGGCGCCCGGGTCGCCGTCTGCCAGGTCGACCGCGCCCGCTGGGCGACCCTCGAGGGCATCGCCGTGGTCGTCGACGACCCGGCCGCGGTCGCCGACGCCGAACGCCGCTACACCGAGCGCTACCGCACGCCGCGCGCCAACCCCGACCGGGTGGTCATCGAGATCCGGGTGACGCGCACGCTCGGCCGCGGCTGAGCACCCGCCGCCGGGCGGCACCGGGCCTCCCGGCAACCGCCCCCGCGGCGTACAGTCGCTCCGGTCCGGCGCACGGCGGCACACTCGGACGGGAGACCGGCAATGGCGTGGTGGAAACGCGGCACGGACACCGACCCGACGGCGGTCCCCGCCAGGCGGGCCTCCGCGGAACCCGCGGCCTCGTCCCCCGAATCCCCGGAACCCCCGGAAACCCCCGGGTTCGACCTCGTCCGCCGCGGCTACGACCGCGACCAAGTCGACGCCCGCATCGCCGAGGTCCGACGCGCCCTGGCCGGAGGCCGGTTCACCGTCGACACCGCGCAACTGCGGGCCGACGGCGCGGCCAACGGCCTCGCCATCGTGCGACGCGGCTACGACCGCACCCAAGTCGACACCTGGTTCGCGGACGCCGCCGACCGGCTCGACACCCGCTGAGACCCGGAGTTCCCCGGCAGCCCCGCACGCCGCCCCCGCAGCGACGCGCGCCACCGGTTCAGTCCCCGCGGCCCCGCTTCGGGCGCCACACCACCAGCGCGGTGCCCTGCGGCTGCACCCGCACCAGGTCGCGCCGGTAGGACGCGTGCACCGCGGCCTCCCGCTGCGCCTGCACCGTGCCCGCCTCGGCGACCTGCGCCTCCAGCTCGACGACACGCATGCGCAACGCCTCGACGTGGTTCTCCAGTTCGAGGATGCGCTTGATACCCGCGAGGTTGATGCCCTCCTCCTGGGAGAGCCGCTGCACCTCGCGCAACTGCACGATGTCGCGGGCGGAGTAACGCCGCCCGCGACCGGCCGCCCGGTCCGGCGAGACCAAGCCGAGCCGGTCGTATTGGCGAAGCGTCTGCGGGTGCAGACCGGACAGCTGGGCGGCGACCGAGATCACGTAGACCGGCGTGACATCGTTCAGCTCGTACGGCCCGCCGGGCCCGAGCCCGCCGCGGCCGCCCGGAACTCCGCCCCGCGGCCCCCCTCCGTCCGCTCTCATGTCACGCTCCCTTCGCGGCTTCCATCAACTTCGCGCGCGGGTCCTCCGTCGACGTGGCGACCCGGTAGGCCTCCAACGCCTCCAGCGCCTTCGCGTCGAGGTCCTGCGGAACCAGCACCTCGACCGTGACCAGCAGGTCGCCCCGGGTGCCGTCCTTGCGGGCCGCACCGCGGCCCCGGACCCGCAGCGTCGCTCCGTTCTTGGTACCCGCCGGCAGCTTGAGCGTCACCGGCGCGCCGCCGAGCGTCGGCACCGTCACCTCGGCACCCAGCACCGCCTCGGGGAACGAAACCGGAGCCGTCACCGTCAGGTTGTCGCCCTTCCGGCCGAACACCGGATGCGGACGCACATGCACGACCACGTACAAGTCGCCCGCGGGCCCGCCTCGTTCACCCGGCGCACCCTTTCCCTTGAGCCGGATCCGCTGCCCGTCCTGCACGCCGGCCGGCACCCGCACCTGCATGGTGCGCGCGCTCTTGGCCCGCCCACTGCCGTGGCACACGATGCACGGGTCGTCGACGATCAGGCCGCGGCCCTTGCAGTCCCGGCACGGCTCGGAGAACGCGAACCCGCCCTGGTTGCGGCTGGTCTGCCCGGTGCCGCTGCACGTCGGACACGTCCGCGGCATCGTCCCGGCCGCCGCGCCGGTCCCGTTGCAGTGCCGGCACGCCTCCGAACTCGTCAGCCGGATCGGCACCGTCGCGCCGTCCACCGCATCCGAGAAATTCAGCGTGACCTCGGACTCGACGTCCTGGCCGCGCCGCGGCGGCTGCTGCCGCGCACCCGTCCGGCCGCCGCCGAACAGACCGCCGAACAAGTCGCCGATACCGCCCGCCCCCGCGCCCCCGGCGCCCTGCCCGGCGGCACCGCCGCCGAACAGGTCGCCCAGGTCGAACGGGAAGTTGCCGGCCCCGGCCCCGCCCGGCGGACGGAACCCTCCGTTGCCGAACAAGGCGCGGGCCTCGTCGTACTCCTTGCGCCGCTTCTCGTCGGCGAGCACGTCGTAGGCCTCGGAGATCTCCTTGAACCGCTCCTCCGCCTTGACGTCCCCCTTGTTCGCGTCGGGGTGGTACTCGCGGGCGAGCTTGCGGTACGCCTTCTTGATCTCCGCGGCGCCGGCGTCCTTGGGGACGCCGAGAACCTTGTAGAAGTCCTTCTCCAGGTAGTCCTTCGTACTCACGGCGCCCCGCCTCCCTTCGTGATGTCCAGCCCCGTGCTCAGCCGTTGTCCGCTTCGCCCGCCGGCGCGTCCGCCGGGTCCGCCGGCTCGGCCACCGCCACGCGCGCGGGCCGGATGACCCGCTCGCGGAACTGGTAGCCGGGCTGCAGGATCTCGACGCACGTCGGCTCGGTGACGTCCGGCGCGTAGCTGTGCAGCAGCGCCTCGTGGACCACCGGGTCGAACGGCTCGCCCTTCTTGCCGAAGCTCTGCAGGCCCATCTTCGCGACGACCGACTCGAGCGACTCGGCCACCGATTTGAACCCGCCGGACAGCTCGCCGTGGTCGCGCGCCCGGCCGATGTCGTCGAGCACCGGCAGCAGCTCGGTCAGCACCTTGACCACGGCCTGCTCGCCCACGGCCTGCCGGTCGCGGTCCACCCGCTTGCGGTAGTTCGCGTACTCCGCCTGCAGGCGCTGCAGGTCGAGCGTCCGCTCGGCCACCTGCGCACGAGCCTCCGCCAGATCGGCCGACCCGCCGCCGGCCTGCTCCGCGGCGGGACCGCCCTCGCGGGCGGCCCCGTCCTGCGCGGAAGCGCCGCGCACCTCACCGGTCTCGGGATCGATGCGCCGTTTGTCGCGGATCACCGGCTCCTCGGGGAAGCCGTGCGTCCCCTCCGTCACGCAGCACCACCCTCACGCTTGTCCTCGTCAACGATCTCGGCGTCGACGACATCATCGTCGGCGGCACCCGCAGTGTTACCCGCGGAAGCCCCCGGCGCACCCGGCTCGCCCGGCTGCGCGCCCGCGTACATCGCGGAACCCAGCTTCTGGCTCGTCGTGGCGACCTTCTCCGCGGCGTCGCGGATCTGCGCGATGTCCTCGCCCTTGAGCGCGTCCTTCAGCTCGACCAGGGTGGCCTCGACCTCGGACTTGACGTCGCCCGGCACCTTGTCGCCGCTGTCCTTGAGGAACTTCTCCGTCGTGTAGACGAGCTGCTCCGCCTGGTTGCGGGTCTCGGCGTCCTCGCGGCGCTTCTTGTCGTCCTCGGCGTGCTCCTCGGCCTCGCGCATCATGCGGGAGATATCGTCCTTCGGCAGGCCCGAGCCGCCGGTGATGGTCATCGACTGCTCCTTGCCCGTCCCGAGGTCCTTGGCGGACACGTGGACGATGCCGTTCGCGTCGATGTCGAACGTGACCTCGATCTGCGGGACGCCGCGCGGCGCCGGCGGCAGACCGGTCAGCTCGAACATGCCGAGCTTCTTGTTGTAGTTCGCGATCTCGCGCTCGCCCTGGAAGACCTGGATCTGCACGGACGGCTGGTTGTCGTCGGCCGTCGTGAAGATCTCCGAGCGCTTCGTCGGGATCGTCGTGTTCCGCTCGATCAGCTTCGTCATGATGCCGCCCTTGGTCTCGATACCGAGGGACAGCGGGGTGACGTCGAGCAGCAGGACGTCCTTGACCTCGCCCTTGAGCACACCGGCCTGGAGCGCGGCGCCGATAGCGACGACCTCGTCCGGGTTCACGCCCTTGTTGGGGTCCTTGCCGCCGGTCAGCTCGCGCACGATGTCCGCGACGGCCGGCATACGGGTCGAACCGCCGACGAGGACGACGTGGTGGATCTCCGACAGCTGGATGCCGGCGTCCTTGATGACGTTGTGGAACGGCACCTTCACCCGGTCCAGCAGGTCCTGCGTCAGCTGCTGGAACTGCGCGCGGGTCAGCTTCTCGTCCAGGTGCAGCGGGCCCTCGGCCGACGCGGTGATGTACGGCAGGTTGATGCTGGTCTCGCTCGAGCTGGACAGCTCGATCTTGGCCTTCTCCGCCGACTCGCGCAGACGCTGCAGCGCCATCTTGTCCTTGGCCAGGTCCACGCCGTGCGCGTTCTTGAACTGCGCGACGAGGTGGTCGACGATCCGCTGGTCCCAGTCGTCGCCGCCGAGGTGGTTGTCGCCGTTGGTGGCCTTCACCTCGACCACGCCGTCGCCGATCTCCAGGAGCGACACGTCGAAGGTGCCGCCGCCGAGGTCGAACACGAGGATGGTCTGCTCGTCGCCCTTGTCGAGGCCGTACGCCAGCGCGGCGGCGGTCGGCTCGTTGACGATGCGGAGCACGTTGAGGCCCGCGATCTCGCCGGCTTCCTTGGTCGCCTGGCGCTCGGCGTCGTTGAAGTACGCCGGGACGGTGATCACCGCGTCGGTGACCTTCTCGCCCAGGTACGCCTCGGCGTCGCGCTTCAGCTTCTGCAGGATGCGGGCGCTGATCTCCTGCGGCGTGTACTTCTTGTCGTCGATCTGGACGGTCCAGTCCGTACCGATGTGCCGCTTGACCGAACGGATCGTCCGGTCGACGTTGGTGACGGCCTGGCGCTTGGCGACCTCGCCGACGAGCACCTCGCCGTTCTTCGCGAAGGCCACCACGGACGGTGTGGTCCGGGACCCCTCCGCGTTGGTGATGACGGTCGATTCGCCGCCTTCGAGAACGCTGACGACAGAGTTCGTCGTACCGAGGTCGATTCCGACCGCACGTGCCATGTTGGGGTCCTCCGGGGGTATTCCGAGTCACGGGTACTAGCAGGGTTGAGCGATACGCACTCAAGGATGAACGACCGGTTCAACGGCGTCAAACCGCTTGAGTATTCCCGACTCAACTTTACTGCTCGGGTCGGCCGCAGGAGGGACAACCGGGAGAGTGGCGCGCGGTGCGGTGCGAAGGCAACTCGCGGCGCGGTGTAAGAGTGAGGGAGAACGCAGTCCCAATAGAGGGGGTCCGTCGAGAGAAGGGCACCGGGCCTGGCAGCATGTCGACAGGAAAACTGACGGATCGTCACATCAGCGGTGCACCGCAACCCGGGCGCCGTGACAGAGATCATCCGTTCAGCGGATAAGTTACTTGTCGGTAAGATCCCTGCACGGCCGTACGCTGACGGCCGATACACGCCCCGGAAGGGACGTCCCACCGGAGGAGCAGAACCGCGATGCAGCTCGCCGCCATCGTCATAGCGCTGGTCATCAGCGTGGTCGGCTTCGCCCTGCTCGGGCGCGCCGCCGTGTACATCTATCAGTACGCCAGACTCGGGCAACCGGTTCCCGGCCGCACCGGCCCCGCCGGCAAGCGCCTGGCCAACATGCTGACCGAGATCCTCGGCCACACCCGGATGCTCAAGTGGGGCATCGTCGGCGCGGCCCACTGGTTCGTCATGGTCGGGTTCGGGGCCCTGGTCCTCACCCTCGTCACCGCGTACGGCCAGCTCTTCGACGCCGAATTCGCCATCCCCTTCATCGGGCACTGGGTCGTCTGGAACGTCGTCGAGGAAGTCCTCGGCTTCATGACCGTCCTGGCCATCCTCGTCCTCATCGGCATCCGCCAGGCCAGCCACCCGCGCCTGGCCGGCCGCAAGTCGCGGTTCGCGGGCTCCACGTTCTGGCAGGCGTACTTCGTCGAAGGCGTCGTGCTCGGAGTCGGCATCTGCATCATGCTGCTGCGCGGGCTCGAAGGCGCGCTGCGCGGCATCGACTCGTGGGACGCGCACTACCTGGTCTCGTACCCGCTGATCAAGGCGTTCGACGGGCTGTCGGTCGACACGCTCGAGACGCTCGTGTACACGGTCGCGCTGGTCAAGATCGTCATCTCGATGGCGTGGGCCACCACCATCGGCGTCAACCCGTCGATGGGTGTGGCGTGGCACCGGTTCACCGCGTTCTTCAACATCTACTTCAAGCGCGAGGCGAGCGGCGCCGTCGCTCTCGGCCCGCTGCAGCCGATGACCTCCGGCGGTCAGCCGATCGACTTCGAGGACCCCAAGGACGACGACATCTTCGGCGTCGGCCAGGTCGAGCACTTCTCCTGGAAGGGCCTCCTCGACTTCGCCACCTGCACCGAGTGCGGCCGCTGCCAGTCGCAGTGCCCCGCCTGGAACACCGGCAAGCCGCTGTCCCCGAAGCTGCTCATCATGTCGCTCCGCGAACACGCGTTCGCGAAGGCGCCGTACCTCCTGGCCGGCGGCGGCAAGGACCTCGGCGGCGACGAGAAGGGCAGCGCCGACCAGCTCGCGAAGGTCCCGGCCGCGGCACTCGCCGAGGCCGAGCGCCCGCTGATCGGCAGCGCCGAAGACGGCGGCATCATCGACCCGGACGTCCTGTGGTCGTGCACGACGTGCGGTGCGTGCGTCGAGCAGTGCCCGGTCGACATCGAGCACGTCGACCACATCGTCGACATGCGGCGCTACCAGGTGCTGATCGAGTCGGCGTTCCCGTCCGAGGCCGCCACGATGCTCAAGGGCCTGGAGAACAAGGGCAACCCGTGGGGCCTCGCGCCCAAGGCGCGCCTCGACTGGGTCAAGGAACTCAAGAAGTCCACCGGCATCCAGGTCCCGATCATGGGCGAGGACATCGACCCGGCCGAGGTCGAGTACCTGTACTGGGTCGGCTGCGCGGGCGCCCTGGAAGACCGGGCCAAGAAGACGACGAAGGCCTTCGCCGAGCTGCTGCACATCGCGGACGTGAAGTTCGCGATCCTCGGCAAGGAGGAGTCCTGCACCGGCGACTCCGCGCGCCGTCTGGGCAACGAGTTCCTGTTCCAGATGCTCGGGGCGCAGAACGTCGCGACGCTGAACATGGCGTTCGGCGAGGACGACGAGGACGAGGCCACGAAGCTTCCGGCGTCGAAGAAGCGGATCGTGACGACCTGTCCGCACTGCTTCAACACGATCGCCAACGAGTACCCGCAGCTCGGCGGGCACTTCGAGGTCATCCACCACACGCAGCTGCTGCAGCACCTGGTGGACGAAGGGAAGCTCGTGCCGGTGGGCCCGGTCGAGGGGCTCATCACGTACCACGACCCGTGCTACCTCGGTCGGCACAACAAGATCTACTCGCCGCCGCGCGAGATCATCGCCAAGGTGCCCGGGCTCCGGAACGAGGAGATGCACCGGCACAAGGAGCGCGGCTTCTGCTGCGGCGCCGGCGGTGCGCGCATGTGGATGGAAGAGCGCATCGGGAAGCGCATCAACAACGAGCGTGTCGACGAGGCGCTGTCGCTCGACCCGGACATCGTGTCCACGGCGTGCCCGTTCTGTCTCGTGATGCTGTCGGACTCGGTGACGGGCAAGAAGCAGACCGGGCAGGCGAAGGAGTCCACGCAGGTCGTGGATGTGTCGCAGCTGCTGCTGCAGTCGGTGAAGGTGCCGGAGATGGCCGGCGGCCCGGCGGTGGAGGCGGCCGAGGTGCCGGCGGAGTAGACCCGCGGTTGCCTGCTTGACGGATGTGTCGGCGGCGGTGGTCCGGAAATCCGGGCCACCGCCGCTTGGCGTCGGGTGGGTGGTCGGGAGGTGGCTGCCGGTGGCGGGTCCGCCGGGCTGCCGCCGATCCGTTCGCGGCAATACGCCAGTCCTACGGCGACACCGGCCGCCGTGCGACCCGGTACCGTCAAGGGTGTGAGCGGCGACTACTACGGCGGCCGCCCGGACGGGGGCGGCTACCCCGGCGGGGGCGGCGGGTACCCGGGCGGATACCCGGGTGAGCAGTATGGGCAACAGGGGCAGGACCCGTACCGGCAGCAGCCGGGCGACGGGGCGCCTTACGGCGGGCCGCAGCACGGGGGGCAGCAGTACGGCGGGCCCCAGCACGGCGGACCGCAGCAAGGCGGACCGCCGCACGGCGGGCAGCAGGGGTACGGGGCTCAGCAGGGGGGTTATCCCGGCGGGCAAGGCGGCCAGGGCGGGCAGAGCGGGCAAGGCGGGCAGCAGGGGTCGCAAGGCGACGGCGCCTACCCCGGCGGGCCGCTGTCGCTGCCGGACGAGACCAGCCTGTACATCTACGGCCAAGTGCCGGACGGGTACACGCAGATGACCCCGCAGGCCGGCCAGCCCGGCAGCGGACAGAGCAGCACGGTGTACCGGGGCGGCCAGCCGTACCAGCCGGCGCCGCCGGTGTACGCGCCGCCCGCGCGGCGGCTCACCTGGCAGGAAGTCCTGCAGGGGCTGATCAGCAGGCCGATGGCGACGCTGGACGCCGCGCGCGACCAGGCGTTCTGGTGGTCCGCGCTGGCGATCGCGGCCATCGGCGGAATGCTCGCCATGGTCGCCAACGACAAGGCACGCGACCAGGTCCTGACGTCGACGCTCAGCACCAGCGTGCCCGCGCTGCTGATGACGGCGCTGCTCGTGCCCGCGTTCTGCGCGGTGCTCGGGTGGGTGTCGAACATGCTCGCGCAGACGTTCGGCGGGAACGGGGAAGCCGGGCCGTTCATCACGCTGGCGATGCTCGTGACGTGGCTGACCGATGCGCCGCGGCTCGTGGTCGCGCTGTTCGCGCGCGACGGAAGCCCGCTGGTGGTCGGGGTCGGGCTACTGTCGTTCGTGCTCACCACGTGGCTGCTCGCCGCGACGGCCCGGAGCGTGCACGAGCTGCCGTGGCCGCGCGCGTTCGGGGCGGTGTCGGTGCAGCTGATCGCGTTGCTGCTGGTGCTGAAGCTGCCGATCGCGGGGTAAGCCAAGGTCCGGTGGTGTGACGGCGGCCCCCGCCGCGAACCGGACCACCACCGGACCACCCGGTCCGCAAGCGGTCCCACACGGCCCTCGGATGGATCTTCCCGCCACCAAGCCCCACGCGGTTTCGTGGAGTACACGGGGACAGCACACCACCGAGGCCGGCGCCGGGAAAGGCGCCCGCGCTTAAAGGACCTCTCATGCTCCTGCGGACCCGCACCCGGACGGCTCTCCAAGCCGCCGCCCTGTTCTACGCGACCGACCGCGGCTGGCCGGTCCTCCGCGGCGCGTACGTCGACGACGACGGCTGCTCGTGCCGGTCCCCCCATTGCCCCGCGCCGGGCGCGCACCCCGCCGATCCGGCGGGGCCCGGCGCGGCCAGCCGGTCCGCGGACGTGGTCCGCGCCTGGTGGAGCCGCCGCCCGTACACGGTGCTCCTCGCCACCGGCCACGAGTTCGACGTCCTGGACACCCCGGCGCCGGTCGGGTACGCGGCGATCCGCGACCTCGACGAACTCGGCTTCCCCCCGGGCCCGGTGGTGCACCTGCCCTCCGACCGGCTGCTGTTCCTGGTCCGCCCCGGCGCACGCGACGTGTACTGGTACACGGTGGACCACAACGACGCCGCCCGCCTCGACATCCGGCACCACGGCTCCGGCCACGTCGTCCCGGCCCCCTCGGGCCCCGGGGCGGCCGGCCCGGAACCGCGGTGGGCCATCGCGCCGGACCCCGCCGACCGGCGGCTCCCCGAAGCGGTCGACCTGCTGGGAACGCTGGTCCGGGCCTGCCTGCACGGCAGAGCGCCGGCGTTCCCGCTGTGCCCGCGGGAGGAGGTGAGTGGTTGACGGAACCCTCCCCACCCGCCCGGGAGTCCGCCCCCGCGGCCGCCCGCCCGGCCTCGCCGCCGGGGCTCCCCGGAGCGGAATGAGCGTTGACCGGCCCTGCCTCCCGAGGCCGCCGACGCGGAACGCCGAAGCCCCGCCTGCCCGGTATTGGGCGGGCGGGGTTTGAGGTGTCGGGGGGTGTGGGTGTTGCGTTGGGGAGGCGTTGCGCGGGCCCTCGTAGGCCTGGCCTTACGCCTCGGGTCTCATGCGTCGAGGATCTGGCCCTCGCGGCTCACCACCGGGGGCAGTACCGACCAAGGAAAGTTGATCCAGTCCTCGGTGTACTTCCACACGTACTCGCACTTCACCGACGACTGCGGCTTCTCGTAGATCACCGCACAGCGCACGTCGGCGACCGCGCCTTCGCAGAAGTCGCGCACCAGCTTCAGGGTCTTGCCGGTGTCCGCAACGTCGTCCGCGACGAGGACCTTCTTGTCCGTGAAGTCGATGATGTTCGGCACCGGAGCGAGCATGATCGGCATCTCGAGCGTGGTGCCGACGCCGGTGTAGAACTCCACGTTCACCAAGTGCAGGTTCTTGCAGTCGAGCGCGTACGCCAGCGCCCCGGCCGCGAACACCCCGCCGCGGGCGATGGACAGGATGATGTCCGGCTCGTAACCGTCCTCGGCGACCTTCTCGGCCAGCTCGCGGGTGGCGTCCCCGAGCAGCTCCCAGGTGAGGTTCTCGCGCACGTCGGTCATGTCGGGGTGGCCTAACTAGGTGATCGGGACGAGGTGATCGGGCGGGGTCTGCGGGACTCAGATCTTCGAACGGTGGAAGTTCTGGAACGACCGCGACGCCGTCGGACCGCGCTGGCCCTGGTACCGCGAGCCGTACACGGACGAACCGTACGGGAACTCGGACGGCGAGGAGAGCCGGAACAGGCACAGCTGCCCGATCTTCATCCCCGGCCACAACTTGATCGGCAACGTGGCGACGTTCGACAGTTCCAGCGTCACATGCCCGGAGAACCCCGGGTCGATGAACCCGGCCGTCGAGTGCGTCAGCAGCCCCAGCCGCCCCAGCGAACTCTTCCCCTCGAGCCGGCTGGCCACGTCGTCCGGCAGCGTGATGACCTCGTACGTCGACGCCAGCACGAACTCACCCGGGTGCAGGATGAACGGCTCATCCCCCTCGGGCTCCACCAGCCGGGTCAGATCCGGCTGTTCCACCGCAGGGTCGATGTGCGGGTAGCGGTGGTTCTCGAAAACCCTGAAGAACCGGTCAAGCCGGACGTCGACACTCGACGGCTGGACCATCTCCGGCTCAAACGGGTCGATCCCCACCCGACCGGCGTCGATCTCCGCGCGAATATCCTTGTCCGAAAGCAGCACGCAAAGAGGGTAGTCGCCCCAGCCGATACACCCAAACGGGACTCCCCGGGCGGGCCGCCTTCGCCACCCGCCTCACCACCCACGAGCCACCCCGGCAGGCTCGCCAACCGGCTCACCGACCCCGTCACTCCACCCACCTGCCGCGGCAACCCCACCCCCGCCGACGCCGCAAACCTTGCTGCACCCACTCTCCCGAATCAGGTACAGTGACACCGTCGCTCCCCTAGGGGACCAGCGACAATGCGGGTGTAGTTTAATGGTAGAACATGAGCTTCCCAAGCTCAGAGCGCGAGTTCGATTCTCGTCACCCGCTCCAGACTGAAGGCCCAGGTCAACGACCCGGGCCTTTGTTGTTGTCTAGACCTCTCTAGGCATCCGTGCCCTAGGCGTGCCAGAACGTCCCGACTTCGCGGACTGCGCGCCGACTCCCTTCGCCGCTTGGCGCCGGACCACCGACTCGGCAACGGCGTTCGCGGCAGGTACTGAGCAACCTGCGTCCCCGATGTGGACCCGCACGTCATCAGCGCCGCCCCGGGCCGTGAGGGACACACCTGTGTCAAACACCAAGTCGCTCAAGCACGCACATGGCGCTTCACACACGGGGCACGGCCTCCTGGTGCCGAGCGGAATCGAAGGACGCTGCCGCGACTCAACACCCTCAAGCGGCATCCAAAAATAACCCATGCACTGTATAGTGCAGGTGTTGTATACCGAGACGAGGGTGGCCGATGGCCTGGCGGATCATCGTGTTGGAGCCCGCGCTGTCCTGGTTACGCGAGCTTCGCAAGACCGACAGATCAACAGCGCAACAAGTAGGCGCCGCTTTGACGGTGCTGGCAGAGGAGGGGCCTGGCCTCGGTCGGCCGTTGGTCGATACGGTCCGCGGATCCTCGCTGGGGCATCTCAAGGAGTTACGCCCGGGGTCGTCCGGGGCAAGTGAGGTGCGGCTGCTGTTCATTTTTGATCCGGACCGCAACGCGGTGGTGCTCGTAGCCGGGGACAAGTCCGGGCAATGGAGCGCCTGGTACGACAAGGCGATTCCCGTGGCCGAACAGGCATATGAGGCACACCTGAAGGCACGTGAGGAACAGTGAGCACCGTCGGCTCGCAGCGATACAACGCTCATCGGGAAAGGATGGGAACCATGCGTGATACCTCCGACACGCCCCCCCAGGGCGCATCCTGGGACGACCTGCGCAACGAGCTCTTCGATGTCGAGGACCAAGTGGAGATCGAGCGGCGCGCGGAGCATCTGCGGGCCGAGGTGCGCGCGTACCGACTCGCCGAAGTCCGCAAGCGTCAGCACACCACACAGGTGGAACTCGCCCAGCGAATGGGCGTGTCCCAAGCGCGAGTGTCCGACATCGAGCGTGGGCAGCTCACTCGCAGCGAGGTAGACACGCTGGCGTCTTATGTCGCGGCGCTGGGCGGCAAGTTGAAGATCGTTGCAGACTTCGGAGACGAGACCTTGGTCCTCGGCTGAGAGGTCGTCGGCAACCGCTCCGTGCGGCACTACACACTTGGCCGATTCACTGTCGATGCCACATTTCTGAGCACCGCAAAGGCCCGCTCGCGTCCACGAGCATCACGACCCGAAGCACCCAACCGCCATCAGCTGCCGCCGCCCGCCGCGGCGCCAACAACAGCCGCTCTCTCCCAGCTCGGGCGTCGGGTCCAGCAGAGGCCCCATCCCGTCGGCGATGCCCACTTCGTACTCGCCGACTCCGCCCTTGATGCTGAGCACCTGGAGCGCTTCTCCCGCCGGCCCAGGCTGCATCCAACGATTGCTCATGACGGGGTCTTGGGCGCGGAGCGGCGACTCCGCCCGCCAGAAGCCTGGATCGGGTGTCGTACCGTACGTGTCCGCACTACGGGGCCGGGTGGAGCCCCCGGAGCGCGAACTCAGTCCTCGCGGTCCTCTGGCTGCAGGCGTTGCAGGACAGAGGTGTACTCGCCGGTCTCCACCAGATGATCGACGACGCGCACCATGGCGGGAATGCCGGGCTCGCGCACGATCAGCCCGTCCGAGGCCCAGAAGTAACCGCCGTCCAAACACTCGCCGCTCCCGCGCCGACGCTCCAAGAGGCGGCCGACCTCGTCGTGCGTGAAGACAGTGCCGGACCACCGCTCGCCGTCGTCACGGATCACCCACATGTCGACGTTGCAGACCTCGTCCAGAGCTTCACCGGCGCCCGGGACGAAACGGATCTCATAGCCGTTACGGCGTGCCAGGTAGAACGCGCCATCCCACTCGCCGACTCCCGTCATTGCGTTCCCTCGATCGATGCATCAGGCCACGCCGGAAGCGTGCCACCTGTTGCCGATACCCCAGCCCGACTGCCGTGCGTCATGGTCAGACTCGCCGCATCGTCATTCGTCCGCCATTTCACATATTTTTCCTTTGGTGCGACGGCAGATGTCCATCTGCCGCATGGTCTTGCGCTCGGAGCCGGGCCGGGCCTGACGTGGCTGGCATCATGAGCGCATGGATCCGGAGGCGATGTTGGCGCTGGCGGTGGATGAGGCGCGGGCGGGGCTGGCGGGTGGGGGGATTCCGATCGGGGCTGTGCTGATCGGGCCGGAGGGGGATGTCTGGGGGCGGGGGCACAATCGGCGTGTGCAGGACGGGGATCCGTCCGCGCATGCGGAGACGGCCGCGTTTCGGGATGCCGGGCGCAGGCGTTCGTATGCCGGCAGCACGATGGTGACGACGCTGTCGCCGTGCTGGTTCTGCAGCGGCTTGGTTCGTCAGTTCGGGATCGGCTCGGTGGTCGTCGGGGAAGCGCGCACCTTCGTCGGCGGGCACGAGTGGTTGGCCGAGAACGGGGTCGCCGTGACGCTCCTCGACGATCAGGCGTGCGTGGCGATGATGGCCGCGTTTATTGCGGACCGGCCCGAGCTGTGGCTTGAGGACATCGGGGAGTAGTCCCCGCACGCTGCTGGTTTCGTCCGGTCACGTCGGGATCCACGACGGCCACCACGGGGGGATGTTGCCGAGGCAGATGGGGTCGGGGTACGCCTCGGGGGTGCCTTGCCAGGCGAACAGTTCCACGCCGAAGACCAGAACTGCGGCCGTGCCGGCGGCGAGGGCAAGCAGTTGCCGTCCTCGGGTCTCGCCCGCGAGTGCGGCGTGGATGATCACGAACATCGCGGTGTTGGCGACCCATAGACAGGGCAGCTCGAGCAGCAACGCGAGCGAATTGGCGGCGTCGTTGACACCGACGCTGCAGGCCGACCACGCCCTGGCGAGCAGGTAGGTCAGCGCGACCGCTCCGACGCCGCCGACCAGGATTCCTGGTGCGACGGCGCCTCTGAGTCTGCGCGCGATTGACACAGTTGCCCCCACCTCGTCGGCCACCGGTTCCCGCCGAGCCACTGACGGGGCTGCCACGGAACTGGGATGCATGTGGGCGAACAACCGGTTCCAGGCGACCTGGTTGGAGTCCTGTCGTGGGACTCGGACGGCGGAGCGGGGGCAATCCGGGCGCGGATGGTGGGCGTGTGGCCGACGATGGCCTCCGAGATCGTTGCGCTGCTTCGTGTGGTGGCCGCAGTCGAGATCCTCGACGGCCGCACGACCGCCTGGACACAGACGATGGCGAACCCGGAAGGCGCCCGCGGGCGTTAGGGGTTGGTCCGCCTTGCGTCCTCCGGGTCGGCTCCGGACAAGGGCGCCCCGTACAACCCGTGCTCGATCATGTCGACCAAGTCGCCCTTCTACGCCCGTACTTGGCCGGCGGCGAGGCCGCGTAGGGGGCCGTCGACGAGGAGGGCTGCGAGGCCGTGGACGGCGGACCAGGCGAGGAACTCGGCTCCTGGGCGGCGGGCTTCGTCGAGGGTGCCGGACTCGGCCAGGGTGTCGAGGGCGTCGCCGAGGATTTGGAACGGGGTGCGGCCCGCGGGGCCGGCTGCGGTGCTTTCCTCGGCTTGCGCCATGTCCGCGTGGAAGGTGAAGGCGATGCGGAACAGGCCGGGTTCGGTTTGGGCGAAGGCGACGTAGCCCTGGCCTACGGCACGGAAGCGTGCTTGGGCGGAGGTGCGAGGCCCGGGCCCGGCCCAGGACGCGATCCCGGGCCGGGCACCGGCCGATGACGCACGACTACTTGTCCGCCGTCAGCGTGCCCGCCTGCCCCCAACTGTCGGTAGGCGTCTCGTTGATCCACACCTGCACGGCTTCGGCGGGGATCTGGTACGCCTCGACCATCGCGTCGGTGAGCTTGCGGACCAGTTCGCGCTTGAGTTCGACGCTGCGCGGGCCCTGCTGAACGGTGATGACGGGCATGGTCTTCTCCTTGTGCCGAGTGGCGATTGCCGAGTGCCGACGGCTTCCCGGGAGTTCCGGGTCGCTTCCGGTCGCTTCGGGACGAAGTCCATCGCAGATCGGGGCGCGGACCCAGACGCAGTCCGCGATGACACTCATCATGAATCGTGATTAATGAAGCCTGGTCAGTCGGCCTGGGCATGGCAGGCCGCGAGAAGCGGGGCGAGGCGGCGGACCTGGGCGTCGGGGCGTACCGCCAGGTACGCCTGCATCGTGGGCGCGGGCTCGGCGAACGAGCGGAAGACGACGCTGCGGGCCGCCAGTTGGTCGACCTTCGTGGCGTACATCACCGTCCAGCTGGGCCGGCCCGAGCCGACCGCGGCGAGGGTGTCCTGGTCGGTGGTGAACGTCGGGCCGACGACCGGTTCGAAGCCCGCGTCGCGGCACAGGCCGAGGATCAGGTCGACCAGGTGGGCGTTCTTCTCCCGCGGGACGATCCGCAGCGGCAGCCCGGCCAGGTCGGCGACCGCGACCGTCTCGTGTTGGGCAAGCGGGTGCTTGGCGGGCAGTGCGACGACGAGGCGGTCCCGCCAGACGGGCACGAGGTCGAGGCCGGGGACGGCGTCGACACCGCGGATGAACGCCGCGTCCAGCTCGCCGTCGCGGACCTGGCGCATGCGGGTCGCGGGCGGGGAGCTGACCAGTTCGACCGGGGTCTCGGGGCTGTTCTCCGCGAGGGCCGCGAGCAGGCGGTCGAGGCGCGAGCCGAGGCCGACGCTGGTGCCGACCCGGAGCGCCGCGTCCTGGTCCGCGCGGAACCGGGCCATCGCCTCCCGCCCGGCGCGTTCCGCCTCGACGATGGTGCGTGCGTAGGGGACGAAGGCGGCGCCGGATGCGGTCAGCGTGACGCTCCGCGTGCTGCGGTCGAACAGCTCGACCCCCAGTGTGCGTTCCAGCCGCCGGATCTGCTGGCTGACGGTCGGCTGGACGATGTGCAGCCGCTCCGCGGCCCGCCCGAAATGCAGCTCCTCCGCGACCGCGAGGAAATAGCGGATCTGGCGCAGTTCCATGTGCTCTGCCTTCGGCCGACTGCATCATCACGAATGATGATGAGTCTAGGCCGGGGCCGATGCGGGGCTGAGGCGACGGTCGGCCTCGGGACGGCATCCGACCGGCCGCGTCACGCCGTGGACACACTCCGCGCGTCCGACGGAGCCGGAGGCGGAGACTGAGGCGGAGACTGAGGCGGAGCCGGAGACTGAGGCGAAACCGGAGGGAGCGAGCCGTGACAGCGATTGCCGACCTCTGGGCCCGGGGACAGCTGCCCATCCGCGACGGCCTGTACCTCGCCGACGGACGGGCCTATGACTTCGCCGTGGATGCCGCCGACCCGTCCGGTGGGCGGGTCGGCGCCCGGTTCGATCTGGGTGTGCAGCTGGAATCGTCGCCCGAGGACGTCGCCAACATTCTGACGACCGCCCGGTCGCCGCTCCCCGACGGCGGGTTCCTGTGTGTCGGCGAAGGCTCCTGGGGCGGTGAAGGCTTCTTCGGAAAGCTTGCTGCGGACGGCGGAATCGTCTGGCTGGTCTACCTGGAGTTCGCCAACCCCTTCTCCGAGATCGAAGTCAGAGGCAGCCAGGCCGTGTTCCGATCGACCTCGGGCGTGCGGATCTCGGTGGCGGCGGACGCCGCTCCTTTCGGTTCGGAAGGCGCCTAGGGCAGATCCCGCCGCATCAGGTCGGCGTACGTTTCGCGGCGCACCACGGCGCGGTGCTCGCCGTCGCGGACGAAGACCACCGGCGGGCGGCGCGCGCCGTTGTAGTTGTTGCTCAGCGCGTAGGTGTACGCGCCGGTGACCGGCACGGCGACCAGGTCGCCGACACGCGGGTCCGCCAGCGGGACGCCGTAGCTGAGGGTGTCGCCGGACTCGCAGTGCCGGCCCACCAATTGGCACAGCTCGCCCTCACCCGTCGGGCGGTCGACGACGGCGGCCTCGAAGCGCTGCTGGTAGAGGGAGACTTCGAGGTTGTCGCCCATGCCGCCGTCGACCGCGACGAAGGTGTGGCCTTCGCTGCGCTTGACGGAGACGACCCGGTACAACGAGACGCCGGATTCGGCGACCAGCGAGCGGCCCGGCTCGAGGAGGATGCGGGCGTCGGCGGGCAGCAGGCGTCGGGCGACGTCGGTGACGGCGTCGAGGTAGGCCTCCACCGTGGGCGGCCGGTCGGCGTACGTGTAGCGGGAGCCGAGGCCGCCGCCCAGGTCGTAGACCGCGAACTCGCCGAGTTCGGCGACCGCTTCGACGGCCTGCGCGAAGGGCGCGAGGTCCAGGATCTGCGACCCGACGTGCACATGGACGCCGTCCAGCCGCAGCCGGTCGCTGCCGCGCAGCCGCGCGATCGCCTCCCGGGCTTGCCGCAGGGGCAGACCGAACTTGGAGCCGTTCTGGCCGGTGGACACCGCCTCGTGGGTGTCGGGGCGGATACCGGGGGTGAGCCGGACCAGCACGCCCTGCTCCGTCGAAGTGCCGGCGAGGATCTTCTCCAGCCGGTCGATGTCGTCGAAGTTGTCGACGACGACTGTCCCGGCGCCCGCGTCGACGGCGAGGCGCAGCTCCTCCTCGGTCTTGGCGTTGCCGTGGACGATCAGGCCGGCCGGGTCCGCGCCCGCGGCGAGGGCGAGGGTCAGCTCGCCGCCGCCGGCCACGTCGATGCCGATGCCCTCCTCCGCGAGCAGCCGGATGACGGCGGTGCAGGGGAATGCCTTGGACGCGAAGGCGACGCGGGAGTTCGGCCAGCGGGCGGCCAGGCCGTCGGCGTACCGGCGGGCGCGGGCGCGGACCGACGCCTCGTCGAGGATCAGCGCGGGGGTGCCGTAGGACTCGGCGAGTTCGGCCGCCGGCACGCCGCCGATCACCAGGCCGCCGTTCCCGTCCCGGGTGGTGCCGGGCGGGAACAGCCCCAGCAGTTCCCGGCCCGCCTGCGTCTGCGTCGCTGCCATCCGTGCTCCTCGTGCCTCTGATCCGTCCTGCTCTCCTGCCATGCTCGCGCTCCGGCCACTCCGGATCATCGTTGACATCGTCAATATGGACCTCTCAGACTTGACGGCCGCAACAGTCCGTCGAGTCGGGAGTGCACCATGCGGGAGTCCGGCGCTCGGGGGAATCCGCCCGTCCGTCAGCTCGTGGACAGCATCGGCCCCGCGCTGCTGCGTCTCGTCCAAGAGGGGAGCGGCAGCGGCGGGCCGCTCACCGACGTCGCCATCCATGCCCCGGGTGCCCCGGCACGGCTCGGCCCCGGGTGCGTGGTGCTGGGGGTCGGCGTGGGCACGGAAGCCGAGTTGCGCGAGCTGACCGCGGCCATGCGGGAGGCCGGCGCGGAAGTGCTCGCGGTGAAGGCCCCGGTGCCGCCGTCGGACGACGACACGCCCGCGATCATCGAGGTCAACCGGGACGCGTCCTGGATGCACGTCGCGACGACGGTGCGCGAGCAGCTGCTCGCGGACGCCAGGACGCGCGTGCGCTCGGCCGACAGCGGCGCGGAGCTGTTCGCCCTGGCGAACGCCGTCTACGAGGCCGTCGGCGCCCCGGTCACCATCGAGGACCGCTTCTCCGCGCTGGTCGCCTGGTCGCAGGGGCAGGACCGGACCGACTCCGAACGGATCGAGACCATCCTGGGGCGGGCGGTGCACCAGCGGACGCTCGCCGAACAGCGCGAGCGCCAGGAGTTCGAGCGGCTCCACGCCAGCACCGAACCGGTGTACATGGAGGCGACCGGGGCGGATCAGCTGGCGCGGGTGGCCATCGCGGTCCGGGCCGGTTCGGACGTCCTCGGCTACATCTGGGCCGCCGTCACCGGGCCGCTCGACGAGGCGGCCACGGCCCGGCTGCGCGAATTCGCGCCCGTGGTCGCCCTGCAACTGGTGGGTCTGCGCACGGAGACCAGCTACGCCCGCCGCCAGCGCGGCGAGCTGGCCGCCGCGGTGCTCGGCGGGGCGGCCGACCCGGTGGACGCGAGCCGGCTGCAGCTGGGCTCCGGCCCGGTCTGCGTCCTGGCCGCGGCCCCGCGCCTGGCCGGGGGCACGGGTTCCGACGCGCTGGACGCCGCCGGGCTGCGCCGGTTCGCGGACACGCTGGAGTACTTTCTGGCGGCCGTGCACCCGCGTTCGGCCGTGGTGGCGGGCACCGGCGTGGTGTACGTCCTGGCCGCCTGGCCCACGGAGCACGCCACGGCCCTGGAGTCGGCCGTCGCCCTGGCCCGCGACTTCCTCGCGCGGACCCCGCTGGCCGGCGACTACGTGGTCGCCGTCGGCGGCCCGGCCGAAACGATGGGCCGGATCGCCGACGTGCGGGCGCAGGCCGACGCCGCGTTGCGGGCGCTGCGGCATCCGGCCGTCCGCGGACCGGCCGTGCGCACCGTGGAGGACATGGCACTGGCGGTGCTGCTGCTGCACCTCGCCGACGCGACCGAGGCGCTCGGCCTGCCGGATGCCGGCGGCGCGCTGCACCGGCTGCGCATGGAGGAGGGCCCGGGCGGTCCGCTGGCGGCGACCCTGGCCGCCTATCTCGCCGCCGCGGGAGCCACCGACACCGCGGCGGAAGTCCTGCATATCCACCCCAACACCATGCGCTACCGGCTGCGCCGTATCCGCGAGGTCTCCGGGCTGGACTTCGGCGATGCCGACGCCATGCTGCTCGCGCACCTCCAACTCCGGGTGCGCGAGCTGCGGACGGGCGCTTCTCAGGGCTCCGGCCGGTCCCGGAACGAGCGCGTGTAGCGGCACCCGTCCACGTCGACCCAGAGGACCGCGCCGTCCGGTGCGGGGCCGGCCGTCAGGCGCTCCGGCAGCCGGGGATCGGCGCCGATGCGGTAGGTCCCGTCGTCGAGCGGGACGAGTTCCGGTTCGTCGCAGGGCGCTTCCACGCCGGTCGCGGCAACCATGTGCAGGCGCCCCGCCCGCTGCACGATGCCGAAAGCGGGATACCAGGGGGTGTAGCTCCGGTAGTGGCCGGCGAGCGGGTGCCGTGAGGCGGTCGGCGTCGAGGGGTCGGGGCCCGGTGACTCGGGTCCGTAGAGCCAGCGTCCGTCCCACGAGTGGTGGTAGGCGGACCATCCTGGGTGGTCGCACACCAGCCGCCCGTCCCCCGAGTCGTACAGCCTGCCGGTCACCCCGTCCGAGGTGAGCGAGAGACGGCCGTCCCCCGTGGACTCGACGCGGATCCGGCGTTCCGCCGTTCCGTGGATCCCGACGTAGCGCCGGGCGTCGGGGATCCGCTCCGGGTCGAACAGCGCCGGGTCTGCCGGGGCTCCCTGGACGACGGCTAGCACGTGGCGCGCGAAGCGGTCGATGATCTGGCACTCGCCGGGCGCGTTGGTCAGCACGGCGACGCCGTGCCCGCCGTCGGTGTCGACGGCCAGGTACGAGCGGTATCCGACCATCCCGCCGGCGTGCGTCAGCCAGGTGTGGCCGCCGACCTCTTCCACGTCCACGCCGCATGCGTAGCCGGAATCGACCGGATCGGCGGGCAGCGTGAGGAGCTGCCGGAAACGCTCCGGTCCGATGATCCGGGTGCCGTCCAGGGTGCCTTGGCCGAGCAGCATGCGGGCGAACAGGCCCAGGTCGGAAGCGGTGGCCAGCACGTTCCCGTCGGCCGCCGAATACTCGAAGAAGCCGGCCGGGGCCAGGGGGGCGGACGGCAGCGGCGGGCGGTCGTCGCGCAGGAAGCGGTACCCGGTGGCGAGTTCGGCGATGTCCTCGTGCACGATCCGCGCCGCCGAATCGCGCATCCCCAGGGGCCGCAGCAGCCGTTCGGCCATGGCGTCCGCCAGCGACTGCCCCGTCACCTGCTCGACGATCAGCCCCAGCAGGTTGTAGCCCTCGTTGGAGTAGTGGAACAGCTCACCCGGTTCGGCCCAGGTCCGCGCATGGCGCAGCGCGTATCCGCGTGCGGCGGCATCGGGCATCGCGTCGGCCCCGGCCGGCAGGCCGGAAGTGTGCTGCAGGAGATGCCGGATGGTGATCGCGCGGGAGCCGCCGTTCGGGGCGAACCAGGGCAGGTGGTCGGCGACCGCCGCGTCGAGGTCCGCCTTCCCCTCGTCCGCCAGGATGCCGAGCAGGAAGGCGGTGAAGGTCTTGCTGACCGAACCGATCTCGAAGCGCGTGCGGCGCGAGATCGGCGCCTGGGACTCCGCGTTCGCGAATCCCGCGGTGACGAACGAGGACTCGCCGGTTCCGTCGACGACGCTGATCGCGATTCCCGGCACCGGCCACCAGGCCCGCAGCCGCTCCGCAAGCTCCGAGAGCACGTCATGCCTGTCCATCAGCCGCCCGCCTTCCGCGCACCGAATCCCGCGAAGCGGTCCGGCCCCAGCTCGAACTGGGACGTGTCGATCTCGGCGTCGGGCCGGTCGCCTTTCACGAACCGTCGGCACAACGGGTACAGCAGCACGGCCAGCAGCGCCACCGCGACACTCGTGCCGAACGTCGCGCGCTCGCTGAGTGCCGTGTTCCACGCCAGATACACGATCATCGCCGTGGGCAGCGCGACGACCAGGATCGCGCCGGGCCAGCCGCCCGGGACCCGAACCGGCCGGAGCATCTGCGGAAACCTCCAGCGCAGGACCAGGAAGGCCGCGAATTCCAGCAGGATCGCGGCCAGGGTGAGCAGCACCGTGGCCTGCAGGATCGCGCTGAAGTCCACAGCGGCGAGCACGATGACGACGGCGGTGCTCGTCAGCAGCGCACCCACCGGCGTGTCGAAGCGTTTGCTGTCCCGGGCCATCCAGCGCGGCAGGTACGCGTCCGCGGCGAGCGCCCGCGGGACCCGGGTGCTGGTCAGCAGGATCGCCATGAACAGGCCTACCAGGGAGAGCCCGGATCCCACGGAGATCAGCACCTTCAGCCAGATCCCGCCCAACGCGTCGCCGACCACGACGAAGTCGCCCGCGACCCAGTCGGCCGGCGAATCCCGGTGCAGCCCGCTGCCGACGGCGGCCATGGTGGGCAGCAGGTAGGCGGTGATGATCAGCGGAACCGAGATGAGCAGGGCCCGGGTGTAGGTCCGGTGCGCGTCGGCGATCTCGCCCAGCACGGTGCTCGGGCCGTCGAAGCCGAGGTAGAGCCACACGATCACGCTGAGCGCGCCGGCCACGGACGCGTGGACGCTTTGGTCCGGCACCGTGAACGGCGAGAGCACGTTGATCCCGTTGGTGGCCGCATGCCAGATGCCGAGGACCGTCAGCACCGCGAACGGGGCGAGGATCGCCAGCATCATCCCGATCGAGTACTCGCTCACCGCCTTGGAGCCGCGGTAGTTCAGGTACGCCATCGGGAGGATGAGCGCGACGGTGACGATCCAGTGGAGGTCCACGACGAAGCCGCCGTGGAACAGGTCCACGATCACCAGGCCGTTTCCGCGGGCGATGCCGGGAACCCACGTGGCCAGGTAGTCGACCAGCAGGATCGGGTAGAGGGCGAGGTTGAGCACCGACCCGATCGAATTCCAGGCGCCGAACACAAATGCCGCGCCTTTGCCGAGCGCGATCTTCGTCCAGTAGTAGTAGCCGCCGTCGACCGGTATCGCGGCACTCAATTCCGCTGCCACGAGCGCGTTCGGCACGCCGAAGACCACCGGCACCAGGACGATCATCAGCAGGGTCATGCCGGGACCGGCGCCGGAGAGCGAGTTCTCGAGCCCGAAGGGGCCGCCGGACACCGTGAAGAAGAAGATTCCGACCAAGGGCAGCACGCCGAGCGTGCGTCTGCCCGCCCCGGGCGCCGACCGCGTGGTCTCCGACGGGATCAGTTCGCTCATCCTTGGCCCCACTCTCCGTTCGCGCCTGGTCGGCACAACGTACGGGCCGACACCGGGGCCGTCCTCGTCGCAAACGTCAAAGCCGCGGGCCGTCATTTGACGCCGCCACCAATGCGGGGCTGATGGGCCCGGCTCACGACGAAGCCCCGGGCGACGAGGTCACCCGGGGCTTTCGAGAGAACAGGCGTGCCCGCCTGGTTCGATCGGTTCATCGTTGGCGGCAAGGCGGGGGCGGGGTGGGGGCGTTGGGATTCACCGGGCGGCCACTGTCCACATGCCGTGGATTGTGGTGCCCGGGCTGTGCGTCGTCATCGCCGCCGGTTACGCGGAGTTGAGGAAGGCCTCCGGCGTGGCCTGACCGCGCTCAGCCGACCGTGGGCCGCAGTATCAGCGTGATGAAGCCGAAGGCCTCCCGGTACGTGTGCAGCCATTCGGTCCGGTGCGCCGTGGCGGCCGCGAGGGCGTCGGGGCCGGACGGGTCGTCGGGGTGGTCGAGGGCCCAGGAGGCCAGCGACCCGGTCCAGGACCACTCGTAGTCGTCGAGTTCGTGGCGGGTGCTGACGTGGCCGTAGATCGGCGTCCACCCGTCGTTGACCACCCGGTCGATGGTGGTCGGCAGGTCGGTGAGGGCGCCGAGCATGTCCACGGCTTCCGGGGTGGGGTCGGCGGCCCAGAAGCCGTCGCCGATCAGGACGCGGCCGTGCGGGGCGAGGTGTCGGCGCGCGGCCGCGAGGGTCTCGAGGAGGCCGCCGAAGGCGTGCGCGGCGCCGACGCTGAGCACCAGGTCGAACGGTTCGGCCGTGGTGAACTCCGCGGCGTCCGCGTGGTGGAGGACGAGCCGGTCCTCGACTCCGCGGCCGCGGGCGGCCGTTCGGGCCCGTTCCAGGGACGGCTCGGATACGTCGACGCCTTCGGCCCGCACATCCGGATACGCGTCGAGCACGCGCACCAGCCACTCTCCCCCGCCGCACCCGAGATCCAGCACGCGCGCGTCCTCGCGGGTGATGCCGCTCTCCAGCAGCCGGTGCACCGCGGCGTCGTCGAGCGGCGCCGCGATGGGGTGGTGGGCATGGGCCAGGCGGGAGATGTGGTCGCGATCCATCAGGGGAGCCTGGCATTTCGCGGACGCGATGTCACCACACCGGAGTTCCGAAAGCCGAGGTCACCGCCCCGCGGCACCCGAACCGGACGAACGCGCCCGGCACACGCGCGACCGCCTACACCCCCGCACCAAGCTCCCGCACGATCGCTTCCCCGGCGGCCCGGTGCTCCGCCGCGGCCGCCGGATCGGTCGCGGCCAGGACCGCGGCGATTCCTTCGTGGGCCAGGGCCTCCTTCTGGCGGAAGCCGACCTTCGGCGCCAATTCGAGGGCTTCCCGGTGCAGTTCCAACGCCATCTCAGGAAGCCCGGCTTCGCGGCAGGTCTCCGCGTAGCTGTCCAGGAAGTGGATCTTCCAGTGCTCCTCGAACAGTTCGTCGAGAAGGGCGAAGGCCTGCCGGTGGCTGGCCAGGGCCTCGTCGTAGCGGCCCATGCGGCGCAGGGCGACGCCGAGGCAGTTGAGGCACCAGGCCTCGTTGTGCTTGTGCCCGTCGGCGCGGGCGAGTTCGAGGGCCTGGTGGAGTTGTCCGGCGGCTTCGTCGGGGTGGTCGTGGGCGATGGCCACGCCGAGGGTGATCCGGGCGGTCAGGGCGGGCGGCCAGGCCGGGTCGGTGTGCGGGACGGCGAGGGTTTCGCGGGCCAGCCGGGCGGCTTCGTCGCGGTGGCCGAGTTGAAGGGTGGCCCACGCCTCGGCGGCGGTCGCGTGTGCTGCGCCTGCCGGGCAGTCGGCGGCGGCGTAGCGGCGTCCGGCCTCGCGGAACAGTTCCAGCGGCGCGTCCACCTGGCCCTCGTCCCACGTCAAGTAGGCGCGGCGCAAGGTGAGTTCCGCCAGCATCCAGGGGTCGTCGCCGAGCAGCTCCGCGGCGGCCCGGTACTCGGCGTGGGCCTCCGCCATCCGGCCCGCGTTGTAGCGGGCGAAGCCCAGGTCGCTGTGGATTTCGGCGCGGCGGCGCGGATCGCCGAGGCGTTCGGCGGCGGCGAGGGAGCGCTCGAAGAGGAAGTTCAGGTGCGTGGTGCCGCAGCGGCGGGCGAAGAAGGCCCGCATGAAGCGCGGGAGTTCGCAGGCGTGCGCGTCGGCACCGGTGGCGAGGGCGATCTCGAAGGCGGCGATGAGGTTCTCGTACTCTGCGGCGTACCAGGCGAAGGCCGCGTTCTTGTCGGCGAACGGCGGGAGTCCCGCCGGGGCGCCGCCCGCGGCGGGGGCTTCGCCGCGGCTCAGGAACGGCATGGCGGCGTCGGCGGCCGCGGCCGCGTGCACGTAGTAGTCGAGCAGGCGCCCGATGGCCCGCTGCTGCTCGGCGGGCGTGTCCTGGTGGGCCGAGGCGCGGCGGGCGTGCTGGTGGACGAGGTCGTGCATGCGGTACCGGCCGGCGGACGGCTGCTGCACGAGGTGGGCGTCGAGGAGGTCTTCGAGGATGGCGCGGGCGGTGCGCGGCGGGACGTCCGCCAGCGCCGCCGCCAGGTATTCGTCGAACGACGTGCCGGGCAGCAGTCCGAGCAGGCGGAAGAAGCGGCTTTGGGCGCGGTCGAGTTGGCGCACCGACATGGCGAACGCGGTGTCGAACTCGTCCGCGCCTTCGGCCATGCGTTCGACGAGGATGCCGACCGTCCAGCCCGGCCGGTGCCGCAGCCGGGCGGCGGCCAGCCGCAGGGCCAGCGGCAGGTGCCCGCACAGCCGCAGCACTTCGGCGGCCGCCTCGGGTTCGCGGTCCAGGCGGCCGCCGGCGCCGGGGTCGCCGCTGGCGCGGGCCAGGAGCTCGGCACTCTCCTCCGTGGTCAGCACGTCGAGTGAGACCGGGGGCACTTCCTCGAGGCCCACGAGCCGGTTGCGGCTGGTGACGAGGACGACGGACGGGCCCGCCCCGGGCAGCAGCGGCCGGACGTGCTCGGCGTCGGCGGCGTTGTCGAGCACCACGACGGCCCGGCGCCGGGCCAGCTCCGCGCGCCAGCACGCGGCGAGCTGCTCGACGCCTTCCCGGGGCACCTTCTCGGACGGCACGTCGAGCGCGGTGAGCAGCGACCGCAGCGCCGAGTCGGCGTCGAGCGGGTCGCGGCCTTCGGTGAAGCCGTGCAGGTCGACGTACAGCTGGGCGTCGGGGTAGTCGGCGGCGAGCCGGTGCGCGGCGTGGACGGCGAGGCAGGTCTTGCCGACGCCCGCCATGCCGTCGAGGGCCACCACGCGGTGCGCGTCGACGGCGGCCAGCACGGCGGCGAGCTGGTCGGCGCGTCCGGTGAAGTCGGGGGCGTCGCGCGGCAGGTCGTTGCGCGGCGGGAAGTGCATCTGGCGGCTGGACTTCGGGGGTGCGGGCAGCGGGTTCGCGGCGCGTTCCCACAACGGGCGCAGCGGGCGCGGGTCGCGGCGGGTGTGCTTGCAGAGCGCGATCACGGCGGGCCACGGGGCCACGGTCTGGCCACCCAGGTAGCGGGACAGCGACGACGAGCTGAGGCCGGTCTCCCGGGCGAGGGCGCGGACGCCGAGGCCGGAGCGCTCCTGCAGCAGCCGCAGCCGCGCGGCCAGCTCGTCGGCCGCGTCGGTCGTGTCCGTGTGTTGCTGTCCCGCCACCGTTCCGGCCTTCCTGTCCCGCCCCGCGGTCTCCGATTCGCACCGGATCGTCGCTGGTCAGCGGTGTTCCGGGTGTCCCAGGCTGTCCCATCGCCGTCGTCCTGGCAATCCCCACGGGCTGTGATGGAGCCATGCCCGGGACGGCAAGCCGCCGGCCCCGGAAAACGCGAGAGCCGCACCGACGAGGAGCACCCCTGATGCAGTCCCGTATGAAGAACCCGGCCATGGTCCTCTCCGGCGCGATGCAGCCGATCCAGGACATCTTCAAGGCCGTGCACGGCGGCGGAGTGGACGGCGAGACGCTGGAGCTGGTGCACCTGCGGGTCAGCCAGATCAACGGCTGCAGCGCGTGCGTCGACGCCGGGGCCAAGGCCGCGCGGAAGGCCGGGGTGAGCGACGAGCGGCTGGCGACGGTCGCGGCCTGGCGGGAGACGTCGTACTTCAGCCCGGCGGAGCGGGCCGCGCTGGAACTGGCGGAGTCCGCGACGCGGCTGGCGGACCGGCCGGACGCGGTGAACGACGAGGTCTGGGACGCCGCCGCGACGCACTTCGACGAGAAGCAGCTGGCCGCGATCGTGCTGATGATCGGCGTCACGAACATGTTCAACCGGCTCAACGCGACCACCCGGCAGATCGCCGGCGCCTGGAGCTGACGGACAGCCTGCCCGAAACCGGGGCGCGGCGTTCGACCGTCCCGGCTGATCCACTCCGCAGAATCGAAGCAGCAACCCGCAAGGAGACCCCCATGGCCGAGGCCCGCAAGACCACCAAGCGCACCGCCGAGACGACCGAGAACTTCACCGCCGACGAACGCGCGGCGATGAAGGAGCGCGCCAAGGAGGCGAGGGCGGCCGCCCGCCGCGGTACGGCCGCCGAGAAGGCGGCGGCCGCCGAGGCCGACGTCCTCGCCAAGATCGCCGAGATGCCCGAGTCGGACCGCGTGCTGGCCGAGCGCATCCACGCGATCGTCAAGGCCAACGCCCCGGAGCTGGCACCGAAGACCTGGTACGGGATGCCCGCGTACGCGAGGGACGGCAAGATCGTCTGCTTCTTCCAGAGCGCCGACAAGTTCAAGGCCCGCTACGCCACACTCGGCTTCAACGACCCGGCCAACCTCGACGACGGCTCGATGTGGCCGACCGCCTTCGCCCTGACCACGCTCACCGCCGCCGACGAGGCACGCATCGCCGCCCTGGTGAAGCAGGCGGCGAGCTGAAGGCGCCCGGCGCGTCGGCGGACCCCGCGCCCGCCGGCCACGCGAAAACGCGACCGGGCCGCGGTGACCGAAAGGTCTCCGCGGCCCGGTCGCGTCCGGGGCGTTCCCCGGTCAGCCGACCGAGCGCGCCACCTGCGGGGCGGGGGTGTCGTGGTGGGTGTCCGGCGCCGTGTGGAGGCCGCGCGGCATCTTCGACGGCCACCAGTTGCGGTGGCCCAGGAGGACCATCAGCGACGGCAGGACGACGATGCGGACCACGATCGCGTCGATGAGGACCGCGGCGGCGAGGCCGACGCCCATCTGCTTCATGTCCATCATGCTCAGCGTCGCGAAGACCGCGAAGACCGAGACCATGACGATCGCGGCGCTGGTGATGACGCCCGCGGAGCCGGTGATGCCGCGTTCCACGGCCTGGCGGGTGGACATGCCCGAGAGGGCGGCTTCGCGGATCCGGCTGACGACGAAGACGTGGTAGTCCATCGACAGGCCGAACAGCACCACGAAGAGGAACAGCGGGAGCCAGGCGATCACCGAGCCGTTGGACGTGAAGTCGAGGATCCCTTCCGCCCAGGTGTGCTGGAAGACCAGGACGAGCAGGCCGAACGACGCCAGCGCGGACAGCAGGTTGATCGCGATCGCGGTGAGCGCGATGACGACCGAGCGGAACGTGAAGGCCATCATCACGAAGGTCAGCAGCAGCACGAACGCGATGACGAGCGGCAGCTTGTCCTTCACGTGCGCCGCGTAGTCGAGGTTGCTTGCCGTCTCGCCGCCGACCGCGAACTCGGCGCCGGAGACCTTGCCCACGGTGCCGGGGAGGATGTCGTCGCGGAGCGTCGACAGAGCGTCCTTGGCCTGGCCGGACGTCGAGCCGAACGGCGCGGTGACCTCCACCGCGAACGCGCGGCCGTCGGCGGACGTCTTGACCTGGGCGGCCTCGTGCACGAACAGCGGGTGGGCGGCAACCCGACCGAGCGCCCGGTCGAGCGCGGCGCGGGTCTCGGCGGACTTGCCGGGGGCGGCGAGCACGACGATGTTGTCGGCCGCGTGCTTGTCGGGGAACGCGGTGGTCATCCGGTCGTAGGTCTGCATCACGGACATCTCGCGCGGGAAGTCGTCGATCCCGGTGTTCTGCAGCTTCATGCCGAACGCGGGCAGGGCCAGCGCGCCGAGCAGGACCACGGCGGTGCCGAGGGTGGCCTTCGGGTGGTTCAGGGCCGGCCGCAGCATGGCCTTCCACACGCGCGGCTCGCGGTCCTGACGGGCGGTCAGACGCCACAGGACGGGGACGCGCGGACGGTCGAGCTTGTTGCCGAGCTTGGCGAGCAGCGCGGGCAGCACGGTCAGCGAGCCGACCATGGCGACCAGGACCACGATGATGCCCGCGGTGGCGAGGCCGGAGAAGATCGCGTCGTCGGCGACGTACATGCCGGCCATGGACACGGCGACCGCGAACCCGGAGACGACGACGGCGTGGCCGGAGGTGCGGGCGGCGATCTCGATGGCGTCGATGCGGCCGTGGCCCTTGGCGCGTTCCTCGCGCTCGCGGCGGACGTAGAACAGCGAGTAGTCGACGCCGACCGCCATGCCGATCATCATCACGATGTTCTGTGCGGATCCCGGGTCGGGGAAGACCGCGGAGGCCAGCCCGTAGAGGCCGAACGAGGCGGCGACCGCGGTGAGCGCGAGCACGATCGGCACCGAGGCGGCGATCAGCGCGCCGAACGCGATCATGAGGATGACCAGGGTGACCGGGAGGCTGAACATCTCGGCCTTGCCGAGGTCGCTGCCGATCTGCTCCTCGATGCCCTTCGCACCCGAGCCGTCGCCCATGAATTCGACGCGGAGCTGCGGGTTGTCCTTGGCGACGTCCTTGCCCGCGGACAGCAGCGGGTCGACGTGGTCCTTCGCCTTCTCCGGGTCGCCCTTGTAGTCGACGGGGACGAGGAGCGCGGTGCCGTCGGCCGACGTGACCGCGGTGCCGACGTTCGCCACCTCGGGGAGCGCCTCGAGCTTCGCGGTGACCTGGTCGGCGGCGCGCTGCGCGGCGGCCTTGTCCAGCGTTCCGCCGCCCTGGGCGGTGATGAGGACGTTCTCCGACGCGGGGTTCACCAGGTCGAACTGGCGGGAGATCTCGTCGGCGCGGCCGGACTCGCCGACGCCCATGTCCGACGCGGTGGCCTTGTGCGTTCCGGCCATGGTGCCGGCCGCGAGGCAGATGACCACCAAAGCGACCCACATGCCGATGGCCTTCCACGGATTCGTGGCGCTCCATCGGGCCATCCGTACTGTCGCGGTGTTCCGCCCGGTCCTGCTCGGCTGCATTGCAACCCCGTCCCCTCGACTCGGAGTTCGTGTTTCCGTCACGACACCGAGTCTTCTGGCGCGGGGGCCGGCGGACATTGCCTCCAGACACCGACGTGGGGTGGGTGTAGCCCCACCCCTTGCGACAGCTGAACCCACCGGGCCCGCCCCCGTGCGGGCCCGGGGGTGTGCCCTATTGCGGTGTGCCGCCGGTCTCGTTCTCCTCGGCCTGCCGGGCGGCGGCCTCGACGCGGTCGCGGTACGCGGCCCACCAGTCCGGGTCGCTCGTCGCCAGCGCGTCCTTGCCGGGCAGCCAGCCCGCCGAGCCGTCCTGGAGTTCGCGCAGGATGTCGGCGTGCCCGGCGTGCCGCTGGGTGTCGGCGAGGACCCGGACGACGATGTGGTGCAGGGTCACTTCGGCGTTCTCGGGGTTCCACCACGGGACGCGGCCGACGGTGTCCAGCGGGAGTTCGCCGATCGTCGCGTTCGAGTGCGCCCACGCGCGCCGGTACAGGGCCTCGATGTCGGCGCGGGATTCGTCGGCGGCCGCCCACATATCCGCGTTGAGTTCGGCGTCCGGCGCCATCCAGTGCGGCACGGAGTCTTCGAAGGGGCGGCCGAAGGTGTCGCCGAAGTAGCCGATCTCCACCGCGGAGACGTGCTTGACCAGGCCGAGGAGGTTGGTTCCGGTCGGCGTGCGGGGGCGGCGGATCTCGTATTCGGAGAGGCCGTCGAGCTTCCAGAGCAGCGCGTCGCGCGCTTCCTGCAGATACCTGAGAAGGTCGGCTTTCGCCGCGGCTTCGCTCATGGTCGGCAGTCTCGCACCGCGGGCGGACGCACCGGCCCGGCCGCGCCGGACGCCGTGCGCGGGTCGAGGCGCGCTGTGGACGCAACCCTTGAAACCCCATCGGATGCGTCCTACATTGCGGCCGTCCGACGCCGCCTCCGAACGGGAGACCCCATGCGCGCCCTCGTCCTCCGGTCCGGCGGCCTCGTCGTCGACGACATCGCCGAGCCGGAGCCGGATGCCGGCCAGGTCCTCGTGGCGCCGCGCGCCGCCGGGATCTGCGGCTCGGACCTGCACCTGCTCGACCTCGCCGGCAAGGCGGAAACCCCGGGCCCCGACATGGTGTTCGGGCACGAGTTCTGCGCCGAGATCGTGGACCACGGGCCGGGCACCGACCGCACGTTGGCCGCCGGAACCCTGGTGTGCAGCCTCCCGCTCGCCTACTCGGCGTCGCGGGGCGTCGCCATGCTCGGCACCACGCCGCTGCGGAACGGCGCGTTCGCCGAGCGCATGGTGCTCAACGAGAACCTGCTGCTGCCGGTGCCGAACGGCCTGTCCGCCGAACTCGCCGCGCTCACCGAGCCGATGGCGGTCGGCTGGCACGCGGTCGCGATGGCCCGCCTGGACGACGGCGCGGTGCCGCTGGTCGTCGGCTGCGGCCCGGTCGGCCTCGCGGTCATCGCGGCGCTCAAGGTCCGCGGCATCGGGCCGGTCGTCGCGGCGGACTTCTCCCCCGCCCGCCGCCGGCTCGCCGAGGCCATGGGCGCGGACGTGGTGGTCGACCCCGCGGTCGAGTCGCCGTACGAGCGCTGGACCGACGCGCTGGTGCCCGAAGGCGGCGCCGTGCAGCCCGAGGTCGTCGTGCCGCTGCTCGGCTGGCTGCCCTCGTCGCGGCCCGCCGTGGTGTTCGAGTGCGTCGGCGTGCCGGGCCTGATCCAGCAGGTCATGGCGGGTGCGCCGCGCGGCGCGCAGGTGGTCGTCGTCGGCGCGTGCATGGAGCCGGACAACTTCCTGCCGATCGTCGGGCTCACCAAGGAGCTGCAGGTCCAGTTCGCGGTCGCCTACACCGCCGGCGAGTTCGCGGAGACGCTGCGCCACCTCGCGGAAGGCCGCATCGACGGGACGCCGCTGGTCACCGGCCGGGTCGGGCTGGACGGCGGTGCCCAGGCGTTCGAGGACCTGCGCAACCCGGAGGCGCACGCGAAGATCCTCGTCGAGCCCTGGCGCTGACCGGTCAGTCGACCGGGTCGGCGACCGAGATCCGCCGGCGCGGGTGGCCGTCGCCCTCCAGTTCGTCGAGGACCGCGACCGCGAAATCCTCGGCGCTGACGCGGGTGTGGTGGCCGACGCCGGGCAGCAGGTCGTCGCCGCCGATCCGGTACTTCCCGGTGCGTTCCCCGGGGGCGATCTCGGGTGCGGGCGAGACGAGCGTCCAGTCGAGGTCGTCGACGGTGCGGTAGAGCGCGAGCACCGCGCGGTGCGCCAGCGCCTCGGGCCGGTACGCGGCGGGGAACCCCGGCTGGTCGACCAGTTCCGTACCGGAATCGGGGTCCCGCAGGCTGCCCGCCCCGCTCGTCACCACGAGCCGGCGGACGCCGGACTCGCGCACGCCCGCGATGAGCGCCTCGTTGAGGGCGACGTAGGGCACGACCGGGTCGCTCCCGTCCCGCGGCGGCACGAGCGCCGACGCCACCGCGTCGTGGCCCGCGACCAGCTCCGCCATGCGCTCGGTGTCGGACACGTCGGCGGCGACCGCGGCGGATCCCGGGCCGGCCGGTCCGCCGCCGCGGCGGCTCAGCGCGGTCACCTGATGGCCGCGGGCGAGGGCCTCGACGGCGATGCGGCTGCCGATCATGCCGGTGGCGCCGAGCACGATGATCTTCATGGGGGCTCCGGAACGTTGCGGTGGGCGGGGCGCCAGCCCGAATGACCGCATCCCGGGGCCGCCAAACCTGGCGGCCGTGCCCGTCCGCACGACGCGCGGCGGAGCGGGGCCGGTCGAGCCCCCGCCCCGCCCCGCAGCCCCGTCCTCAGCTCTGCGGGAACACCACGATCGACCGGGCCACGTCGCCGCGGCGCAGGGCGTCGTAGCCGTCGTTGACCTCGTCGAGGGTGATGCGGCGGGAGATCAGCTCGTCGAGGTGCAGGCGGCCCTGCAGGTACAGCTCGACGTAGCGCGGCATGTCGACGGTGAAGTTGTTCGAGCCCATGTGCACGCCGCGCACCGACTTGCCCTGCCCCCAGAGCGCGTAGCCGGGCACGGACACGCTGGAGGCCATGCCGCCGATGCCGACGACGTACATCGAGCCGCCGGGCCGGGTCATGGCCAGCGCCTGCGCGTTGGTGGCCGCGATGCCGACCGCGTCGAACACGTGGTCGGCGCCGAGGCCGCCGGTCAGCGCCGCGACCGTCTCCGCCGGGTCGCCGTCGGCGGCGTCGGTCGCGCCCACGGAGAGGGCGAGTTCGCGCTTGGCGGGCAGCAGGTCGACCGCGACGATGCGGCCCGCGCCGCGCAGCCGGGCGCCCTGCACGATGTTGAGGCCGATGCCGCCGCAGCCGATGACCGCGACGGTCTCGCCCGCGCGGATGTCGGCGGTGTTGAGGGCCGCCCCCACGCCGGTGGTGACCGCGCAGCCGATGATGGCGGCGACGTCCAGCGGCATGTCCTTGCGGATGGTGACGACGGCGTTCTGGTGCAGCAGCATGCGCTCGGCGAGGCCGCCGATGCCCGCGTTGGTGGCGACGGCGCTGCCGTCCGGCCGGGACAGCCGCGGCGGCTCGCCCGCGGCGCGCTGCACGGCCTGCTTGTTCTGGCACAGCCACGTCTCGCCGCGCAGGCACAGCGCGCAGGTGCCGCAGAACACCGACAGGCACGCCACGACGTGGTCGCCGGGCGCGACGCGGGTGACGCCGGGGCCGACGGCGGCGACGATGCCCGAGGCCTCGTGGCCGACGACCGACGGCGTGGCGACCGGGATCGCCCCGTCGAGGAGATGGATGTCCGAGTGGCAGAGTCCGGCCGCGACGGTGTCGACCAGCACCTCGCCGGGTCCCGGCTCGGCGGCGGCTATTTCGCCGACGACCAGGCGGCCGTTGGCCTCTTCGAGCATGGCAGCGCGCATCAATCCTCCTGCTGTGGTGGTTCCTGGCCCGGGGCGGTCGCCGCGATCGTGCGGTGCAGCAGGGCGAGGACTTCGGAGCGGATGTCGTCGAGGTCGCGGTCCTGCAGGCCGGCGGCGGGCAGCAGGTAGGGCGCGAACAGGCTCCAGCCGAGCACGGTCATGACCGAGGTGGCGGCGACCACGCGCGGGTCGAAGCCGCCGGGCGGGGCCTCCCCGGGCGGGATCGGGTCGGGGCCCGCGGCCGGACCGGGCGACGCGGCCCATTCCGCCGCGATCAGCTCCCCGATCCGGTGCATCGCGGGCGACTCCTCGGCGAACACCTTCGAAGTGTCGCTGTCCAGCACCGCCCAGGCCAGCATGCGGGCGAACGCGCGCGGATCGCGGGCGAGCCGGGCGAGCGCGGCGTCGGTGTCCGGGGCGTCGGCGAGCAGGCGGCCGCCCTGCTGCGCCGACGTGCGGAAGACCGCGGCCAGCACCGACTCCTTGGTCCCGTAGTAGTGGTGGATCAGCCCGTAGTTGACGCCCGCCCGCCGCGCGATCTCGCGCAGCGACACCGCGGCCGGGCTGCGTTCGTGGAACAGCTCGGTCGCCGCCGCGAGGATCTGCGCGGGCGCCGGGGACTGCGGGTCGTTTGTCATGGCGCCAGTGTGCTGGACGCGGGCTCCGGGTCCGCCGCGGCCACCCCGGCCGGGCGGGCCGCCCACGCCGCGGGCACGTTCACGCTGTGCGGGCCGAGTTCGTCCAGGGTGCGGATGCCCATGAGCGCCATGTCGCGTTCCAGTTCGGTGTGCAGGATCCGCAGCACGGTGTCGACGCCCGGCCGTCCGGCGGCCGCAAGGCCCCACACCCAGGGGCGGCCGATCATGACGGCCCGCGCGCCGAGGGCCAGCGCCTTGAGGATGTCGGTGCCGCGCCGGATCCCGCCGTCGAGCAGGATCTCCACGCCGGTGCCGTGCAGGGCGGCCGCGACCTCGGGGAGGGCGCGCAGCGCGGCGGGCAGGCCGTCGAGCTGGCGTCCGCCGTGGTTCGACACGATGACGCCGTCGACGCCCGCCGCGTGGGCGGTGCGGGCCTGCTCGCCGGTGGTGATGCCCTTGACGAGCAGCGGGCCGGTCCACAGGCCGCGGACGAGGGCGAGTTCGGCGGCCGAGAAGCCGGGCACGAACTTGGACTCGAACTTGGTCGCCTGGTGCACCGCGTTCATGCCGCCGGTCGCGCCGGTCTCGGCGATGTTGCCCATGCGGATGCCGGGGCCGCTCGCCAGGGTCTTCATCCAGCGGCCGAACCGCACGGGGTGCCGCAGGACTTCGCCGGCGTTCGCGCGGGTGATGCGGGGCGGCATGGTGAAGCCGGTGCGGACGTCCGCCTCGCGGTTGCCGCCGACGGGGGTGTCGAGGGTGACGACGAGTGCTTCGCAGCCGGCGCGCCGGGCGAGTTCGACGTAGGGCGTGAAGTCGTCCGGGTTGCCCCACGGGTAGAGCTGGAACCACAGCGGCCCCGGGCAGCGCGCGGCGATCTCGGTGACCGAATGGCTGGAGGCCATGCTGACCGTGAACACCGTGCCCGCGGCGTGGGCCGCGCCCGCGCCCGCGAATTCGGCGTCCGGGTGCTGGATGCCGGGCATGCCGGTCGGCGACAGCAGCACCGGCGAGTCGAGCGTGCGGCCGAACAACCTGATGCCGCGGTCGCGTTCGCGCACGTCGGTGAGCAGGTTCGGGCGCAGCGTGACCTCGTCGAAGGCCCGCAGGTTGGCGCGGTGGGTGGTGGAGTCCTCGGCGGCGCTGTCGACGTAGCTGAACGGCAGCGCGCACGAGCGTTTCCGGGCCAGGGCCCGCACGTCCTCGATGCTCAGCGGCCCGGTGCCGGGTCCGCCGCGGCCGGTGGCCAGGCGCAGCAGGTCGCCGGCCAGCGGGCGGGCCAGGTCGGCGAGGCCGCCGAAGCGGGGGCCGGTCATGCGGCACCGCCGGTGGCGGCAGGGGTGCGGTACTTGGCGGCGATGGCGGCGAGCCGGCCGGGGTAGTCCTCGGGGTCGACGACGGCTTCGATGAGCACCAGGCGGCCGTCGGCGCGTTCGGCTTCGGCGAGGGCGGCGGCGAGTTCGGCGGGGGTGGCGGCGCGGAAGGACACCGCGCGGTCGCCCGCGCCGAACGCGGCCGGGAGGTCGGTGTACCGCCAGGGAGCGATGTCGTTGTACGGCGCGTCCGTCGGGTGGATGGCGCGTTCGATCGTGTAGCCGCCGTTGTTCACCACGACGATCACGGGAGCGGCTCCGGCACGCGCGAACGTGCCGATCTCCTGCGCCGTGAGCTGCAGCGATCCGTCGCCGATGACGAGCAGCGTGCGCCGGTCGGGCGCGGCCAGGCAGGTGCCGAGCGCGGCGGGCAGGGTGTAGCCGATCGACGACCACAGGACCTGGCTCACCACGCTGACCCCGGCGGGCATGCGCATGTCGGCGATGCCGAAGAAGGCAGTGCCTTGTTCGGCCACGACCACGTCCCCGGCACGCACGAACGCGGCGACGCGGTCCCACAGCACCGCCTGGGTGAGTTCCGCGGCCTCGGCGGCCGGAACGCGCGGGGCCGGCTGCGGGAGTTCCGCGGCGGCGCGGCCCTTGACCAGGTCGGTGAGCACCGCGAGCGCGTCGGCCATGGGGAGACCGCCGAATTCGGCTCGGCCGATCCTGGTGCGGTACGGCTGCACCTCGATCGTGCGTCCTTCCGGGAAAGCGTGGGTGAAGCCGCCGGTGTTGGCGTCGGTGACGAGCACGCCGACCGCGACGAGGCAGTCCGCCTCCTCGACCGTGCGGCGGGTGACAGGCGCGGAGGCCGCGCCGATGTACATGCCCGCGAAGGTCGCGGCGCTCTCGTCGAGCACGCCCTTGCCCATGTTCATCGCCGCCGCGGGCAGCGGCCCGGCGGCGACCAGGTCGGCGAGCGCCTCGTGTGCGCCGTGGCGTTCCACCAAGTGGTCGGCGACGACCGCGACCCGGGCGGCGTCCGCGAGCAGCACGGACGCCGCCGCGCGGAACGCCTCCAGCACCGGCGCGTCCGGGGACTGCGCCTCGGGCAGCAGCGGCTCGTCGGGGTCCGGCGCGGGAGCGTCGACCAGGTCGGTCGGCAGCGCGATGCGCACCGGGCGCTTGTGCTCCCAGCAGGCGCGCAGCACCCGGTCCATTTCCTCGGCGGCGTTCTCGGCGGTCAGCGTGACGCGGTCGCAGGTGACTTCTTGGTGCAGGCGTTCGAAGCGGCCGAAGTCGCCGTCGGCCATGGTGTGGTGCATCGGCAGGCCCGCGGCAGTGACACGTGTCGAGGGCGCGCCGACGATTTCCACGACCGGGACGGACTCGGCGTAGGAGCCGCCGATGCCGTTGACGGCGCTGAGTTCGCCGACGCCGAAGGTGGTCAGCAGCGCGCCCGCGCCGCGGAGCCGTGCGTAGCCGTCCGCGGCGTAGGCGGCGCCGAGTTCGTTGCAGTTGCCGACGAACGCGAGTTCGGACGCGTACACCCGGTCGAGGAAGTCCAGGTTGTAGTCGGCCGGCACCCCGAAGAGGTGCTCGATGCCGATCTCCCGCAGCCGGGCGATCAGGCGGGTGGCGACGGTGGTGCTCATCGTGCGGGGTCCTCCATGCCGAGCATGGCCAGCGCGTTGCCGCGGGCGATCCCGTACAGCTCGTCCGGCCCGACCTCGGCGGCGATGCGTTCGAGGATCTCGCGGGTCCGCGGCCAGGTGCTGTCCTGGTGCGGGTAGTCGGTTTCGAAAGTGATGCGGTCGAGGCCGACGGCGGCGCGCGAGGCGATGCCGAAGTCGTCCTCGAAGAAGCAGCCGAACACCCGTCCGGCCGCGTACGTGCTGGGGAGTTCGGTGATGGACGGGTCGAGCCCGGCCCACGCGCGGCTGTGCCGGAAGATGTTGTCGACGCGCTCCAGGACGAACGGCATCCAGCCGATCTGCCCTTCCGAGTACGCGATCTTCAGTTTCGGGAAGCGCGCGAGCGCACCCGACATCAGCCAGTCCACGAACGAGTACTGCGCGTTGGCGAACGTCAGTGCCATGCGCACGCCTTCCGGCGCGTCGGGCGAGGTCACCGGCATGCGGGAGCTGGACCCGATGTGCATGCACACGACCGTCCCGGTCTCGTCGCATGCGGCGAAGAACGGGTCCCAGTACCGCGCCGGGTCGTGGATCGACGGCAGTCCGAGGTTGGCGGGCAGCTCGGTGAAAGCCACGGCACGGCAGCCGCGCGCCGCGTTGCGCCGTACCTCGTCGGCGGCCAGCTGCGGGTCCCACAGCGGGATGAGGCACAGCGGCAGCAGCCGCCCGCCGGACCCGCCGCACCACTCCTCGACCATCCAGTCGTTGTAGGCGCGCACGCAGGCCAGGGCCAGGTCGCGGTCCTGGGCTTCCAGGAACGTCTGACCGCAGAAGCGCGGGAACGTCGGGAAGCACAGCGACATCTCGGTGTGGTTGAGGTCCATGTCGGCGAGCCGCGCGGCCGGGTCGTAGCACCCCGGGCGCATGTCGGCGTACGAGATGGGCTCCATGGTCAGGCTCTCGCGCGGGAAGCCGACGCACGCCACGACCTGCGGGACGGGCTTGCGCAGGTCCTCATAGACCCACCAGTCGGTCTCCGGGCCGTCGCCGCCGAAGTGGTACTTCACGGTGTTGGCGGTGACGTACTCCGTGCGGCAGGTGGCCCGCACGACGCGGGGCCCGCGCTCGCGGTCCTTCGCGGGCAGGCGGCTCGTCCACACGTCCGGCGGTTCCACCACATGGTCGTCGACCGAGACGACCCACGGGAGTTCACGGCTCACGGCGGCCTCCAAACGGCATTGCGGGCGGCACGGACCGACCGGCCGCCGCGGCCTTAGCCAATGGCTAAGGGGTCGAGAAGTCAAGAGCCGCGGACCCCCTGTCCGGAAAGCCGCGAACCGCTCTTGACTTCGTCGGCCGCCCGGGCGACAGTGCGCATTAGCCATTGGCTAACGAAGGGTGGAGCGCATGTACGACCTCGTCATCCGCGGCGGCACCGTCGTCGACGGCTCGGGCCTGCCCGGCTACCGCGCCGACGTCGGCATCACCGGCGGCCGGATCACCCGCATCGGCCGCATCCCCCGGGAAGCGTCGCAGCGGGGCACCGACGAGATCGACGCCGCCGGGCACCTGGTCACCCCCGGCTTCATCGACGGCCACACACACATGGACGCCCAGGTCTTCTGGGACGAGCAGGGCAGCTGCTCCGCCTGGCACGGCGTCACCACCGTCGTCATGGGCAACTGCGGCTTCACCCTCGCCCCGGCCCGCGCCGACGCCCGCCACCTGGTCACCCGCAACCTGGAACGCGCCGAGGAGATCTCCGCGGCCGCCATGGAGCAGGGCATCGCGTGGACCTGGGAGACCTTCCCCGAGTACCTCGACGCCGTCGACGCCCTTCCCAAGGCGGTCAACTACGCCGCGCAGGTCGGACACTCGGCGCTGCGCACCTGGGCGATGGGCGAACGCGCCTTCGACGGCCCGGCCACCGACGCCGAACTCGCCGAGATGGAAGCCGTCCTGCGGGAGGGCCTGCGGGCGGGCGCGGTCGGCTTCACCACGACCCGCAACGACAACCACGAGACCGCGGACGGCCGCCCCGTCGCCTCCCGCCTCGCGTCCTGGGACGAAGTCCGCCGCCTGGTCGGCGTGCTCGCCGAGGAAGGCGCCGGTGTCTTCGAGATCACCCACGAGCCGGGTGCGGGCGGCCCGGACGAGGTCCGCGAGGAGTACTTCGCCCGCCTCCGCACGCTCGCCGCCGAGACCGGCGTCCCGTTCAACTTCGGTGTCTCCGGCCGCAACGGCGTCTTCCACGGCCTGCGCCTGCTCGACTCGATCGCCGACGCCGGCGGTGTCGCCTACGGGCTCAGCCACAGCCGCGGCATCAACACCGTCACGTCGTTCCGCACCAAAACGGCATTCGACAAGCTGCCGCTGTGGAGCGACATCCGCGCCCTCCCCCTCGACGAGCAGCGCAAGGCGTACAGCGACCCGGAAACCCGCGCCCGGCTCGTCGAAATCGCCCTGAACGGCCCCTACGGGCGCGCCATCGGCGCCGAAGCCCGCAAACCGGACTTCGACCGCATGCGCGTATACGACCGGCCGATGCCGCCGCTGCGCACCGTCAACGAGGTCGCCGCCGAGCGCGGCGTCGGCCCGGTCGACCTGATCCTCGACCTCGCGCTGGAGACCGACTTCCACCAGCTGTTCATCCAGGCGGTGGTGAGCGACGACCCCGCCGACCTGCTGCCGGTCATGCGGCACCCGCGCGCGGTCATGACCTTCACCGACAACGGCGCGCACGTCGGCTCGATGGCCGACGCGTCGCTGCACACGCTGCTGCTCGGGCACTGGGTGCGCGGGGAAGGCGCGTTCGGGTGGGAGGAGGCGATCCGGATGATCACCTACGCGCCCGCTCTCGCGTGGGGCTTCCACGACCGGGGCCTGCTCCGCGAAGGCATGGCCGCGGATGTGAACGTGATCGACCCGGAGACGGTGGCGCCGCTGATGCCGGTGGTCGCCTACGACATCCCCGGCGGCGCTTACCGGCTCCGGCAGCGCGCTCGCGGCATCCCCGCGACGGTGGTCGGCGGCCAGGTCGCCTTCCGTGACGGCGAGCACACCGGCGCCCTCCCCGGACGCCTGCTGCGCGGGCCGCTGGCCAGCCGGGACTAGGCCTTCCCCGGCGCACTCGGCCCAGGCCGCCATCGTGCCGCGACCGGGCCTTTCCCGGCACGCGGCTCAGGCCGCCATCGCGACGCCGCCGCGGCCGAGTTCCGGCTGCGCGGCGGGTCGCGGGGCCTTCGCGGCCTGCGGCCGCGCGAAGACCAGCAGCCGCAGCACCGCGAACCGGCCGATGCCGGCCAACCCGCACGCGCCCAGGTAGGTCGCCTGTTCGGCGAGCACCCCCGGGTGCGCGGCCCACGCGTGCAGGCCGAGCATCGCCGCGGTGGTCACCAGGAAACTCGCCAGCACGGTCAGCGCCGACTTGAGGTGCGGCCGCCAGCCGCGCTCCGCGCTGCGGAACGACACCCGCGCGTGCAGCTCGGTGGTGACGACCGTGGACACCACGGTCACCAGCGCGTTGGCGACGGCGAACGGCATGGCCGCCGAGGCGGGCACCAGCACCGCGCTCGCCGCCAGCGTCACCCCGCCGCCGCACACGACGAAGCGGGCGAACGCGGCGGCGGACCCGGTCCCGGTGGCGGCTTCGGCGGCCTTGGCGGTGAGCGATGCGGTCTTCATGCGACGAGCGTCGCCCGACCTGCTGACAGGGCACGTACGGGACGCTGACAGGGGGCTGTCAGCGGTGTCACCGGGCTGACGCGGGGAGCGCCGCGCACGGGAGGGGCTTTGCGGGACCGGGCTCAAGGCCCGGTGCCGGCCGTCCTCACACCCGCGCGGCTGCCGGTGCCGAAGGCCCGTCCGTCGGTCGGCCGTGGCCGTCGGCCTTGCCCGGGTCGGTGTTCGCCCCGCCGGACTTTCCACCCGGCTTGCCGCTCGTCTTGCCGTTCGACTTGCCGCCCTTGCCCGGCGCCTTGGGCTTCCCCGGAGTGCCCGGGTGGCGCGGCGTGTGCGGCTGCTGCCGGCCGTCCCGGACGAAGTGCACGATGCGGTCCATGCCGCGGAAGTGACCGGTCACCTGGTCGAGCCCCGGGTTCACCGCGACCGCGTTGTCCGCCAACCCGACCGCGACCAGAGACATCAGCACCGCCGCACCCGTGCCGCGCGCGATACGCCGCAGCCACCGACGGGCCACAGGCCGCTTCCGCACGGTGCCGTCCTCGTCCGCGGTGACGCCGTCGGCCTCGCCGACCTCGGCCGCACTGCCCGGAGACGCGTCCGCCTTGGTCCGACGGGTTGCCACAACCCACCTCCGTGTCGTCTGCCCCCGGGCCCGACTGCACACCGGACCACGGTCACTATGGCCGAAGCGTCCTGCGCGCACGGGCACTTCGGCGTCAAGCGCGATTAAACATCTGGCCACGGCAAACCCTCATGCGGCAAAATCCCCGCTCCCACCGCCGTTCCGGCGCCCGCTCCGGGCCCGGCAAGGAGCACGGCCATGCCCTCCCCCACGCCCCCGACGACCACCCTGTGGCGCCCGACCGGCCCCGAGGAACTCGCCCTGGTCGCCGCATCCGGTTGGCGTGCCTGGCCGCCGAGGCTCCCCGAGCAGCCGATCTTCTACCCGGTGCTCAACGAGGACTACGCCGTCCGCATCGCCCGCGACTGGAACGTCCCGGCGAGCGGCGCCGGCTACGTCACCCGGTTCGCCGTCGACAGCGCCTTCCTGGCCCGCTACCCGGTCCGCCGGGCGGGTGGCGAAACGATCCTGGAGCTGTGGGTGCCCGCCGCGGAACTCGACGCGTTCAACATGCACATCGCCGGCACCATCGAGGTGGTCCGGGCCTTCGGACCGGACGGCGAAGCCGACCCCCGCACCCTCCCCGGCGCCGGCGCCACGCCGGAAATACCCGGGCCACCGGCCCCGCAAGCGCCGTAGGGTCGGGGGCATGCGGATCACCGTGGGCAAGGACGGCGCGTTCGAGGTCGACGACGACCCGGCGCGCATCGACCGGGACGCGGTCTGGGCGTTCCTCTCCACCGACGCCTACTGGGGCACCTGGCGGGAACGCGCGCATCTGGAACGCCAACTGAACGCCTCATGGCGCGTCGTCGGCGCCTACCGCACCAGCGACGGCGCGCTGGTCGGCTTTGCCCGCGCGGTGTCCGACGGCGTCTCGTTCGCCTACCTCGCCGACGTGTTCGTGCTGCCGGAAACACGCGGCCACGGCCTCGGCCAAGCGCTCGTCCAGGCCATGGTCGAGGACGGCGAAGGCCGGGCCTTCCGCTGGATGCTGCACACCGCGGACGCGCACGGCCTGTACGCGAAGTACGGGTTCGCCGCGCCCGATCCGATGTACATGGAACGCCCCGGGCACACCCCGCGTCCGGCCGGCGGCTGACCGCCGCACGGCCTGCGCGGCGGGCGGCTACTTGAACACGTCGGTGACGCCGTTGACCCCCGCGTTGACGACGTTCTCCACGAGCTGCGACAGCGACCCGGCGGCCGCGGTGCCGGACAGCATCACGCCGGCCACGAAGGCAAGGATCAGACCGGCCATTTTGTACCCTTTGTGGGTGACCAGGTAGAAGAGGATGAAAATGATGATGATCGGAACGCCGATCGTCACCCCTTGACCGACCGACGTGGTGTCCTCGGGTGCGGCGACGACAACAGCGGCGAGCGTGTTCATGGTTCCCCTCCGGTCCAGCGCTGTGGATCCCTGTGTGCGGTGACCTACCCCGGCGTTCGGGGCGGTGAGCCTGCTACGGCGGTGAATTACCCGTCATCGTCCGGGAGTCCAGACCGCGCCGAGGACACCGGCGAGCACCCACGCCCAGCGCAGCATGCGGAACGCAGGCCAGCGGGCGGTGGCGACGGTGACCCAGAACGCGATCATGAGCCACAGGAAGAACGCGGTCCTACCGCTCGCTTCCGCAGCGCATTGCTCGACCAACCGGCCGCCGTACCAGGCGACGGCCGCCCCCGGGATCAACATGAAGTAGTCCACCGCGGTGTACCCGCCCCCGGACCACTGCCACCCGCCGCCCGAACCGGGTGGCTCGGGACGGGCGTTGCGGTCGGGTGCCGGGCCGCCCGGCTCGTCGGCGCCGGGCGCGGCGTCGTCGCGGGCGGCGCCGCCGGGCAGGAACTGCCGCGGTATGCGTCGGCGTTCCTTGGGCTTCGCGGTCGTGCTGCCGGGCACCGGGCCGCCCGCGGGGTCGGGTCGGCCGGTGCGGGGTCCGTTCGTACGCGACGGCGGGGTGCGCCGGACCGGCGCTCCCGGGGTCGCGCGGCCGCCGCCGGAAACGGGGGATTGCGGCGAGCCTTTGGGTTTCCATCCCGCGCGGCGTGGCGCGGGCGAAGGCGTGGGCAGAGCGGGTTTGGCCGGCCGGCCGCGGCCGAGCCGTCCGGCCATGCCGCTGCGACGCGGCTTGCCGGTACCGCCGTTGCCGGTGCTCATCACCCGCCGCCCTTCTGGCGCGGGCACGGGTTGCAAATCTTGCGGTGCCGGAACGCGGCGAGGACCCAGGGCAACGCGATGGCGATACCGAGCCATTCGGCCCGGGAGTCGCGGCCCCTTAAGTGCAGGACGACCGCCGTCACGGCGGCCGCGCCCAGGATGAGCGCGGTGAGCAGGTCGGAATGGACGACTTGCTTGGCCGCCCAGTTGACCGTCGACACACGGTTCTTGACGGTGCTTTCGCGGACGCTCTTCCGCCACGGCGAATCGGCCATCAGCCACCGCCGCCTCTCACCGTTTGCCGCCTACAAACCGGTACGTTCCAATTGACCTTGCTCAGTGTGACCAGACCGCAAGGCAGCGTCAAGAGGCGCGCACACCGGTGCATTTCATGCCCTGCCGCCCGCGTCGTGGTCACCACGCGGACAGCCTAGGGCAACGAACGAAGCGCCAAATCCACAAATACGAAAGCCGCAGGCGGCAGCCTGCGGCTTTCGTCTGCCGGCGGCGGAACGCGGTGTGTCCGCGGCGCCGCCGGGGGTCAGATCCGGTCGGCGGGCACCGTGCCCATCCGGCCCGACCGGAAATCGTCGAACGCCTGGGCGAGTTCCGCATGGGTGTTCATGACGAACGGCCCGTACCAGGCCACTTCCTCGCCGATCGGCAGGCCGCCGAGGATGATCACGTCCAGGTTCGGCGACCGGCCCTCCTGCTTGTCGTCGGCGCGCAGCTCGATGCTGTCGCCGTCGCCGAAGACCGCGGTCTGGCCCATACGCACAGGTCGGCCCTCGGTGCCGACGGTGCCCGCGCCGTTGAGCACGTACACCAGGGCGTTGTAGTCCGGCTGCCACGGGAGTTCCAGGCGCGCGCCGGGGCTCACCGTGGCGTGGATCAGGGTGATCGGGGTGTGCGTGATGCCCGGACCGTCATATCCGGCCACCGATCCGGCGATCACCCGGACCAGCGACCCGCCGTCCTCGGTGGTCAGCAGCTTCACGTTCCCGGCCCGGATGTCCTGGTAGCGGGGGTCGGACATCTTCTGCACGGACGGCAGGTTCACCCACAGCTGAATGCCGTGGAAGAGGCCGCCGCTGCGCACGAGTTCCTCCGGCGGCGCCTCGATGTGCAGCAGGCCGGAGCCCGCGGTCATCCACTGGGTGTCCCCGTCGGTGATCAGACCGCCGCCGCCCGCCGAGTCCTGGTGCCGGAAAGTGCCGTCGATCAGGTAGGTCACGGTTTCGAAGCCGCGGTGCGGGTGCCACGGGGTGCCCTTGGCCTCCCCGGCGGCGTACTCCACCTCGCCCATCTGGTCCATCATGACGAACGGGTCGAGGCGCGCCTGGTCGACGCCCGCGAACGCGCGGCGGACCGGGAAGCCCTCCCCTTCCAGACCGCTGGGCGCGGTCGCCACCTGGACCACCTTGCGCGGGCGGCTCCCCACCGCCGGCTTGTGCAGCTGCGGCAGGTTGAGCGGGTTCTCGACGGTCACGGCGGGCATGGCGGACCTCCTGGGCGTCGAATCGTCCGTCGATTCGAGTATCGACCCGGTCTCTCCGGGTTCGACAGGTCAAACAATAGTTGAGCGATAAACATTCCGCTAGTTGAAGGGTCAACTTTCTTCAGGGCGAGCCCTGCCGCACGGCCTTGGCGGACGGAAGCCGCCGACAGCCGGGAGCACGGAAAGCAGAAGGGCCCCGCCGGTCGGCGGAGCCCCTTCTTCCCTACGTATATATGCGCGCTTCTATGCGCGCGGCTTGCGTGCGGTCGGCCCGACCGGGCCGGTCAGACCGCCACGGCGTCGTCCACCGCACGCTGCGCGGCGTACCGGGCCAGCGTCGCGTCCACCGATTCCGGCGACAGGATGCGGTCGAGCGCCATCGTCGCGCAGCCGTGCAGACCGGCCTGCTCGCCGAGCGAGCTGGCGACGATCTTGAGTTCCCGGGTCGCCACCGCGGTCGACCGGCGGTAGACCACCTCGCGCACCCCGGCGAGCAGCGGATCACCGGCGTCGGCCAGGTCGCCGCCGAGCACCACGACGGCCGGGTTCAGCACGTTCACCACGCTGGCCAGCACCTCGCCGAGCAGCCGGCCGGACTCCCGCACCAAGCTGACCGCCTCGGGGTGCCCGGCCGCGGCCAGCGCCACGACGTCGCGGACCCCGGCCACCGCCGCGCCGTGCGCGGCCAGCGTCTCCACCAGGTGCCGGCCGCTCGCCAGCACTTCGAGGCAGTCGACGTTGCCGCACCAGCAGCGCAGCCCGCGGCCGCCCGCGACGGGGATGTGGCCGATCTCACCGGCCGCGCCGAGGGCGCCGCGGTAGACCCGGCCCTCGGACACTATTCCGGCGCCGATGCCGGTGGAGACCTTCACGAAGACCAGGTCGCCGGCGTCGCCGCGGGTGCGGAACTCGCCGAGCGCCATGACGTTCACGTCGTTGTCCACGTACACCGGGACCGGCCAGCGCCGCTGCAGTGCGGGGGCGATCGCCACGCCGTCCCAGCCGGGCAGCGTCGGGGGGCCGACCGCACGCCCGGTGGCCAGTTCGACGGTGCCGGGGACCGCGACGCCGATGCCGCGCACGTCGTCCGGGGCGTAGCCCTCTTCGGCGAGCAGGGCGTCGAACCAGTCGGGCAGCCGGGACAGGACCGCGTCCGGGCCGCTGCCCGCGGCCATCGCGGTTTCGCGGGTCGCCAAGACCGTGCCGTGCAGGTCGCAGACCGCGAGCTGGCCGCGGCTGCTGCCGAGCGAGGCGGCGAGCACCAGGCCGCCCGCGGCGTTGAGTTCGAGGCGCATCGGCGGGCGTCCGCCGGTCGACGCGCGGTCCGCGCGCTCGGCCAGGAGACCCGCGGCGACGAGGTCGTCGACGCGCGCGGCAACGGCGGAACGGGACAGACCGGTCAGCCGGGCCACATCGGCCCGCGTCTCGGCCTCCCCGTCCCGCACGAGCTGCAGGACATCCCCCGCACTGCTGTGCGGCAGGGGGTTCGCGCGTCGGGCCATACCCCCAGTGAACCAGGACCCTTTTACCCCGGTCAAAGACCGAAGTTCATCTCTTCTACGCCCGAGCGTCATTCTTTTGCTTGCCAAGAAGCAAAAGTACCCCTAGTTTGATCCTCGAAAGTTCCCCATCAGGCCCCCTCCCGGGACCTGGCACGAGGCAACGCGAGGCAGCACGGTGAACGAGCAGACGACCCACCCGACGGTGGCCGCGGTGACGGAGCGCATAGCCCGCCGCAGCGCCGCCGCGCGGTCGGCGTACCTGGATCGGGTCCGTGCCGCCGCGTCCGAGCGCCCGGTGCGCACCCAGCTCGGCTGCGCCAACTTCGCGCACGGCTTCGCGGCCTGCGGCGTCGAAGACAAGCTGGCGCTGCGCGGCACCGGTCCGCAGGGCCCCGTCAAGCCGAACATCGCGATCGTCTCCGCGTACAACGACATGCTTTCCGCGCACCAGCCGCTGCGGGACTACCCCGAGCAGCTCAAGACCGCGGTCGCCGCGGCCGGCGGTGTCGCGCAGTTCGCGGGCGGCGTGCCCGCGATGTGCGACGGCATCACGCAGGGGCGCGCGGGCATGGAGCTTTCCCTCTTCTCCCGCGACGTGGTCGCCATGGCGGCGGCCGTCGCCCTCGCGCACGACATGTTCGACGGCGCGCTGATGCTCGGCGTGTGCGACAAGATCGTGCCCGGCCTGGTGATCGGCGCCCTGTCCTTCGGCCACCTGCCGACGGTGTTCGTGCCCGCCGGACCGATGTCCTCCGGCCTCCCCAACAAGGAGAAGGCCCGGGTCCGCCAGCGCTTCGCCGAGGGCAAGGCCACCCGCGAGGAACTCCTGGACGCGGAAGCCAAGGCGTACCACGGCATCGGCACGTGCACCTTCTACGGCACCGCCAACACCAACCAACTCCTCATGGAGGTCCTCGGCCTCCACCTGCCGGGCGCCAGCTTCGTGCACCCGGACCAGCCGCTGCGCGCCGCGCTGACCGACGCCGCGGGTGCGCGCGTCGCCGCGACGACCGCGCTCGGCGACCCGGACACGCTGGTCCGCGCGTACACGCCGATCGCCGAAATCGTCGACGAGAAGGCGATCGTCAACGCCGTCGTCGCGCTGCTCGCCACCGGCGGGTCGACCAACCTGACGCTCCACCTGGTCGCCATCGCGGCCGCCGCGGGCATCACGCTGACCTGGGACGACTTCGCCGAGCTGTCCACCGTCGTGCCGCTGCTGGCGCGCATGTACCCGAACGGGCCGGCGGACATCAACCACTTCCACGCCGCGGGCGGCACCGCGTTCCTGGTCGGGACGCTGCTCGACGGCGGGCTGCTGCACCCCGACGTGCAGACGGTCGCCGGTCCGGGCCTCGACCGGTACCGGCAGGAGCCGTACCTCGACGAGGGCCGGCTGGCCTGGCGCGAGGGCCCGGCGAAGAGCCTGGACACCGAGGTGCTGCGGCCGCACGACGACCCGTTCGCGCCCGACGGCGGCCTGCGGATGCTGCACGGCAACCTCGGCCGTGCGGTGCTCAAGGTCTCCGCGGTCTCCCCCGACCACCACACCGTCACCGCGCCCGCCCGGGTGTTCGACGGCCAGGCCGAGTTCACCGCCGCGTTCGAAGCCGGCGAACTCGACCACGATGTGGTCGCGGTGCTCCGCTACCAGGGTCCGCGGGCCAACGGGATGCCGGAACTCCACAAGCTGATCCCGGCGCTCGGCGTCCTGCAGGACCGCGGGCACGCGGTCGCGCTGGTCACCGACGGACGCCTGTCCGGCGCGTCCGGCAAGATCCCGGCCGCGATCCACTGCACCCCCGAAGCAGCCGTCGGCGGACCGCTCGCCAAGGTGCGCGACGGCGACGTCGTCACCGTCGACGCGGTCACCGGCACCCTCGTGATCGCCGTCGACGACGCCGAGTTCGCGGCCCGCCCGGCCACCGGCGCGGCCCCGACCGACGCCCAGTGGGTCGGCACCGGCCGCGAACTGTTCGCCGCGCTCCGCGGCAGCGTCGGCCCGGCCGACCTGGGCGCGGCCACCGTCGGCACCCCCCTCGACCACGTTCGCGACGAGGCTGCGGAGGTGGCGCTGTGACGTACGAAGTCCCGCTGCCCACCGAGTCCCGCCCCTGGCTGGTCGCCGACATCGGCGGCACCAATGCCCGCTTCGGCCTGGTCACCGCCCCCGGCGCGGCCGCCGAGCGCGTGCTCGTGCTGCGCGCCGCCGAACACCCCGACCTCGAAGCCGCCGTCGAGCAGTACCTCGCCGCCGTCGGCGCGGGCCGCCCCGGCGCCGTGTGCGCGGCCGTCGCGGGCCCGGTGACCGGCGACCGCTTCCGCTTCACCAACGGCACGTGGGCACTGTCGATCTCGGACACCCGCCGCCGCCTCGACGTCGACGCACTGCACCTGATCAACGACTTCGAAGCACTCGCGCTGTCGCTGCCGCACCTCGGCGACGACGACCTCGTGGTGATCGGCGACCGCCGCCCCGACACGTCCCTGCCGATGGCCGTCCTCGGCCCCGGCACCGGCCTCGGCGTCGCGGGCCTGGTCCCGGTCCCCGGCGGCGGCTACGTGCCGCTGCCCGGCGAAGGCGGCCACATGCTGCTGCGCCCGGGCCACGGGGTCGACGCGGAAGCGATCGAGGTCCTGCTCGGCGAGCGCGGCGGCTTCGGCATGGTGACCGCGGAGCACGTGCTGTCCGGCCCGGGGCTGACCCGGTTGTACCGCCACGTCGCAAAGTCGCACGACGCCACCCCCGAAGCGCTGTCCCCCGCGGACATCTCCGGGCGCGCGCTGGCGGGCAGCGACCCGCTGTGCACCGAGACCATCGAACTGTTCTGCCGGCTGCTCGGCACCTTCGCGGGCAGCGTCGCGCTCACGCTCGGCGCCCGCGGCGGGGTGTTCCTGGCCGGCGGCGTCCTGCCGCGCATCGCGGAACTGCTGCTGGACAGCGAGTTCCGGGCGGGATTCGAGACCAACCCGACCATGGCCGCGTACCTGCACCGCATTTCCACGGTGCTGGTGACCGCGCCGTACCCCGCCCTGGTGGGCGCGGCGGCGTGGCTCGAGACGCACAGCGGCGCGCAGGCACGAGAGGCGGTCGGCGTATGAGCTCGCCCCTGACCCCCCGGTCCCCCTTGGACCTGGCACCCGTGGTGCCGGTCGTGATCGTCGACGACGTGGAAGCCGCGGTGCCCCTGGCCCGCGCCCTCGTCGCGGGCGGCCTCCCGGCCGTCGAGGTGACCCTGCGCACCGAGGCCGCGCTGGGCGCGATCGAGCGGATCGCGGCCGAGGTGGAAGGCGCCTACGTCGGCGCCGGCACCGTGCTGAGCCCGGACCAGGCGAAGGCCGCCGCGGACGCCGGCGCGAATTTCCTGGTGACCCCCGGCTGCACCGACGCGTTGTACAGCGCGCTGGCGGACACCGGGCTGCCGTTCCTGCCCGGCACCTCAACGGTGTCGGAGGTGCTGCGGCTGCGCGAACACGGCGTCCGCGAGATGAAGTTCTTCCCGGCGGAGGCCTCGGGCGGGGCCCCGTACCTGAAGGCCCTGGCGTCGCCGGTGCCCGACGTGCGGTTCTGCCCGACCGGCGGGATCACCCCGGACAGCGCCCCGGCCTACCTCGCCCTGCCGAACGTGGCATGCGTGGGCGGCTCGTGGATGCTCCCGGCATCCGCAGTCGCAGCCGGCGACTGGGCCCGGATCGAAGCGCTCGCCCGGACCGCGTCCCGGCTGCGCGACAAGACGGCGGGAGGAATTCCCGCCTGACACAAACGTCCCCTGGCGCGCTCTGCCCTGAGGTGCGCCAGGGGTACGGACCGCGGAACGAGTCGTATGAGGGTTCGACTCCCCTTGGTAGGCCGTATGAGGGTTCGGCCTACCTGACACCGCGATCGGCCCGCTCTTCGGCGAGGAGAGCGGGCCTCTCCGTTTTTCCCGCTGTTCCTCCGACCGCCCTCCACCCCGCCGCCCCCCCTACCCCGGCGGCCGTACCGCCCCCGCACAAATGGCCGTCACGTGGGCTTCGAACTCCGTGCGGGTCAGTTCTCCGGTGCGGACGATCGCGTCCGGGCGGGGTTTGGTGTCGCCGCGGGCGGCTCGGTGGGCGCAGAGGAGGCCGGTCATCTGGACGGCGAGGAAGGCGCGCTCCTGCAGGGCGGCCGGGTCGGCCGGGGTGAAGGCGCGGATGGCTGCGGCGACGACGTCCTGGACGTCGTCGCCGCCGAGTTCGCGGGCCACCGGGGAGGTGGGGTCGCCCATCAGGCGGACGGAGATCTGCAGGTAGGCGCGGTCGGTCGGGGAGCCGTAGAGGAGTCCGGTGACCGGGAGGGCGAGCGCGCGGCCGAAGCCGGCGGGGTCGCCGGGGGTCTCGAGGGCTTCCGCGAGCAGTGCCCGGCGGCGGGTGGCGACGGCGGGGACGTGGCGGTCGAGGATCGCGCGCAGCAGGCCGTCGCGGCCGCCGAAGTGGTAGTGGACGGCGCCGGTATTGCGCTGGCCGGCGGCGCGGGTGATCTCGCCGAGGGGCACGTCGAGGCCCTGTTCGGCGAACAGCCGCTCGGCGGCGTCGACGAGCAACCGACGCGTCGGTCCGGAATCTCGCGGCATGTGCGGAGGATAGCGACCTTCGATCCCGTCATCTCCCGGTCTCCGGATCCTCTTGACCTCCGCGCCCCGCCGTATTAAAAACCTTCTTTAAAACAAGGGAGGTCCGGGATGGCCAGCAACGGCAACGCCACCGGCTACGACATCGTCATCACCAACGGGACCGTCGTCGACGGCTCCGGCAACCCGCGGATCCGCGCCGACATCGCGATCCGCGGCGACCGCATCGAGCGGATCGGGCGGCTGTCCGCGGCGGAGGTCGACGGCGCCGGGCGCGTCGTCGACGCGACCGGCCTCGTCGTCGCGCCCGGGTTCATCGACCTGCACACGCACTACGACGCCCAGGTCTTCTGGGACCCGTACGTCACCACCTCCGGCTGGCACGGCGTCACCTCCGTGGTCACCGGCAACTGCGGCTTCGGCTTCGCCCCGGTGCGCCCCGAGGAGCGCGAGCGCGCGATGCTGTCGATGACCGCCGTCGAGGACATCCCGACCGAGACGCTCCGCCAGGGCCTGCCCTGGGACTGGGTGTCGTTCCCCGAGTACCTCGACAGCCTTGAGCGCACCCCCAAGGCGGTCAACGTCCTCCCGTACGTGCCCGTCAACCCGCTCCTCGTCTGGGTCCTCGGCCTCGACCGCGCCAAGGCCGGCGACAAGCCGACCGCCGAAGAGAACGCCGAGATCGCGCGCATCCTCAGCGAGGCCCTCGAAGCCGGCGCCGGCGGCTGGTCCGCGCAGTGCCTCGGCCGTCCGGGCCACCCCGAAGACCGGCTCATGCAGGGCGACTTCGACGGCACTCCGATGCCGACCGACGTCATGTGGCCGGAAACCCGTTTGGCGCTCGCCGAGGCGCTGGCCGAACTCGGCCGCGGATTCATGCAGTTGTCGGGCACCTCGATCACCGAGGAGGAGTTCGAACACCTCGTCGAGATCAGCGGACGCCCGCTCATCTGGAACGCGGTCATCGCCAACACCCGTAGCGGCGGCCTCTACAAGCGCAAGATCGAGTGGCTCAAGCGCTGCCAGGAGAAGGGCCTGCCGATCTACGGCCAGGCCATGACCACCGACGTGCCCGTGCCGTTCAGCTGGCTGTACGGCGGGCTCAGCGTCCGCCCGCCGGTCGCGACCGTCTTCGAGGCGGAGACCGTCGAGGCGAAGATCGCGCTCCTCCAAGACCCGCAGATCCGCGCCGAACTGCGCGAGTTCGACCCGATGGTCTACCACGCGTACCCGGACATGAAGCTGCACAAGACCTTCACCGACGAGTACAAGCGCTTCGAAGGACGCAGCTTCCGCGAGATCGGCGAGGAACTCGGCCGCCACCCCGTCGACGTCCTGTGCGACGTCACGATCGCCGACGCCCTGCGCACCGAGGTGCACACCGGGCAGTTCAACGCCTCCCTCGAAGGCCTCAAGGAACTCGTCGACTACGAGTACCTCATCCCCGGCCTGTCCGACGGCGGCGCGCACCTCAAGACGCTGAGCGCCGGCATGTACGGCACCGAGTACATCGTCGAGTACGTCCGCAAGCACGCCTGGACGTCCCTCGAACGCGCCCACTGGCGCCTCTCCGCGCTCCCCGCGCACTGCGCCGGCTTCACCGACCGCGGCATCCTGCGCGAAGGCGCCGCCGCGGACATCATCGTGTACGACTACGACGCCCTCGCCTACGGCGACCCGCAGTTCGCCCACGACCTGCCCGCCGAGCAGCTGCGCACCGTCATCGGCGCGTCGGGCTACCGCTACATCCTGGTCAACGGCCAGGTGACGGTGGAGGACGACAAGGAGGTCGGCGCCCACTCGGGCCGCCTGCTGCGGCACGGGCGGGCGTAAGCGCAAACGGCGCGGCCATCGGGCCGCACGGCGACCGGGCCGGCACCGCACACGCGGTGCCGGCCCGACACGTTTTCCCGCACCCCCTCGCACTCCCACTCGAACTCCCCCTTGCACTCCAAAGCTAAGTGCATTAGCTTTATGGCTAACAGAGAGAGCCCGCCGGGCAGGACACCGACCCCGGACCGCAAGACCGAAGGAGCCGACCGCCATGACCGCCACCTCCGCCACCCGCCACCTCGACCTCCCCGGCGGCCGGATCGCGTACGACGACACCGAAGGCACCGGCCCCCTCGTCCTGTGCCTCCCCGGCCTCGGCGACACCCGCGGCGTCTTCCGGCACGCCGCCCCGCTGCTCGTCGCGGCCGGCTACCGCGTCGTCACCGCCGACCTGCGCGGCGCCGGCGAATCGTCCGCCGACTGGGCCTCCTACAACCCGGAGGACTCCGCCGAGGACACCATCGCCCTGCTCCGGCACCTCGGCGCCGGACCGGCGATCGTCGTCGGCACCTCCTTCACCGGCGCGAGCGTGCTGTGGATCGCCGCGGAGGCGCCGGAGCTCGTCGCGGGGATCGTGCTGTCCGGCCCGTTCATCCGGGACATCCCCAAGAACGCCGTGATCAAGGCCGCCGAATGGCTGGTCGGCCGCACGCCCGCACTGTGGCTCACGTACTGGAAGACCCTGTTCCCCACCCGCAAGCCCGCCGACCACGCCGCCTACGCCGCGCGCCTCAAGACCAGCCTCAAGCAGCCCGGCCACGTGGCCGCCCTGCGCGCGATGCTCGCGTCCTCCCGCGCCGCGTGCGAGAACCGCGCCGCCGAACTGACCCGGCCCGCGCTGGTCGTCATGGGCACCAAGGACTCCGACTTCAAGGACCCGGCCGCCGAGGCCCGCCTGGTCGCCGAGCGCACGCACGGCACCGTCGTGATGGTCGACGGCTCCGGCCACTACCCGCAGGCCGAGTTCCCCGACGCGTGGGTCGCCGCGGTCGCCGAGTTCGCCGCGAAGGCCGCCGCCTGATGGCCCGCGCCGGACTCACCCCGCAGGCCGTCGTCGACCTCGCCGTCGGGATCGTCGACGACGAAGGACCCGACGCGCTGACCCTCGCCAAGGTCGCCCAGCGCGCGGGTGTCGCCACCCCGTCCCTCTACAAGCACGTCGACGGACTCCCGGCACTGCGCCGCGCCGTCGAGACCCGCGCCACCGAAGACCTCGCCCGCGTACTGAACGCCGCCGCGCTCGGTGTCTCCGGCGACGCCGCGGTGCGGTCGCTGCTCACCGCGTACCGCGACCACGTCCGCACCCACCCGCACCGCGCCGCGATGCTCGCCGGCGCGCCGGCCCCGGATGATCCGGCCGCGCAGGCCGCCGCCGCGTCGTCGGTCGCGTCGCTGGACGCCGTGGTCCGCGAGTACGGCGCGTCCGCGGCCGACCGGATCCACCTCATCCGCACGCTGCGCGCGGCCGTGCACGGGTTCGCGGTCCTGGAGGCACAGGGCGGTTTCGGCCTCCCGCAGGACATCGACACGAGCTTCGCGACACTGCTCGACGTCCTCGTCGCGGGCCTGGCACCGCACCGCCGCACCGCGTAACCGCGCTTCGCGGCCGTCCCGCGGTCGTGCCAGGGGCCGATTTCGCGCCATCCAACCATGCATTTCGGCCGAACCCCGTGCGGCTTTCCCGCGACGGGGAACAGATCCGGGTCAGGTTGTGCTGAAGCGTCAAGGGAGTGAGTACGCCGCAGCTCGCGCGGTACGCCGATGGGAGGTCCCGGTGGTCCACGACATCATCGGCGCATTGCCCACACCCGTGATGCTGGTACTGGTGGGTCTGGCAGTGGTCACCGAGTCGGCACTGCTGATCGGTCTCGTGCTGCCGGGGTCGACGATGCTCTTGGCGCTGGGCCTGGCCACCCGCCTCGGCGACGTCCCGCTGTCCGCGGCGATTCCCGTCGCCGTGGCCGCCGCGATCACCGGCGGACAAATCGCCTACCTGCGCGGCCGCCGCCCCTCCGCGCGCCGCGTGGTGGCCGGAAAACGTGCCGGGCAGGGCGGCAAGCTGCGGAACACCATCGAACGCGCCGAGGACCTCGTGTTGCGGCACGGCGCCTTGGCTCTCGCCACCAGCCAATGGATTTCCGGACTGCGCACCTTCGCGCCCCGGCTCGCCGGGCGCGCCCGGGTGCCGTACCGGGTCTTCGGGGCGACCCAGATACCCATCGCGGCGGTCTGGGCCGCGGCGTTCGTCTCCCTCGGCCACTTCGCCGGACTCGCCGCGCAGCGGCAGGTCGGCACCGCGGCGACCGTCGCGGGCATCGTCCTGGTCGGCATCGCGCTCATCGTCTACGGGGTACGCCGCCACTCGACGGGCAAGTCGACCGGAGGGCGCGATCCCGCCCCCCAGGAGCCCGAATTGGCGCCGGTGGAGCCCGTCCCGGCCAACCCGACCGCGGCGCCGTGGATGTGCTTCCCCTGGTAACCCGTACGCGGGCGAACTACCTTACGGCGTAACGCCCATGGACGCGCCGCCCGGATGCGGCGCGCGGAGGGAGCCGCGGTGTCCAAGAAAACCCGCAAGCGCAAGACCCGCCGCAAGAACCGCGCCAACCACGGAAAACGCCCGGCCTGAGTCGTCGGCCGGCGGCACCACGCACGCCGCCCGCACCGCGTTGTCGCTGCGGTGCGGGCGGCGCGTGTGCGGACGGAGTGCTCCCCCGCGTACCGCAGGGCCGGTGCGCGGAAGCCGGACGGGCCGCGGTCAGCACCGGGGCGCGATCCGGGCCACCGTGACGTGCGTGTTGATGGCGACATCGGGCGCGTACCCGGTGGCGCCGTCGACGGTGATGCGGTCCCACACGTTGCTGGTGCCGCCCCAGCCGCCGGCGGCGGGTCCGTCGGTGTGGCAGACGATCGTGACCTGGCGGTTGTACGGCAGGTCGACGACCTTGGCCGCGTCCGACCGCGGTTCGGCACGCAGCGCGACGCCGACCGCTTCGGCGACGACGGCCTCGCGGTTCGGCGGTTCGGTGTGCGAGGACCCGCCGCCGCGCACGGCGCCGAGCAGGACGAGGACGGCGACGGCGCCGACCGCACCGGGGACCGTCCAGGTGTACCCGTTGCGGATGACGACGACATCGGAATCGGAAGGGACGCGGAGCGTCCGAGAACCCAGCATCGGAATGACTCCCAAGGGCCGAACGGCGCGCCGGAGCGCACCGGCGAGAAGACACGGCCCGCGGCGAACCGTCCCGCCCCGCGGGCGTGTTCGCCCACGGCCACGGCATCCGGTTCGATGCGGACCCTTATCACCGTGCGCAGGCTTCGCTAACCTGGGAGTCTGTCTCGGATCCCCGGGCAGCGAAGGCTGCTTCCGGTGGTTCGGCGGCTGGGGCGGACGCCGAGGGCTAGTCGGCGAGCCGCCCCTTGCCGTGCGGATGGACGCCCGAAGGGGGAGGCGTTGATCCCATTTGCACGCTTACGTGAGCGGTGTCCGGCGCGGGAACCCTTCCGCCGGAAACCGAGCGGCCATGCGCCGCTCCCCGCCGTTTCGCGGGGGCCCGTCAGTGATTGCGGAAATCCTCCTGTGTACCGCGGCAGCTGCCGTCTGACGTCCATGGACGAAGGAGTGAACGTGGCCGATTTCGCCACCAGCGCACAGACCTGGCGCCGGAGTTCGCACAGCGCCGGCGGCACGAACTGCCTGGAAGTACGCCGGGACGACGGCATCCTCGTGCGCGACTCCCAGGGCCTCGAGAAAGGGGTACTGGCCTTCCCGGCGACGGCCTGGCAGGGACTGCTGCTCGGCGTCTAAGGCACCGGCAAGACGGGGGATGCGCTCGGGCCCCGTGGCGGCCCGGGCGAGCGGACACGCGGGAACCGTTCCGCCGAAATCCGGGCCGCTGTGCGCCGCTCCCCCTCGTTTCGTGGGGAAACCTTCGACGTTTGGGGGAATCCTCCTGTCTACAGCGGTAGTTGCCGTCTTCCGTTGCGGAAACCGTGCCAACGGCGTCACGAACCCCGCTACGGCCGGCCTCTGATGTCCATGGGCAAGGGAGAGAGCGTGGCCGAGTTCGTTACCACCAAGAAGAGCTGGTACCGCAGTTCGTACAGCGGCAGCAAAACCGAGTGCCTGGAAGCGCGCTGCGACAACGGCGTCCTCGTGCGCGACTCCCGGCAGCCCGACAGGGGCGTACTGGCGTTCTCCGCACCCGCATGGAAGGAATTGCTGGCCGCGGTCGACCGCGACTGACGAGGCGGGGGCGTGCGCTTTCGGCTTGGACTCTGTCGAGCGCATGTCCCTCACCTCCCGGCCGTTCGCCCTACGTACATCTGCCATGTGGCATATGGACTTAGTTCAATTGGACCGTACGTCAGACCTGCTGACAAGAGGGTGGGGTGGGTGTATCCGATTCGAGGGGTTTCCCTTGCCCCGCAACGGGATCCGACCGCGAGGCAGGCGCGGGAGGAGGGCGGCTCAGCCGAGACGGGCGAGCGCGTCACCGATGATCTTCGTCGCGTCCTCGGCCGAGAACTTCGCGTCGAGATCGGTGTACGTGTCCAGGTAGGCCACCGGCCGCTCGTCGGCCACGTCGGTGGTGATCATGTCGCTGGAGTCGTTGTCGAGGTACAGGACCAGGGGCGCGTCGTCCGGGAATTGGAACAGCGAGTAGCCGACCCGGTGGAGCCGGTAGAGGCCTTCGCTGTACGGCACCACCTTGAAGCTCACGTTGGGAAGTTCGGCGACCTCCCGCAGACGCTGCAACTGCTGACGCATTACTTCCGGCCCGCCGACGACCCGGCGGATCACCGACTCGTCGACGAGGAAGCGCGTGTCGACCGAAGTCGCCTGCCGCCACATCTCCTGCCGCTTCATCCGCAGTTCCACGAGGCGCCGGGCGAGCTGGTCCGGCATGCCCGCGGCCTCCATGACCTGCCATGCGTACTCTTCGGTCTGCAGGAGACCCGGCACCACGACGCTGGAGAAGCAACGCACCACGGACGCAACCGACTCGAAGGCGATGAACTCCGCGTAGCTCTTCGAGATCACGTCCCGGTACGGCTCCCACCACGCCGACTTCCGGGAGTCGCGGGCCAGGGCCAGGAGTTCGTTGCGGACGTCGTCCGGAAGGCCGTAGTAGCCGGTCAGCACGCGGAGGTCGTTCACCGAGATGCGGATGCGCCCGGTCTCGATGCGGATCAGCTTCGAGAGCGACCACTCCATCGCGTCGGCGACCTGCTGCTGGGTGTCCCCCTTCACCTCGCGCAGCCGCCGCAGCTCCAGGTGCAAGCGACGCCAGGCCACGAGCGGGTCGAGGTACTCCGGCATCAAAGGTCACCAGCCTTGTCGGGAGTGCTCCGCATGCGCGGGCACGACGTTGCACACGGCGAAATGCCGCATGTCACTCCGCCACTCGTCAGCCTAGTACGAGGAAAGGTCACGAGAGCAGGTTTGCCGTAGCCCGCGCGAGTGAATCACTTGGGGATGGTCTCAATCGCGCAACAGCGCCCGGGGGCCTGCCTCAGCCGTACATCCGGCGCATGGCGAAGTTGATCATCTGTTCGATGGCCTTGGCGTCGAACATGACGCGGTGCTCGCCGTCGAGGTCGAGGACGAAGCCGTAGCCGTTGGGAAGCAGGTCGAGGACCTCGGCGCCCGTCACGGTGAAGTGGCGGGACTCGTCGCCGGCGTAGCGCTTCAGCTCCTTGAGGGAGGAGAACATCGGGATGACCGGCTCGGGGGTGTTGTGCAGGGCGAGGAAGCCCGGGCGTTCGCCGCGCGGACAGAACACCTTGGAAGCTATGAAGATGGACTGGAAGTCCTCGCCGCTCATCATCCCGGTGGCGAACGCCCGCACGGCGTCGCTCAGGTTGGGGCCCTCCGCCCGCACCTGGGGTTCCTCGGTCGCGTAGCCGTACACGGGAAACGAGGTTACCGCCTCCCGGGCAGGGGTTGCGGCGTGTCGGGGATTGCCAAAGTTACCGACGGGTAGGATTATGGGGTTACCAGTCAGTACGCGGCACTCGGAAACGGACAGGCGGAGCCACACCATGGGTCACTACAAGTCGAATCTCCGCGACCTCGAGTTCAACCTCTTCGAGGTCTTCGGCCGCGAGCAGGTCTACGGAAGTGGCCCGTTCGCCGAGATGGACGCCGACACCGCGCGGTCGATCCTGGCCGAGGTCGAGCGGCTGGCCGTGAACGAACTCGCCGACTCCTTCGCCGACGCCGACCGCAACCCCCCGGTGTTCGACCCCGCAACGAACAGCGCCACGCTGCCCGAGTCGTTCAAGAAGAGCTACAAGGCCTACATGGACTCCGAGTGGTGGCGCCTCGCGCTCCCGGAGGACATGGGCGGCACCGCGTGCCCGCTGTCGCTGCGCTGGTCGGTCGCCGAGCTGGTGCTGGGCGCCAACCCCGCGCTGTGGATGTACGCGGCCGGTCCGGACTTCGCGCACGTCGTGCACGCCCTCGGCACCGAGGAGCAGAAGAAGATCGCGGCCCACATGGTCGACCGCCAGTGGGGTTCGACGATGGTGCTGACCGAGCCGGACGCCGGCTCCGACGTCGGCGCCGGCCGCACCAAGGCGGTCCGCCAGGAGGACGGCACCTGGCACATCGAGGGCGTGAAGCGCTTCATCACGTCCGGCGACCAGGACCTCACCGAGAACATCGTGCACCTGGTGCTGGCCCGCCCCGAAGGCGCCGGCCCCGGCACCAAGGGCCTGTCGCTGTTCATCGTGCCGAAGTTCCACTTCGACCGGGAGACCGGCGAGCCGGGCGAGCGCAACGGCGCCTTCGTCACCAACGTCGAGCACAAGATGGGCCTCAAGGTCTCCACGACCTGCGAGGTCACCTTCGGCGGCAAGGAGGGCGTCCCGGCCGTCGGCTGGCTCGTCGGCGAGGTGCACAACGGCATCGCCCAGATGTTCAAGATCATCGAGTACGCGCGCATGATGGTCGGCACGAAGGCCATCGCCACCCTCTCCACCGGCTACCTCAACGCGCTGGACTACGCCAAGGAGCGCGTGCAGGGCGCCGACCTCGCGCAGATGACCGACAAGGCCGCGCCGCGCGTCACCATCACGCACCACCCCGACGTGCGCCGCTCGCTGCTCACCCAGAAGGCGTACGCCGAAGGCATGCGCGCCCTGGTCCTCTACACCGCCACGTGGCAGGACCGCGTCGCCCAGGCCGAAGCGGCCGGCACCCGCGACGAGCTGGCCGAGCGCGTCAACGACCTGCTGCTGCCGATCGTCAAGGGCTACGGCTCGGAGAAGTCCTACGAGCAGCTCGCCCAGTCGCTGCAGATCTTCGGCGGCTCCGGCTTCCTGCAGGAGTACCCGATCGAGCAGTACATCCGGGACTCCAAGATCGACACCCTCTACGAGGGCACCACGGCGATCCAGGGCCAGGACTACTTCTTCCGCAAGATCGTCCGCGACCAGGGCCAGGCGCTGACCCAGGTGGCCGGCGAGATCCAGGAGTTCATCGGCTCCGCCGCGGGCGGCGACGCGCTCGCCGCGGAGAAGGCGCTGCTGGCCCGCGCCGCCGAGGACGTGCAGGGCATGGTCGGCGCGATGATCACCCAGCTCATGGCGTCCGAGCAGGAGATCACGTCGATCTACAAGGTCGGCCAGAACACCACCCGCCTGCTGCTCGCCTCGGGCGACCTGGTCGTGTCGTGGCTGCTGCTGCGCCAGGCCGCCGTCGCACTGGCCAAGGTGGACGGCGCGAACGCCCGCGACAAGGCGTTCTACCAGGGCAAGGTCGCCGCGGCGAAGCACTTCGCGCACAACGTGCTGCCGCTGCTCACGCCGCAGCGGGTGATGGTCGAGCAGACCGACAACGCGCTGATGGAGCTGCCGGAAGCGGCGTTCTGAGCAGCCGCCGTCGCACGTGACGGAACCGAGGGCCCGGCCGGGAACGGCCGGGCCCTCGGCCGTCCGGCAGCGCCGCGCGCCCCGGTCGGAGGCGGCGCGGCGTACGCTCGCAGCAAGCCTGGACACGATCTCCGCGGCCGGTACCGGCCCTGGACGGGAGCACCATGACATCTCCGCTCGGACACCGGTTCGACCGCGCGCACACCGACGACCTGATGGCCTTCGTCGCGGCGAGCCCCTCGCCGTACCACGCGGCCGCGAACGTCGCCGAGCGCCTGGACGCCGCCGGATTCCGGCGCGTCGCCGAGACCGACCGGTGGGAGGGCGGCCCGGGCGGGCGCTACGTGCGCCGCGGCGGCGCGGTCATCGCCTGGTACGTGCCGGAAAACGCCCCGGAAGCCGCCGGGTTCCGCATCGTCGGCGCGCACACCGACTCGCCGAACCTGCGGGTCAAGCCGCGCCCCGACACGGGCCGGTTCGGCTGGCGCCAGGTCGCCGTGGAGCTGTACGGCGGCACGCTCCTCAACACCTGGCTCGACCGCGACCTCGGCCTGTCCGGGCGCCTCGTGCTGCGCGACGGCACCGAGCACCTGGTGTTCGTCGACCGCCCGCTGCTGCGCGTGCCGCAGCTCGCGATCCACCTCGACCGCGCGGTCAACGAGGGCCTGACGCTCGACAAGCAGCAGCACATGACCCCCGTGTGGGGGCTCGGCGACGTCGCCGAAGGCGCGCTGATCGATTTCGTCGCGAAGGAAGCCGGGCTGGTCGCCGGGGACGTCGCCGGGTGGGACCTGATGGTGCACGACGTGCAGCCGCCCGCCTACCTCGGCCGCGACCGCGAACTCCTCGCCTCGCCGCGGCTGGACAACCTGCTGTCCGTGCACGCCGGGCTGGCCGCGCTGCTCGCCGCGGCGCAGGCACCGGACCTGCGGCACATCCCGATGCTCGCGGCGTTCGACCACGAGGAGATCGGCAGCGCGTCGACGACCGGCGCGGCCGGGCCGCTGCTGGAGAACACGCTGCGCCGGATCGTCGGCGGCGGCGCGTGGGACGAGCAGGCGCGGGCGTTCGCCGACTCGCTGTTCGTGTCCAGCGACGCCGGGCACGCGGTGCACCCGAACTACCCGGAGCGGCACGACCCGGACCACCACCCGGTGCCGAACGGCGGGCCGATCCTCAAGGTCAACGCCAACCAGCGGTACGCGACGGACGCGGGCGGCCGGGCCGCGTGGGCGGCGGCCTGCGCACGGGCGGGCGTGCCGTGGCAGACGTTCGTGAGCCGCAACTCGATCCCGTGCGGGTCGACGATCGGGCCGATCACCGCGACGCGGCTCGGCATCGAGACGGTGGACGTGGGTGTGGCGCAGCTGTCGATGCACTCGGCGCGGGAGCTGTGCGGGGCGTCGGACCCGTACCTGCTGGCGTCGGCGGTGACGGCGCTGCTGGAGAGCTGACGGCGCACGGTCCTGGCCGGTGCGCTCAGCGCCCGGTGTCGATGCCGGCCAGGACCAGCCGCAGCTCCGCCGCTCCCTCCGCGGTCACCCGGATCGGCACGCCCCAGTCCTGCTGGTGCACATGGCACGCCGGGTACTCCACCGGCTTCCCGTCCGCCCCCACCGCATCGCACGACGCCGCCATCGCGGACACGTGCAGCACGCCCTCGCCCACCGCGGCGTCGAGCACCAGCGCCCGCGTGAGGCCGGTTCCGGCGCCCTCTCCCGCCGTCAGCAGCTCCGGGGGACTGCCCTCGACCACCAGGCGCGTGGCGGGCCCGTAGCGGTCGTCCAGCTTCTGCCCCGGCGGCGCGTCGAACACCACGGTCAACGCCAGGGAGCCGGGCGCCAGTTCGACCGGCGGACGGCGGGTCCGGTGGGCTTCCTCGGGCACCGTGAGCGCCTCGTCCGGGATCCGGATCCGGGTCAGGCGGTGGCCCGCCGATTCGGCGACCATCACGTACACGCCGTCGTCGTCGGCGACCACCACCGCGTCCGCCGGTTCGCGCAGCCCCGTCGCGAGCGTGGTCACCTTGCCGGTGCGCGGGTCGTAGCGGCGCAGCGCCTGGTTGTACGTGTCCGACACCGCCACCGAGCCATCGGGCAGCACCGTGACGCCCAGCGGGTGCTGGAAGAGCGCGTGCCGGGCGTCGCCGTCGCGCAGCCCGAAGTCGAAAAGGCCTTCGCCCACGGCGGTGCGTACTTCGCCGTCGGTCAGGGCGCGCAGCGCGGACGTCTCGGCGTCGGCGATCCACAGGGTGTGCCCGTCGGGCGACACGGCCAGCCCGGACGGCTGGGCGAACCAGGCGGTCTCGACGGGCCCGTCCTCCAGGCCTTCGTTCGTCGTGCCGGCCAGGACGTCGACCGCCTCGCCGACCGGGTCGAACTCCCACAGCTGGTGCACGCCCGCCATCGCGACCACGACCCGGCCGCCGAACCAGGCGACGTCCCACGGGCTCGACAGGTCGACCTCGCGGGCGCCGCCGGACGTCGTGGCGCCCTGCCACCATTGGCGGCCGGTCCCGGCGACCGTGCGGACCGTGCCGGTGGCCAGCGAGACGCCGCGCAGGGCGTGGTTGGCGGTGTCCGCGACGACGATGTCGTAGCCGACGTGCGCGGCGACTTCGGCGGGGAGCAGGGCGACGCCCTGCGGTTCGGCGAAGCTCGCGTGCCGGGGGCCGCCGTCGACCAGGCCGCGGCGGCCGCTGCCGATGCGGCGCAGGACGGTGACGCCGTCGTCGGCGAGTTCCACGAGCGAGTGGTGGCCCGCGTCGGACGCCAGCAGCGTGCCGGACGGCAGCCGCAGCAGCTTGCCGGGGAACCGCAGGTCGGTGTGCGGGGGTTCGGCGGGGATGTAAGGGCCGTCGCCGCGGTGCAGGGTGCGTTTGTCCTCGTGCTCGCTGACGAGTTCGGCGACCAGCGCGTCGATCGCGTGGGCGTGGCCTTCGCCGGCGAGCTGGGCGACGACGTAGCCCTCCGGGTCGACGACCACGAGGGTGGGCCAGGCCCGCACGGCGTACTGCCGCCAGGTGGCCATGTCGGGGTCGTCGAGGACGGCGTGGTGGATCTCGTGGCGCTCGACGGCGGCGCGGACCGCCTCGTGCTCGGTCTCGTGCGCGAACTTGGGCGAGTGCACGCCGACGACCACGAGGACGTCGCGGTACTTCTCCTCCAGCGCACGCAGCTCGTCGAGCACGTGGAGGCAGTTCACGCAGCAGAAGGTCCAGAAATCCAGGAGGACGATCTTGCCGCGCAGGCCGGCCAGGGTGGGGCTCTTGCCTCCGGTGTTGATCCAGCCTCCGGCCCCGACCAGTTCGGGAGCGCGGACGCGGGCGCGGCGCGTCGACTCGGTCATGATCCCAAGTCAAACACCTGGATCGCCGGAATCGGGGCAACGACGTCGCGGGCGCGCGGGGGTGCCCGCGACGGGGCGGTCCAGGGGCGGCTCAGCCGAGGCGGCGGTCCTTGAGCACCGGGAAATCGGCGCGGGTCTTGGCAACCAGCGCGGTGTCGATCTCGGCGGTCAGCACCTGGCCCCCGGCGCCCGCTTCGGCGACGATCTCGCCCCACGGGTCGACGACCATGCTGTGCCCGCCCTGCGGCATATCCGCCTGGGTGCCGGCGGTGTTGCAGGCCAGGACGAAGACCTGGTTCTCGACGGCGCGGGCGCGGGCCAGCAGCCGCCAGTGCTCGACCCGGCGGGCCGGCCACGCGGCCGGGATGACGAGGACTTCGGTGCCCTGGTCGAGGAGCAGCCGGAACATCTCCGGGAAGCGCAGGTCGTAGCAGGTCGCGAGGCCGAGGGTGCCGTACGGCGTGGGGCAGGTCACCAGCTCGGTGCCGGGGTCCATGAGCGCGGCCTCGCCGCTGTCGAAGCCGAACCGGTGGATCTTGCGGTATGCCGCGCGGCGGACGCCGTCCGGGCCGAACAGCAGGGACGTGTTGTAGTGCGCGCCTTCCGGGCCGCGCTCCACGATGCTGCCCGCGTGCAGCCACACGCCGGCGTCGCGGGCCGCGGCGGACATGGCCTGCGCGGTGGGGCCGTCGAGGTCTTCGGCGTCGGCGTCCCAGCGGGCGTAGTCCCAGCCGCCGGGCAGCCAGAGTTCGGGCAGCACGACGAGGTGGTCGCCCGTGCGGGCGCGGACCTGCTCGGCGGCTTCGGCGAGGCGGCGTTCCGCGGGCTCGGCAAGGTCGACTTCGAGCTGAATCAGCGAAACCCGCATGCAGACCACCACTTCCCGTCGAACGTTCCTCCGAGCAACCCCCGCGCGGCGCGGCGGATGGCGGTCCGCTTCGCGCGAACCCGCTCCGCCAGGCCCCTTCGCAGCGTAACGTGCCTGCCAGGACCCCGGTCCGGACGGGCCGACGCAGCGTCGACACAGGCAGAGGTCACCCGTGAGCAATGATCCCCAAGACCTGGGATATCTGGTCGAAGCGTGGGAGCAATCCGTACGCTCTCTTTCCGACGTCGTCTCCGGGCTGACGGAAGGCCAGTGGAACCGGGCGACGGAATGCCCCGGCTGGTCGATCCGCGACGTCGTGTCGCACGTCATCGGCGTCGAACTGGAGCTGCTCGGGGATCCCCGGCCGATCCACACGCTGCCGAGCGACCTGGCGCACGTGCGGCCCGGCGACGAGTTCAGCCGCTACTGCGAGATCCCGGTGGACGTGCGCCGCTGCCACACCGCGGCGGAGATGACCGGCGAGCTGTCGTACGTCCTCATGCGCCGCCTGCGCATGCTGCGGGACAGCGAGACGGCGCCGGAGACCGAGGTGCGCGGCATGATGGGCCGCAGCACCCCGTACCGCCATCTGCTGCGGTCGCGCGCGTTCGACGTGTGGGCGCACGAGCAGGACATCCGCCGGGCGACCGGACTGCCGGGCAACCTCGACTCGCCCGCCGCGCAGATCTCCCGGGACTTCCTGCTGCGCCAACTGCCGCTGGTCGTCGCCGAGGACGCCAAGATCCCGGCGGGCAACGCGGTGGTGTTCGACGTGCACGGGCCGCTGGAGTTCATGCGCACGGTCACCGTGCAGCCGGGCGGCAAGGCCGCGTTGGACGGGCAGGTGCCGCTGGCGCCGCTGGTGCGGTTCTCGACCGACTGGGAGACGTTCGCGCGGCTGATGTGCGGGCGGATCCGGCCGCAGCACGCGGACGTGAAGGTCGACGGGGACCGGCGCGCGGCCGACCTGATCCTCGCGGAGATGGCCGTCACGCTGTAGCCGCGGCGCCGGTTCGCCGCGTCGGTTTCCGTCACGGCGGCCCGGGGCACCTTCGCCCGCGACCGCCGCGACGGCCGGGGCGGGGAAGGGACCACCGCGATGCGCCGCCGCACCGTGCTCGCCGCCCTGATCGGGCTTGCCGTGCTGCCGCCGCTGGCCGCGCTGGCGTTCGGCGGGCCCGACACCGCACATGGGGCGGAGGCCGAGGCGACCGTGCGGATCGTGGTGGACGCGGACGGGCCGCTGCTCGACGACGGCGGCGCGCTGTACGACGTCAGGGTCCGCAACACGGGTCCGGGTACCGCGACCGGGCTGGTGCTCCGCGCGGTCACCCGCACGTGCTCGGCGGACGGCCCGCAGGGCGTGGGGCGGTGCGTGCCGGGCGCGCGCCGGTTCTTCCAGGTCGGCGACCTGCCGACGGGGCGGATGACGAGCTTCACGTACACCGTGTGGCCGGGCGGCGGCGAGGCCGCGCAGATCCGCACGTTCATGCGGGTGGTCGCGGTGGACCAGGTGAACACCGGCGGCGTCGACGGCTGCGACACCGTCGCGGACGCGCACGACAGTTGCGCGATGCTCGTCTACAACGTGCCGCGTTAGCGGGTCGATTCGGGACGCAGTACGACCGAGGGGCGGCCCCGACGGGACCGCCCCTCGGCTGCACCGATGCAGGATCAGCCCCAGGCGATGAGCCGTTCCGGCCGTTCCAGTGCGGCGGCGGTGTCGGCGAGGACCCTGGAGCCGAGTTCGCCGTCGACGAGCCGGTGGTCGAACGACAGCGCCAGCGTCATGACGTGCCGCGGTTTGACCTTGTGCTTGTGCACCCACGGCATTTCGCGGATGGCACCGGCCGCGAGGATGGCCGCCTCCCCCGGGTTGAGGATCGGCGTGCCGCCGTCGATGCCGAAGACGCCGACGTTGGTGATGGTGATGGTGCCGCCGGAGAGGTCCGCGGGCGCGGTCTTCCCGGCGCGCGCGGTCGCGGTCAGCTCGCCCAGGGCGCGGGCCAGGCCGAGCAGCGGGAGCGCGCCCGCGTCCTTGATGTTGGGCACGAGCAGCCCGCGCGGGGTGGCCGCGGCGATGCCGAGGTTGACCCGGTCCTTGAGGACGATCTCCTGGTTCGGCTCGTCCCACGACGCGTTGACGTCGGGGTTGCGCCGCACCGCGGCGAGCAGGGCCTTGGCGACCAGCAGCAGCGGCGAGACCTTGACGTCCGCGAACTCCGGCAGCTTGCGCAGCTTTCCGACCAGCTTGACGCTGCGCGTGACGTCGACCTGCACCCACTCGGTGACGTGCGGGGCGGTGAACGCGCTGGCGACCATCGCCTGCGCGGTGGCCTTGCGGACGCCCTTGACCGGGATCCGGCGTTCGCCGCCTCCCGCGGCCGCCGGGGCCGCGGGGGTTTCCGCGGCCGCGTACACGTCGTCCCGGGTGACCACGCCGCCCGGCCCCGTGGGGGTCAGCCGGGCGAGGTCGATCCCGAGGTCCTTGGCGAGCTTGCGGACCGGCGGCTTGGCCAGCACCAGCACACTGCCGGGGCCGACGGCGGCCGCTCCCTGCGCGGCGGACGCCGCGGGACGAGGCGCGGGTGCGGCGGGCGCGGGGGCTGCCGGACGCGCGGCGGGCGTCGGTCCCGCCGGCTTGTTCCGCGGCCTGCGGTGCGCGCTGGACTGGCGGACGCCGTAGCCGACGAGCACCGCTTCGCGCCCGGAGCCGGGCGAGGCCGCGTCCCCGCCGCCGGTGCCCCCGCCGGCCCCGTTGCCGTTCCCGTTCCCGTTGGTGCCCGCTGCCGGGGCGGCCGCGGCGGCGGGCTGTTCCGGCGCGGTGTCCGCGCCGCCGCCGGCGACCTCGACGGTGATGATCGGCGCGCCGACCTCGACCGTCTCGCCTTCGCCGGCGAGGAGTCCGGTGACCACGCCGTCGAACGGGCAGGGGAGTTCGACGAGCGCCTTGGCGGTCTCCACCTCGACGATGACCTGGCCGTCGTGCACGGTGTCGCCGACCGCGACCTGCCACGTGACGATGTCGGCTTCCAGCAAGCCCTCGCCGACGTCGGGCATCACGAATGTCTGCACTGCCATATCCGGACCTCCCCTACCAGGCCAGCGAGCGGTCGACGGCGTCGAGGACGCGGTCCAGGTCCGGCAGGTACTCCTCCTCGACCCGGGACGGCGGGTACGGCGTGTGGTAGCCGCCGACCCGCAGCACCGGCGCTTCGAGGTGGTAGAAGCAGCGTTCGCTGATGCGCGCGGCGATCTCCGAACCGACACCGAGGTGGGTCGGCGCCTCGTGCACGACGACCAGGCGCCCGGTGCGGCGGACCGACTCCTCGATGACCGGGAAGTCGATCGGTGAGACCGACCGGAGGTCGATGACCTCCAGGTCCCGGCCGTCGTCGGACGCGGCGGCCGACGCGGCGTCCAGGCAGGTCTGCACCATCGGGCCGTACGCGACCACCGTGCAGTCCCGGCCCGGCCGCACGACACGCGCGCTGAACAGCGGGTCCGGCGACGCGGCCGGGTCGACCGCGGCCTTCGTCCAGTAGCGGCGCTTGGGTTCGAGGAAGATCACCGGGTCGTCGGACGTGACGGCCTGCTGGATCATCCAGTACGCGTCGACCGGGTTGGACGGCGACACCACGCGCAGGCCCGCCGTATGCGCGAAGTACGCCTCCGGCGACTCGCTGTGGTGCTCCACCGCGCCGATGCCGCCGCCGAACGGGATCCGCACCACGACCGGCACCTTCACGTGGCCGAGGGCCCGCGCGTGCATCTTGGCGAGCTGGGACACGATCTGGTCGTACGCCGGGTACACGAACCCGTCGAACTGGATCTCCGCGACCGGCCGGTAGCCGGCCAGCGCGAGCCCGATCGCGGTGCCGAGGATGCCCGACTCGGCGAGCGGCGTGTCGACCACGCGGTCCTCGCCGAAGTCCTTCTGCAGGCCGTCGGTGATCCGGAAGACGCCGCCGAGCTTGCCGACGTCCTCCCCCATGATCAGGACCTTCGGGTCGTCCTCCAGCGCGCGGCGCAGCCCCGCGTTGAGCGCCTGCGCCATGGTCATCTGCTTGGGCTGATCACTCATCGGGCGCCCTCCTCGCCGTGCGCGTCGGCGCCGTGGTCGGTGAACGACGCGTGGTACGCCGTGAATTCGGCGCGTTCTTCGTCGACCAGCGGGTGGGGTTCCGCATAGGCGTGGTCGAACATCGAGACCGGGTCGGGATCGGGCATCGTGCGGACGCCCTGCCGGACCCGCTTGGCAAGCTCGTCGCTTTCCCGTTCGAGGTCGGCGAAAAACTCGGCGTCGGCCAGGTCGTTCTTGTGCAGGAACGCCTTGAGCCGCTCGATCGGGTCCTTGAGCTTCCACGCCTCGAGTTCCGCGGCGAGGCGGTACCGGGTCGGGTCGTCCGACGTGGTGTGCGCGCCCATGCGGTAGGTGAAGGCTTCGATCAGCATCGGGCCCTCGCCGCGCCGGGCCCGGGCGAGGGCGCCGCGGGTGACCGCCAGGCAGGCGAGGACGTCGTTGCCGTCGACGCGGACGCCGGGAAATCCGAATCCGGCGGCGCGCTGGTACAGCGGAACACGCATCTGGCGTTCGGTGGGCTCGGAAATGGCCCATTGGTTGTTCTGGCAGAAGAAGACCACGGGCGCATTGAAGACGGCGGCGAAGGTGAACGCCTCGCTGACATCGCCCTGGCTGGACGCGCCGTCGCCGAAATACGCGATCACCGCGCCGTCGGTGCCGGAACGCTGCAGGCCCATCGCATATCCGACGGCGTGCAATGCCTGGGCGCCGATCACGATGGTGTAGAGGTGGAAATTGTTGCCGCCCGGGTCCCAGCCGCCGTTGTTCACGCCGCGGAACATGCCGAGCAGGTTGAGCGGGTCGACGCCGCGGCACCAGGCGACGCCGTGCTCGCGGTAGGTGGGAAAGGCGTAGTCCGCGCCGGTCAGCGCGCGGCCCGAGCCGACCTGCGCGGCCTCCTGGCCGAGCAGCGAGGCCCACAGGCCCAGCTCGCCTTGCCGCTGCAAGGCGGTCGCTTCGGCGTCGAAGCGCCGGACGAGGACGAGGTCGCGGTACAAACCGCGGTATTCCTCGTCGGTGAGGTCGATCGACCAGTCCGGGTGCTCCACCCGCTCACCCTCGGGGGTGAGCAGTTGGACGAGCCCCGACATCTGGCCGGGGGCCGGATCGGAGAGGTCGGCGCCCGAAAGCGGCCCTCCCGCATGGTCCACTGCCACGTTCACTCCTCGGTCTGTCCGGCCCGCGGGATCGCCGTGGACCGAATCCGGCTTGCCGGGTCCGGTTTCCGCGCGGGGTGTGCGCGACATACCGGGCCACGACAGGGTGGCTTACTTCCCGAAACATCATCCGCGGGCCGCGGAGCGGCCCCCGAAACTAGGATGTCCTAGGAATTCCCGAGTAAATCCGGGTTGGCACCTGCGCACAGGTGTGCTGTCTCCGGAATGCCCCGGAGGCTGCACACGGGAACGTTACCCGTCGGTCGGTGCCGCTGATAGCGGCAACCACCCGGAGAAGTCCGATCGCGTTTGTCGGACGTCGACAACAACCCGCCGGAAGATCGTTCCGCGGCGCCTCGCGACGGGCCGCCCCGGCTCGCCGAGGCCCTGCTCAGCGGGCGTTTCGCGGCCGTTTCGCGGGGCCCGGCCGGGCCCGGGGCGGGACGGGTGCGGGCATCGTCCGGGTTCTCGTGCGAATCTGGACAAGTGACTGAACATGGAACCATCCGGGTGTTTCTTCTCGACGACCACGAAGTGGTCCGCCGGGGTGTTTTCGAGCTGCTCTCCCTGGAAGACGACATCGATGTCGTCGGCGAAGCCGGGACGGCCGCGGAAGCGCTCGTGCGAATTCCGGCCACCCGCCCGCAGGTCGCGGTGCTGGACGTGCGGCTGCCGGACGGCAGCGGGGTCGAGGTGTGCCGGGAGATCCGGTCGACGATGCCGGACGTGCGCTGCCTGATGCTGACGTCGTTCTCCGACGACGAGGCGCTGTTCGACGCGATCATGGCCGGGGCCGCGGGATATGTGCTCAAGGACATCCGCGGCTCGGACCTGGTCGGCGCGGTGCGCGACGTCGCGGCCGGCAAGTCGCTGCTCGACCCGGTGGCGACCGCGCGCGTCCTGGAGCGGTTGCGCGGCGGCGGGAAGCAGGACGACCGGCTCGCCTCGCTCAGCGAGCAGGAGCGCAAGATCCTCGACCTGATCGGCGAGGGTATGACGAACCGGCAGATCGGCGGGGAACTGCACCTGGCCGAGAAGACGGTGAAGAACTACGTGTCGAGCCTGCTGGCGAAGCTGGGGATGGAACGGCGGACGCAGGCGGCGGCTTATGTGGCGCGGACGAAGGCCGAAAATCGCCGGTAGTGCCGTGGTGCTTGTCACGGGCGGCGGCGTGTAGGAGGCCGGGCGACGCCGCCGCCTGTCGGTCGGCTTCAGACGCCGTAGTCCATGCCCATCGCGGTGCGGACCTCGCGGAGCGTCCGGTCGGCGATCTCGTTGGCGCGGGCGTTGCCCTCGCGGAGGATGCCGTGGAGGTACGCGCGGTCCCGCGCCAGGTCGGCGCGGCGGGCGCGCAGTGGCGCGAAATGCTCGTTGACGACCTCGGTGACCAGCGCTTTGAGGCGCGCGGCCCCGGCGTCGCCGATCTCCGCGGCGATGTCCTCGGGAGCGCGGCCCAGGCAGTGCGCGGCGAGGAGGAGCAGGCCGGAGACGCCGGGGCGGCGGTCGGGGTCGTAGGTGATGGTGCGGTCGGCGTCGGTGGTGGCGCGGCGGATGAGCTTGGCGGTCTCGTCGGCGGTGGCGCTCAGCGCGATGGCGTTGCCGCGCGACTTGCTCATTTTCGTGCCGTCGGTGCCGAGGACGAGCGGCGCGGCGGACAACAGCGCCTCGGGTTCCGGGAAGACCCGGCCGTAGCGGTCGTTGAAGCGGCGGGCGATCGTGCGGGTGACTTCGAGGTGCGGCAACTGGTCCTGGCCGACCGGGACGACGTCCGCTTTGCAGAACAGGATGTCGGCGGCCTGGTGGGCGGGGTAGGTGAACATGAGCCCGCTGACGGTGGATTGGCGCGAGTGCGCGATCTCGTCCTTGACCGTCGGATTCCGCTGCAGCTCGGCGACCGAGACCAGGCTGAGGAACGGCAGCAGGAGCTGGTTGAGCGCGGGCACGGCGCTGTGCGTGAAGACGGTCGTGCGGGCGGGGTCGATGCCGGCGGCGAGGTAGTCGAGCACGAGGTCCTCGACGTGCTCGGCCAGGTGTTCGGCGACGTCGCGGTCGGTGAGGACCTGGTAGTCGGCGATGATCAGGAACGTCTCGACGCCGGCGTCCTGCAGGCGGACCCGGTTGTGCAGCGTGCCGAAGTAGTGCCCGAGATGCAGGCGTCCGGTGGGGCGGTCCCCGGTGAGCATGCGGCTGGGCGTGGGGGCGGCGGCGGCAGTGTCGGCTGCGGCGGGGGTGACGAGGGTCATGGCGGGTGCTCCGGTTTCTGTCGGCTGGGTGGGCGCTGCCGCAAGGGCGGCCACCGCGGCCTCCGACGTCGATCCGGGGCACGAAAAAGGGCCGTCCTGCGCGAACGGCCCGAGGCGTGTCTGAAGTGGCGGCCGCTCCTAGGAGGAGCGCCACCAGGACTGCGCCGTGGTCTTGTGCATGAGCCGAGGCTAACACCGGCGGGTTCCCGGGCGCCGGGCTGTTGATTTGCGGAGTGGGGGCTGGGGAGGGACGACTGGATTGCGGCGGCGCTGTTCGCGCCGCCGCCGCAAGCGAAAACCGCCGCGTGTTCGTACGCGTCAGTCGGCGGACTGCCCAGACGGGCGCATCGTTGAGTCCGCGATATCGGCCGGGCGAAGGGGACCGTGCGCGAGTTTCGCCAACACCACCTTCGCGACGCCGCCGCGGATCGTACGGGATTCCAGTACCGCGCCGAACACGCCGACGAGGATGGCCAACCCGCGACCGCTCTCCGCATCGTCGTCGGGCAGCCCGACGGAGGATAAGTCCAGGACCAGCAGGGGCATTTGGTCGACGACCGCGACACACACGTGCTCCGGGTCGATCGACACCCACAGCTCGACGGCGCCTCCGCCGCCGGCGTGCCGAACCGCGTTCGTGACCAGCTCGGACGCGACGGTCGCCAACACGTAGGTATCGAAACCGTGTTCGGCCGCGATGCCGCCTATGACCGCCCGGGCGTAGCGCACGACGTGCGGCCGCGGCGGGAAGACGCAGCGGGCGAGCACTTGGCGTGCCGAAAAACTCTCGGTTGCGTGCACGGCATCCCTCCCTTGGGTTGCGCGGACGGCCGCCACAGAAAGATCACACCAAGTGTCTGGATGACCGCACCCTGCGACGTCCCGATGCGGCGACCCTACGCTTCAAGCTCTAGAGCTCGCTACCAAACGAGCAACAAAGCTCGCTCACTCACCGAACGCTGGATGATGGCCATGGGCACGCGAGGATGCGAGAAGATGCAGCAACACGACTGGAGGAGAACGCCGGACGATGCCGCCGCTGCCGACGCAAGCACGCAAGAGGCTGGGAGTCGGCCTCAAGAAGCTCCGCACCGACGCAGACCTGACCGTCAACAACGTGGTCGACGAACTTGGTTGGGGCCGCCACAAGTTGATCCGGATTGAAAGCGCTCAGGTGCGCATCACCCAGCTCGACTTGCGCAAGCTCTGCAAGCACTACGGCGCCGGGTCCAGGGAGACTGCGAGGCTCAACGAACTCCTCGAAGCAGCCGATACGCGCCCGTGGTTCCAGGCATATGCCGACTTGATCAGTGTCCAGCTCATGGAGTACATCGAGTTGGAGGCGATGGCCGCGGAGATCCGGATGGCCAACACGTCGGTGCTGCCCGGCCTTGTGCAGTCGGAGGAATACGCTGCGGCGGTCTACGCGTCGCAGCCGCACTATCCGGATCCCGATCACGCAGCGCGGCTGGTGGAAGTGCGGATGAAGCGCCAGCGGGTGATCACCGACGAGGGCACCATCCTCGATGCCACGATCGGCGAAGGCCTCCTGCACACGGCGACCGGAGGAAGAGACGTTCTCCGCGGTCAGCTTGATCGACTGAACCACCTCGTCGACCTGCCGAATGTGACCCTGCGTGTGCTTCCGTTCAGTGCCGAGCGGGCAATCCTGACCGGTGGCGTGTCGCTGTTCACGTTCCCGAGCGATAGCGACCCGGTGGACCCACCGGTCGCCTTCAACGAGTACGAAGGCAACATGCTGCTCCGGGACGGAGATATCGAGGTCCGGCGCTTCAATCGGCTTCTGCAGCACTTGGCGTCGCAGGCCTTGTCGCCGGAAGACTCCAAGCAGCTGATCCAGAAGAGAATGGATGACGTGTGAACAAGCGAATTACCGGCTACCGGAAGTCCTCGTACTCCGGCGGCGGCTCGAACGAGTGCGTAGCGGTGGGTACGGGCGAGGGCGTGACCGGCGTGCGCGACACCAAGGATCGCCGTCGGGGCCACATCGCCGTCCCTGACCGATCCTGGGCCGCGTTCCTGGAGACACTGAAGGGCTGACCCGGGCCTACACCGGCACGCGCCACGTCACCGTGGTGCCCTTGCCGTTGGGGCCCGGGCCGAAGTCGGCGGTGCCGCCGAGGGACTCGGCGCGGGATCGGAGGTTGGCGAGGCCGCTGCGGCGGCCGCCCGGGGCGATGCCGACACCGTCGTCGGTGACGGTCAGGACCGCTTCGTCGTCGACGACCAGGGAGACCTCGGCGCGGGTGGCCTGGGCATGCCGTGCGGTGTTGGAGAGGGCCTCGCGGAGTGCTGCCAGCAGGTGTTCGGCGGCTTCGTCGGGGACGCGGGAGTCGACCGGGCCGACGAACGTCACCGACGGCTCGAAGCCGAGGGCCGGAGTGGCCGCGGCGGCTTCCCGCAGCACGCGGGCGCGGACGCCCGGGCCGGCGTCTTCGGGGCCCTGCTGCAACGCGAAGATCGTGCTGCGGACTTCGCGGATCGTCGCGTCGAGTTCGTCGACGGCCTGGTTGAGGCGGCGGATCACCTCCGGGACGATGGCGAGGCGGGCGGCGCCCTGCAGCATCATGCCGGTGGCGAACAGCCTTTGGACGACGAGGTCGTGCAGGTCGCGGGCGATGCGGTCGCGGTCCTCGTAGACCGCCAACCTCGCCCGGTCGCGCTGCGCGGCCGCGAGCACCAGCGCGATGGCTGCCTGGCCCGCGAAGGCCTGGAACAAGGCCTGTTCGGTTTGGGTGAACGGCAACGCGCCGATGCTTCGGTCGAGTTCGAGCGCGCCGAGGACCGAGCCGCCCGCGGTGAGCGGGACGAACAGGCCGGGCCCGAAGGCCCGCGACTGTTCGAGCATCACGCCCGGGTCGGTGCTCATGTCGGCGATGAACACGCTTTCGCCGGATTCGATCACGCGGGCGAGGGGTGAGTCCGGCGGGAGCACCGTCCCCGCGAGGGAGGACACGTCGTGGCCGTCGGTGATCTCCACCAGGTACGAACCGTCGCCTTGAGGCAGGTAGATCGCCGAGAAGTCCGCGGAGGCGAGAGTGCGGGCGCGGCGGGCGACGACGTGCAAGGCCTCGTCCGGGTCCTCGGAGCCGACCAGGGCGGTGGTGATGTCCACCGAGCCCTTGATCCACTCCTCGCGTTCGCGGGCCTGCGCGTAGAGCCGGGCGTTCTCGATGGCGACGCCCGCGGCGGCGGCCAGCGCGCGGACGACCTGCTTGTCCTCGTCGCTGAAACCGGGGCGGCCGCGTTTCTCGGTGAGGTAGAGGTTGCCGAAGACCGCGTCGCGCACCCGGATCGGGACGCCGAGGAAGGAGTGCATCGGCGGGTGGTTCGGCGGGAAGCCGTACGACGCCGGGTGCAGCGTGAGGTCGTCGAGCTTGAGCGGCTCGGGGTCGTCGATGAGCAGGCCGAGGATGCCGCGCCCGCGCGGCAGGTCGCCGATCTCGGCGGCGGCCTCCGGGTCGATGCCGACGGTGATGAAGTCGACGAGGTGCCGGTCCGGGCCGTCCGGGCCGATCACGCCGATCGCCCCGTACTTCGCGTCGACCAGGTCGACCGCTTCCTCGACGATGCGGTACAGCGTGGCGTGCAGGTCGAGGTCGGCGCCGACCGCGACCACGGCTTCCAGGAGTCCTTGCAGCTTGTCGCCGGTCGCGGCGGCGCTCTGCAGGCGTTCGACGACTTCGGCGACCAGGTCGTCGAGGCCGAGCGCGGACAGTTCGGGCACCCGCGAGGAGGAGGTATCGGACGCATCGGCCATGAGGACGACCTTACGGGCAGGTGATCGTTTTTCCGGGCATCGGAAGGGCACGGAACCGGGGCGGAACGGCGTCCGAGCCGCGCCGGACGCTCAGGCCGCGCGGGCGACCGCGTCGGCGGCTTCCTCGCGGTCCCGCAGTGCCCGGAACGGGCCGTCGGCCGCGGTGAGTTCCGTCCACATGCCGCGCTGCACGACACGGCCGCGGTCCAGCACGACGATCTCGTCGACGGCGTCGAGGCCGGTCAGGCGGTGCGTGATGAGCACCGTGGTCCGGGCCTCGGTCGCGGCGAGCAGGTCGGCGGTGAGCGCGTCGGCGGTGGCCAGGTCCAGGTGTTCGGCGGGCTCGTCGAGGACCAGGACCTCGAAGTCGGCGAGCAGCGCGCGGGCCAGGGCGAGGCGCTGGCGCTGGCCGCCGGACATGCGCGCGCCGTGTTCGCCGACCATCGTGTCGAGTCCGGCGGGCAGGCTGTCGACCCAGGCGAGGAGCCGGGCCCGGGCGAGTGCGTCGCGGATCGCGTCGTCGTCGCAGCCGGGGCGGGCGAGCCGCAGGTTCTCCCGGATCGAGCTGTCGAACACGTGCGCGTCCTGGGCGCACAGGCCGACGACGCGGCGCACGGCGTCGCCGTCGAGCGCGGTGATCGGAGTGCCGCCGAGGCGGACCTCGCCGCCGGACGGGTCGAGGAACCGCAGCAGCACCTGGGCGAGCGTGGTCTTGCCGGAGCCGCTGGGGCCGACCACGGCGATCCGGCGGCCGGGCGCGAGGTCGAGGTCGATGCCGTCGAGGGCGGGTGCCGCGTCCAGCGTCCAGCGGGCTTCGAGGCCGCGGATCCGCAGCTCGTGCGGCGCGGGCGGCACGGCGGCCGGTTCCGCGGGTTCGCGGACCGGCTCGGGGGTGTCGAGCACCTCGAACACCCGGGCGGCGGCACGCCGCGACGCCTCCAAGTGGCGCCCGGCGGACGGCAGTACGGACGTCGCCTCGAACGCCGCGAGCGGGGTCAGCACGACGAGCGCGAGCAGCACGCCGTCGAGCCGCCCGGCCGCGACCGCGGCGATGCCGACGGCGGCGCAGCCCCACACGGTGGCGCCGGTGACGAGCGCGGCCAGACCGGCACCGAGCCCGGCGCCCTGGGCTTGCCGGGCTTCGGTGCGGCGCAGCCGTGCGTCCACCGCGTCCACCGCGGCGAGCCGCGCGGGGGCGGCGCCGGAGGCGACGAGTTCGGGGGCGCCGCGCAGGAGTTCGGTGATGCCGGTGGACAGTTCGCCGCGGACCGCGGAGATGCGGCGTTCCGCGCGGCGTGCGAATCGGGCCGCGGTCCACGGCACGACGATGCCCGCGGCGACCAGCCCGCCGGCCAGCACCGCGCCGGCCTCGGGCAGGAACGCGCCGGTGACGGCGGACGCGCCGATGCCGACGACCGCGGCGACGGCGGCGGGCAGCAGGGCGCGGAGGAAGAAGTCCTGGACGGCGTCGACGTCGGCGACCAGGCGGGACAGCAGGTCGCCGCGGCGGAACGCGGGGAGGCCGGCCGGGGCGAGGCGTTCGAGCCGTTCGTACACGCGGACGCGGAGGTCGGCGAGGATCCGGAACGCGGCGTCGTGTGAGACGAGCCGCTCGACGTACCGGAACACCGCGCGCGAGATGCCGAAGGCGCGGACGGAGGTGACCGCGACCATGAGCGTGAGTACCGGCGGGTGCTGCGACGCGCGGGAGATCAGCCAGGCCGAGGTGGCCATCAGCCCGACCGAGCTGCCCAGCGCGACCGCGCCGAGGAGCACGGCGAGCGCGAGCCGGGAGCGCACCGGGCGGGCGAAGGCGAGAAGGCGGCGGAGCGGGCCGCGGCGGCTGCTGCCGAGGGGTTCCGCGCCGGGCGGGACCGCGGCAGGCAGGTCGGCGGGGTCACCCGGCGGTGCCGGTTCCGCCGCGGCGGGGTTCCGCTGCTCGGGGAGGACCGCCGGGGCGGCTGCGGCGGGCGCCAGCCGGACCACCCGGTCGGCGACCGCGAGCAGCGCGGGGCGGTGCGCGACCAGCAGCACGGTGCGGCCGCGGGCCAGTTCGCGGACGGCTTCGACGACGGCGTGTTCGCTCGCGCCGTCGAGGTTCGCGGTCGGCTCGTCGAGCAGCACGATCGGCCGGTCGGCGAGGAAGGCGCGGGCGAGGGCGAGCCGTTGGCGCTGGCCGGCGGACAGCCCGCTGCCGTCCTCGCCGAGTTCCGCGCCGAGCCCGCCCGCGGCGGTGACGAAGTCCGCGGCGTGCGCGGCACGCAGGGCGTCCCACAGCCGGTCGTCGGAAGCGTCGGCGGCAGCCATGCGGAGGTTGTCGGCGACGGTGCCGGCGAACAGATAAGGGCGTTGCGGCACCCACGCGACGTGCGCCCGCCACGCGTCCGGGTCCAGCGACGCGAGGTCGACGCCGTCGACCGCGATCCGCCCGGCCGCGGCGGGCGCGAAGCCCAGCAGCGCGCCGAGGACGGTGGACTTGCCGACGCCGCTCGGCCCGACGAGCGCCGTGGTCTCGCCCGGGCTGAGCACGAACGAGGCGTCCGCGACGGCGGGCACGCTGCGGTCCGGGTAGCGGACGGTGAGTTCTTCGACGCGGATCTCCGCCGCGGCGGCGACGCCGCGGCTCAGGGTCAGCCGGTCCCGGGTGCCGTCGTCCGCCGCCGGGTCCGCGTCCGCCCAGACGTCCCCCTCCGGCGTCTCCTCCAGCACCGTGAACACCCGGTCCGCGGCCGTGAGCCCCTCGACGCTCGCGTGGTACTCCGCGCCGACCTGGCGCAGCGGCAGGTACGCCTCGGGCGCCAGGATCAGCACGAGGAGCGCGGTTTCCAGGTCGAGGTCGCCGTCCACCAGGCGCAGGCCGACGCCGACCGCGACCAGCGCGACGGAGATCGTCGCGAGGAGTTCGAGGGCGAACGAGGACAGGAAGGCGATGCGCAGCGTGCGCAGTGTCGCCTTCCGGTAGTCGTCGGTGATCGTGCGGATGGACTCGGCCTGCGCCTTGGCACGGCCGAAGACCTTGAGGGTGGGCAGGCCCGCGACGACGTCGAGGAAGTGCCCGGCCAGACGGCCGAGCACTTCCCACTGGCGGTCCATGAACTTCTGGGTGGCCATCCCGATGAGCGCCATGAACAGCGGGATGAGCGGCAGCGTCACCACGATGGTGACCGCGGAGATCCAGTCCCCGGTGACGATGCGCGCGAGCACGGCCACGGGGACCACGACCGCGAGGACCAACTGCGGGAGGTAGCGGGCGAAGTAGCCGTCGAGGGCGTCGATGCCGCGGGTGGCGAGCGTGGTGAGTTCGCCGCTGCGGGTGCCGGTGAGCCAGCGCGGGCCGAGCCGGAGCACATGCGCGAGGAGCCTGCGGCGGAGTTCCGACTTCACCGCGGCCGACGTCCGGTGCGCGGCGACCTCGGTGAGCCACGCCACCCCCGCACGGCCGACCGCCACCGCGGCCAGCAGCACGAGGTCGCCGCGCAGCGCGGCGACCCCCTTGCCGTCTTCGAACGCGCCGACGATCAGCGACGCGAGCAGCCCCGCCTGGGCGATGACGAGACCCGCGCCCACCGCCCCGAGGGCGACCGTGAGGACGAGGAATCCCCGGGTGGCTCGGGCATGACGCAGCAGGCGCGGGTCTACGGGCTTCACAGTGCTCTCGGCGCTCTCGTCATTCGCTGGGTGCCGGCATGGATAGCGGCATGGATACCGGCGGGGTCACGCGGCGCCGTGCGGCACCGACGTCGGGATGTTCTTGGTCCCGATTCGCTTGCTGAAGACCCAGTATGTCCACCCCTGGTAGCAAAGCACGATCGGCGTCATGATCACGGCAACCCACGTCATGATCTTCAGCGTGTACGGCGTGGACGCCGCATTGGCCGTGGTCAGGTTGAACGCGCTGTCGATGCTCGACGGCATGACGTTCGGGAACAGTGCCAGGAACAGCATGGCAACCGCCGCGATGACGGTCAGCCCGGAGAACACGAACGCCCAGCCTTCGCGCCCGATCCGGTTCATGCCGAGCGACACCAGCAGCGCCGCGACCGCGGCGACCAGCGCGACCAGGCTCTTGCCGTTGCCGCTGTCGGCCTGCGTCCAGACCAGGAAGACGGACGCCAGGACGGCGGTGGCCAGGCCCAGCTTGAACGCGAGCTTGTTGGCCCGCTCCCGGATGTCGCCGACGGTCTTGAGGCCGACGAATATCGCGCCGTGGAAGGTGAACAGCACGACGGTGACCAAGCCGCCGAGGAGCGCGTGCGCGTTCAGCAGGTCGAGGACGGTGCCCGCGTACTCCTTGTGCGCGTCGATCTTGACGCCCCGGACGATGTTGGCGAACGCCACACCCCACAGGAACGCCGGGACCAGCGAACCCCAGAAGATCGCGTGCTCCCAGTTCCGCTTCCACCGCGCGTCGTCGCGCTTGGCGCGGTACTCGAAGGCGACGCCGCGCAGGATCAGCGCGACGAGGATGGCCAGCAGCGGCAGGTAGAAGCCGCTGAAGAGGGTCGCGTACCACTCCGGGAAGGCCGCGAACATCGCGCCGCCCGCGGTGATCAGCCAGACTTCGTTGCCGTCCCAGACGGGGCCGATCGTGTTGATGAGGACGCGGCGCTCGACTTCGTCGCGGGCCAGCACCTTGGTGAGGATGCCGACGCCGAAGTCGAAGCCTTCCAGGAAGAAGTAGCCGGTCCACAGGACGGCGATGAGGATGAACCAGACGGTGGTGAGTTCCATCGCGGGGGTCCTTAGTACGCGAACGCGAGCGGTCGGTCGGCATCGGCGTCGGCTTCGCCGGGCGACGCGCCGGATCCGCCGGGGCCGTCCTTCGGGGCCTTCTCGACCTGCGGCGGCCCGGCCTTGACGTAGCGCTTGAGCAGGCCGACCTCGATGACGGCGAGGACGGCGTACAGCAGCGTGAAGGTGATCAGCGAGGTGAGGACCTCACCGGTGGACACCCCCGGGGAGACCGCGGAGTCGGTCTTGAGGACGCCGAACACGGCCCACGGCTGGCGGCCCATCTCGGTGAAGACCCAGCCGAAGGAGTTGCCGGCCAGCGGGAAGACCATGGTCCAGATGCCGGCCCGCCAGATCCACTTGTTGGCCGGCAGGTCCCGCTTCTTGCGGGTCAGCCACAGGCCGACCGCGCCGACCGCGAACGACGTCATGCCGAAGCCGATCATGAGGCGGAAGCCCCAGTAGGTGACCGGGATGTTGGGGCGGTAGTCGCCGGGCCCGTACTTGGCCTCCATCTGGCGCTGGAGGTCGTTGATGCCGGGCAGTTCGGCGTTGAAGTCGCTCTTCGCGAGGAAGGACAGCGCCCCCGGGACCTCGATCGCGACCTTGTTGTGGCCCTTGTTGACGTCGCCGTAGGAGAAGATCGAGAACGGCGCGGGCTGGGAGGTCTCCCACAGCGCTTCCGCCGAGGCCATCTTCATCGGCTGCTGCTCGTACATGATCTTGCCCTGGAAATCGCCGGTGATGGCGACGCCGAGCCCGGCCACGACGGCGACCCACAGGCCGAGGCGCAGCGAGGGGCGGAAGACCTCGACCTCGTTGCGCTTGCGCAGGTGCCAGCAGCTGATGCCGACGAGGAACGCCGCGGAGGTGAGGAACGCCGCGGTGATCACGTGGGCGAACGCGGAGACCGCGGTGTTCTGGGTGAGCACGGCGACGAAGTCGGTGAGCTCGGCGCGCCCGGTCTCCGGGTTGATCTTGTAGCCGGTCGGGTGCTGCATCCACGAGTTGGCGGCGAGGATGAAGTACGCCGACAGCATCGTGCCGATGGCCGCCGCCCAGATGGCCGCGAGGTGGATCTTCTTCGGCAGGCGTTCCCAGCCGAAGATCCACAGGCCGAGGAACGTGGACTCGAGGAAGAACGCGAGCAGCGCCTCGATGGCGAGCGGGGCGCCGAACACGTCGCCGACGAACCGCGAGTAGTCGGACCAGTTCATGCCGAACTGGAACTCCTGGACGATGCCCGTGACCAGGCCCATCGCGAAGTTGATGAGGAAGAGCTTGCCCCAGAACTTGGTGGCCCTGAGGTAGTGCTCCTTCCCGGTGCGGTACCACGCGGTCTGGAGGCATGCGACGAGCGTCGACAGGCCGATCGTCAGGGGGACGAAAAGGAAGTGGTAGACGGTCGTGATGCCGAACTGCCACCGGGCTATATCGACGGTGTCGAGGGCGAGGTCCACGGACGACCTCCTCCGGATCGTTCTTGGGTGCTGGCTGAGCGGGGCTGGGTTGTGCGGGTCTGACAGGGTTTGCGGGTGTAGCTTGTGAATTGATTCACAAGCTCGACATTGTGCATGCGTTCACAAAGTCGGGCTTGTGCATCCGTTCACAAACACTAACCGGGGGGTGGAACGGGTTCTTACAGGGGGTGGGGTGGGGGTTGTCCACAGGGCTGGGTTAGTGGACGTCGGCGCCGGGGGCCGACGTGGGAGGGTGCGGGGGTCGGATGGATCCGATGGCGGAGGGGGCGGGGGAGGGGCCTTCGACGCGAGACTCCTGGAGATGGTGGGAGGAGGGAGGGCCCTATGACGGGGCGACAAGAGGCAGCAGGACGCGGAAGGCGGCGCCCCGCCCCGCCTCACTCCGCAACTCCACCTGCCCCCCATGCCGCGTCACCAACGCGTCCACGATCGCCAACCCCAGCCCCGATCCCCCGCCCGTCCCCCGGCTCCGCGACGAGTCCACCCGGTAGAACCGTTCGAAAACCCGTGCCGCATGGACCTCGTCGAGCCCCGGCCCCTCGTCCGCGACCTCGACGTAGCCGTACCCGCCCTCGGTGTCCACGACGATGTGGATCGCCGTCCCCGGCGGCGTGTGCTTCAGCGCGTTCGTCACCAGGTTGCCCACGACCTGCCGCAACCGCGCCTCGTCGCCCGGCACCACCACCGCCCGGGCCGGGCGGCCGTCGCGTCCGCTCAGGGTGACCGGGCGGTCCGCGGCCAGCGTTTCGATGTCGTGGACCGCGTCGCCGGCCAGCACGCGCAGGTCGAGCGGTTCCAGGCGCAGCGGCCGCTGCTCGTCGAGGCGGGCGAGCTGCAGCAGGTCCTCGACCAGGCCGCCCATCCGCACCGCCTCGTCCTCGATCCGCCGCATCGTGCGGGCGACTTCGTCGGGATCCGACAGCGCGCCCATCCGGTACAGCTCGGCGAAGCCGCGCACGCTGGCCAGCGGCGTGCGCAGTTCGTGTCCGGCGTCCGCGACGAAGCGCCGCATCCGCGCCTCGGATTCGGCCCTGGCCGCGAACCCCGACTCGATCTGCGCGAGCATCCCGTTGAGCGAGCCGGACAACCGCCCGACCTCGGTGCCGGTCACGGGCACCGGCACACGGTGCGACAGGTCGCCGGCCGCGATAGCCGCCGCGGTCTCCTCGATCCGGCGCAGCGGGCGCAGGCTCGCGCGGATCGCGAACCACCCCACCCCGCCGAGAACCGCGATGGACACCAGGCCCACCACCAGGCACAGCATGTCCATGCGGGCGACCGTGGCGTCCACGTCGTGCAGCGACGTCGCCACGACCACGCTGCCGTTGCCGTTGGACATCGGCACCGCGATGACCCGCCACCGGCCTTCGCCTTCGGCGCTGCGTGCTTCGAACGGCGCACGGTCGCGGTCCCGCACCGCCGCGCCGTCGAGGCGCGGGAGCCGGGGGCCCTTCTCGGCTTCGCTGCCGGGCGAGCGGAGCCGGTCGCGGGTGGTGCCGTCCTCGTTGAGGTATTCGGCGACGACCCGGCTGGGCAGGACGTTCACGCGCGGCCGGGGGAACAACGTCCCGCTTCCGGTGCCGCCGCCGGTACCCGTGCCGGAGCCGGGGCCGACGGTGCCGCTGCCGGAGGTGGAGACGCCGGACCCGCCCGGCCCTTCCACCGTGCGGTCGCCCCCGGCGTGGGACAGCTGCCGTGCCGCGGTCTCCAATTGCCGGTCGACCTGATCCGTCAGGTAGCCCCGCAGCGCGCCGGTGACGAACGTGGCGCTCACCGCGAGCGCGCACGCGACCAGCGCGATCGCGGTGGTGAGCACGCGGGAACGCAGCGAGAAACGGTTCGGCCGCACCCGCCCCAGCCCGCGCCGGAACCGGCCGCGGGCCCGGGAAGACGCGGGCGGCGGCGGCAACCGGTCCGAAGTCGGAGGCATTTCGGGCACCGGGATCAGGCCGAGGCGGGCGGACGGCGCAGCACGTACCCCACCCCGCGCACCGTGTGGATCAGTTTGGGCTCGGCGTTGTCGACCTTGCGCCGCAGGTAGCTGATGTACGACTCGACGATGCTGGCGTCCCCGCCGAAGTCGTAGTGCCAGACGTGTTCGAGGATCTGGCTCTTGGACACGACCCGGCCGGTGTTCACCATCAGGTAGTGCAGCAGCTTGAACTCGGTGGGCGAAAGCGGCACTTCGGCGCCCGCGCGGGTCACTTCGTGGCCGTCGACGTCGAGGACGAGGTCGGCGACGGCGAGCCGTTCGGTCGGCGCGGCCGGTTCGGCGTTCTCGCCGGACGTGCGGCGCAGCACGGCCTGGATGCGGGCGATCAGCTCTTCCAGGCTGAACGGCTTGGTGACGTAGTCGTCGCCGCCGATGCGCAGCCCGGTGATCTTGTCGTCGACGCCGTCACGCGCGGTGAGGAACAAGATCGGCGGGCGACTGCCGTCGGCGTGCAGTTTGCGGACGACGGAGAAGCCGTCCATGTCGGGCAGCATCAGGTCGAGGACGACCAGGTCGGGGCGCCGGGCGCGGGCGGCCGCCACGGCTTCCCCGCCGGTGGCGGCGGACTCGACGGTGAATCCGGCGAAGCGCAGGCTCGCGGACAGCAGCTCGCGGATGTTCGGCTCGTCGTCGACGACCAGCAGACGGGCTCCGGAGGTCGGCGCGGGGGTGCGGGCCGCGGGCACCGGGTGCGGGAATCCCGCCGCCGGCCCGGAGTCGCCGCGGCCGGACATCCCGGATATGCCCGCCATGTCAGCCGCGCCCTGAGCCCGTGCCCGCACGGGTGCCGCCGGCGCCGGTCCCGGCGCCCGTCCCCGCGGCCGTCCCGGCGCCGCCGAAGCCTCCGGACGCGAGGCCCGCCCCGGCCTGGCCCTGCGTCACCGTGCTCGCCGCCACCGTGCCGTCGTCGCCCGCGGCACCGCGCACCACGACGGTGTCGCCCGGCTTCAGGTCGGCGGGTTTGCCGTCCTGGGAGACCTGGATCTTCGTATCCGCGTTCGTCGTCACCTTCACGATGGTGCCTGATGCGTCGGTGACGTAGACCGTGGACCCGTCGACCAGCTTCACCGTCCCCGTCGTCGTCCCGGCGCCGCCGGTGCCCGTGCGGCCCCCGGGCTGCCCCGCGGTGCCCGCCGCACCCTGCCCCTGAGCTGCGGTGTTCTGCCGTCCCGCAGCGGGCGCGGTGCCCCGGGCCGCGTCCTCGCCGGTGCCGTTCTGCCACCGGTCGACCTTGACACCGGCGAAGAAGCCGCCCGCCAGGAGCACGCCCGCGGCCAGCAGCAGGGTGACCCGGGGGAGCTTCGCCCGCGGGGGCGCCGCCAGCTCCTCCTCGACGTCGCGGGCGCCTTCCGGCGGCGCGAGCAGGTCCACCGAGGCCGCGGCGGCCGCGGCCTCGTCCGGGCCCTGCGGGTCCGCCGCCTCGGGGGCCAGGCCCGAGAAGCCGCCGACGAACTCGCGGGTGTCCGCCTCGCCCGCGTACTCCGATGCCGCCATGGCCGTCTCCTCCGTCGCCTGTTCCGCCGTGCCGGTGCGCCCTGCGGGGCGCAAGTCGTTACTCATGCCGCAGTGCCTCGATCGGGCGCAGGCCCGCCGCGCGCCCCGCCGGGTAGCTGCCGAAGAACAGCCCGATCAGCACCGACACCCCGAACGCCGCCACCACCGAGCTGGGCACCACCACCGGCTCGATCCCGACCACCGTGAACCGGGACGCGAACAGGCCCGCGGCCACGCCCAGTCCCCCGCCGCATACGGACAGCAGCGTCGACTCGGCCAGGAACTGCCCGAGGATCGCTCCGCGCGGCGCGCCGATCGCCTTCCGGATGCCGATTTCGCGGGTCCGCTCGGCGACCGTCACGAGCATGATGTTGGTGATGCCGATCCCGCCCACCAGCAGCGAGATCGCCGCGACCGCGGCGAGCAGCACAGTGAACGTGTGCGTCGTCTCGTCCCGGGCGCTGAGCAGGGATTCCTGGCTGACGATGCGGTAGTCCGCCGCGGACGACGACGTGATCTGGTGCCGGGTATTGAGGATCTCGGTGATCTCCGCCTGCGCCTGCGCGGTGGCGCCCGACGAGGTGGCCTGGACGGCGATCTGGCTCAGCGAGCCGTAACCGGTCAGGCTCTCCCGCAGCGCGGTCAGCGGGACCGCGATGGTGTCGTCCGGGTCCTGCCCGCCCGAGCCGCCTCGGGTCTGGAGGACCCCGACCACGCGGAACTGCACGCCGCCGACCAGCACGTCCTTGCCGATCGGGTCTTCCGGCCCGAAGACGTTCTCGACGGTCGTGGTGCCGAGCACCGCCACGCGCCGGGACAGCGTCACGTCGTCGGCGGTGAACAGCGCGCCGTCGCCGAGGTCGTGGTTGGTCGTCGCGAACCAGTCGGGCGTGGTGCCGACGATCTGGTTCACCGTCACCGATTGTCCGGCGTAGGTCACGCTCTGGGACGTGCTCTGCACCGGCGATGCGGACTTCACGTGCGGTGCGGCCGCCGGATCGGCGAGCGCCTTCGCGTCGTCGACCGTGAGGTCCTTCAGCGTGCTGCCCGAGCCCGCCGCGCCGAACCGGCCGCCGCCCGCGGTATGCGACACGGTCAGCAGGTTGGTGCCCAGCTGCTCGATCGACGAACGCACCGCCTGCGACGAGCCGTTGCCGACCGCGACCAGCATGATCACCGCGCCGACGCCGATCAGCACGCCCAGCATCGTCAGCCCGGTGCGGATTTTGTTGGCGAGCAGCCCGAGGACCGCGAACCGCATGATCTCGAAGGGATTCACCGCCTCACCCCCACCGGAGCGGCCGCCGCGGCGAGCGCCGGGGGCGGCCCGTCCACCGCGGCCTGACGCCGGTCCTCGACCACGCGGCCGTCGACCAGCCGCAGCACGCGCTTGGCCCGCTCGGCCACTTCGGCCTCGTGGGTGATGACGAGGACCGTGCGGCCCGCGTCGTTCAGCCGGTCGATGATGCCGAGCACTTCGTCGGTGCTGCGGCTGTCCAGGTTGCCGGTCGGCTCGTCGGCGAGCAGCAGCGCGGGCGCCGTCACCAACGCCCGGGCCACCGCGACGCGTTGCTGCTGGCCGCCGGACAGCTCGTTGGGGTGGTGGTCCACCCGGTCCGCGAGGCCCACGTGGGCGAGCGCCGCCAGCGCACGCTTGCGGCGCTCGCGGCCCCGGACGCCCGCATAGGCCAGCGGCAGCGCCACGTTCGCGAGCGCGCTGGTGCGCGGAATCAGGTTGAACGACTGGAACACGAACCCGATCCGCCGCGACCGCACGAGGCTCAGCCGCCGCTCGTCCATCACCCCGACGTCGAGCCCGTCGAGCAGATAGCGCCCGTCCGTCGGCACGTCGAGGCAGCCGATGATGTTCATCAGCGTCGACTTGCCGGAGCCCGAACTACCCATCACCGCCACGTAGTCACCGCGCTCGACGACCAGGTCGACACCGCGCAGGGCATGCACCGCGCCGTCGCCTATGCCGTACGACTTGACCACGCCGTGCAGCGCGATCACCGGAGCGTCGGACTTCGCCGCGCTCGCGCCGGCGGCAGCCGGCCGGTCGTCGGGTCTGGCCCGGCCGTGCCGGGAACGCCGCGTCACCGGCCACCGCCGCCGAAGCCCGCACCGCCGCCGCCCGGCAGGGTGAGCCCGCCCGCGCCTCCGGCGCCGCCGAACCCAGCGGCACCGCCCGCCCCACCGCGGGTCGTGCCCGTGCCCTGCTGGCCGGTCGCGCCGGTGCCCGTACCGGTCGTGCCCTGGATGCCGGTCACCACCAGGTCGCCCTCGTTGAGCCCGGACACGATCTGCGTCGTCTGGTCGCCCTTGACACCGAGTTCGACCTGGCGGCGCTCGGTGCGCCCGGCCACGTCGACCTGCACGGTGCCGGTGGTGCCGGTGCCGGTGACCGCACCCGCCGGCACATACAGCGCGTTGTCGGCCTGCTGGATGACCACCTGGATGCTCGCGGTCTGGCCGGTGCGCAGGGTGCTGAGGTCGCCGTCCAGCGCGACGCGCGCCGAGTACTTCACCGAGCCCGACGAACCGCCGCTGTCCGGCAGCGGGTTGATGCTCACGACCTTCGCGTTGCGCTTGACCGAGCTGTCCACGTTGAGGGTGACCACGGCGGCCTGCCCGGCCTTGATCTTGCCCGCGTCCGCCTCGGAGAACGAGGCGGTGGCCTGCATGCCGCCCGGGTTGGTCAGCACCACGAACCCGCTGGGCGTGCTGCTGCTCGACGAACTCCCCGAGTTGCCGCTGCCGCCGGTCCCGCCCCCGGTCGACCCCGACCCCGAAGCGGAGGAGCCCGACGACCCGACGGTGTCCCCGACCTTGCCCGCGACCGACGCCACGACGCCGTCGTTCGGAGCCTTCAGCACCGTCCCGTCGACCGCGCGCTGTGCCTGCGCGAGCTTGTTCTGCGCCTGCACCAGCGCGTTCTGCGCCTGCGCGACCTGCGCGGCGTCGACCGTGGTGGACGGGCTCGGCGTCGGCGAAGCGGCCACGGTCTTGGTGATCGTCACGGTCACCGTGGGCGCGGACGTCTGCTTGCCGCCGGACGTCTCCGGACGCGGCGTCGCCGACGACCCGGCGGCGGGCTCCGACGCGGTCTCGTCCGCCCCGGCCGCGGCCGGGCGGACATCGGCCTGCGCACTGCCGCTGTTGCCGCTGTTGCCGCCGCCGCTGCCGCCTCCGCCGGAGGACTGCACCGCCGTGCCCTTCTCCGCCTTGTCCAGGTTGGCCTGTGCCACCGTGACGCCGGACTGCGCGGCGGCGAGGTCCTCGTCGGCCTGCGTGGCGTCCATCCGGGCCAGCACCTGGCCGGTCTTGACCTGGTCGCCGACCTTGACGTCCACCTCGGTGACCTTGCCGGACGCCCCGAACGAAACGCCGGTGTCGGACGGCGAGACGAGCGTCCCGGACGCCGAAACGGACGCGAGCACCGTGCCGCGCGCCACGGCCGACGTGCGGACCCGCTGCGTGGAGGATGACTTGCCGCTGTCGTTGACCGCGGCATACCCGAACCCGGCACCGGTCAGCAGCGCGACCGCCAGTGCCGCGTTGATCAGGATCGGTCCGCGTCGTCTCACTCGCCTCATGCGGGCCAGCCTTCGCCGCCGGGGTGGCGCAAGGCTGGGGGCGGGCTGGGAGAAAGCTGGGAGAGCCGATCGGCAAAACCGGACTTTCCCTCATATTTCCTGCCCGTGGGGCGGCGGTTGCCCGGAAACTCCCAGTGTTCTCCCGGGGTGCGGACACCTCCGCGCGGTTACGTCGTACCCGGATCGATCGGGAGGGACAAACGTGGACGCGAACCGGACGGGGGCGGCAGGCGCGGCGGCTTTGGCCGCGGTACTGCTGCTCGCGGGCTGCGGAGGCGGCGGCAGCGGCAAATCGGCGGCGGCATCCGCGGCGCCGAGTGGCAGCGCGGCCGGCCAGTCCGGCGCGAACTCCGCGTACACGGACTGCTTGCGCGCGAACGGCGTCGCCATGCCCACGGAGCGCGCCGGCGGGTTCGGTTCGAACCGCCCCAGCGGACGCCCGTCGGGACGGCCGACCGACCGCGCGACCGACCGGCCCACCGACCGCCCGTCGGGTCGGCCGTCCGGCTTCCCCGAGGGCCGGGCCACCGACCCGGCGTGGCAGAAGGCGCAGGAGGCGTGCGCGTCGCTGCGGCCGCAGCGCAGCGGCGGCCCGGACGGCGGCAACGGCCCCGGGAACGGCGCCGGGAATGGCACCGGGCCCGGCGGCGCGGGCAACGGGGGCGGCAATGCCGAGCGGGTGTACGCGAGTTGCCTCAAGGACCACCAGGTGACGATCCCCCAGGGCGGGATCGCCGCGCTGGACCGCTCGGCAGCGGGCGTCGCGGACGCGCTGAAGGCGTGCGCGGCACTCGCGCCGACGCCGGCCGCCACCGGCACGCCGTAAGGGCGTCGGCCCACCGCGGAAAATGCGGCCGCGCGGCGCTCCGGAGGGAGGCGCCGCGCGGTCGAGCCGTCGGATGACCGGGGGGTCGGCGTCAGGCCGCGCCGCCCACCAGCCGCCCGGCCACCTCCAGGAACAGGTCGTTCGCTTCCTTTTCCCCGATCGTGATCCGCGCGCCCTCGTCGCCGTAGGGCCGGACCACGACGCCCGCCTCCGCACACGCCGCGGCGAACGCCTGCGTGCGGTCGCCGAGGCGCAGCCACACGAAGTTGGCCTGGGTCTCCGGCACCGTCCAGCCCTGCGCGACCAGCGCGTCGAAGACGCGGGTGCGCTCGGCGACCAGGTTCTCCACGCGCTCCAGGAGCGCGTCCTCCGAGCGCAGCGACGCGATGGCGGCTTCCTGGGCGATGTGGCTCACGCCGAACGGCACCGCGACCTTGCGCAGCGCTATGGCGACCGGGTCGTGCGCCACCGCGAAGCCGACCCGCAGGCCGGCCAGGCCGTAGGCCTTGGAGAAGGTGCGCAGCACGGCCACGTTCGGGCGGTCGCGGTAGATCTCGATGCCGTCCGGGATCTCCGGGTCGCGCACGAACTCCTTGTAGGCCTCGTCCAGCACGACCAGCACCGAGGTCGGGATGCGGTCCAGGAACCGCTCCAGCTCGGCACGGCGAATGGCGTTGCCGGTGGGGTTGTTGGGGTTGCAGACGAAGATGAGCCGGGTCCGGTCGGTCACCGCGTCGGCCATCGCGTCCAGGTCGTGGCTCTCGTCGGGCAGCAGCGGGATGGTCACCGCGGTCGCGCCGGCGATCTGCGTGATGATCGGGTACGCCTCGAACGACCGCCACGCGAAGATCACCTCGTCGCCCGGGCCCGCCGTGGCGTGCAGCAGCGACTGCGCGACGCCGACCGAGCCGGTGCCGGTCGCCAGATGGGACTGCGGCACACCCAGCCGGTCGGCGAGTTCGGCGGTCAGCGCGGCCGCGGTCAGGTCCGGGTAGCGGTTCATCTCCCCGGCCGCGGCGGTGGCGGTGGCCAGCACGCCCGGCAGCGGCGGGTAGGGGTTCTCGTTCGACGACAGCTTGTACGACGGCGCGTCCGCCCCCGCCGCGGCCGGGCGGCCCGGCGTGTAGGCGGGCAGCGTGTCCAGGACGCCGCGCAGCCTGGGCCCGGTGGTTCCGGCGTGGTCGTGGGTCACCGTCGTCCTCCAGTCGCCCGCGGAATGCGGGTTTGCACGAGCAGGCGCGCACCTCGTCGTACGCCCTTCGCTCACCTTACGAGCCTGCCGATTGCAACCCGGAGACGCCCCGGTGCGTTCCCTGGGCAACAGAAGCCCGGGCCTGTGCCGCCCCCGGCGGAATGCCGAAGGAATACACACCTTCAGGACCAGGTATGCGGAAAACCGTTTCTTCGCAAAAGGAAGCCCATGGCGGGCACCTGGCCCCCCGAACGGCCCTAATGTCGGTCGCGATGACTGTTGACCAGGGAGTGCCCGCGCGCCGCCCCGCGCGCGTCGGTATCCGCGATGTGGCCGCCGCGGCCGGGGTGTCGATCACGACCGTCTCCGATGCCCTGAACGGCAAAGGCAGACTTCCGGATTCGACCCGCGTGCACGTGCGCGAGGTCGCCGACCGGCTCGGCTACCGCCCGTCGGCCGCCGCGCGCACCCTGCGCACCGGGCGGTCCGGCCTGATCGGGCTGACCACCACCAACCACGCCGCAGAACCGTTCGCGCTCACCGAGTACGGCTGGTTCACCGAGCTGGTGCGCGCCGCGACCGGCGCCGCGCTGGACCGCGGCTACGCGCTCGTCGTGCTGCCGACCTCGTCGCGCCACGACGTGTGGAGCAACGTCGCGCTCGACGGCACGATCGTCGTCGACCCCGCCGAGGACGATCCGATGGTGCGCGAGCTGCTGCGCCGCGGCGTCCCGGTGGTGACCGGCGGCCACCCGGGCGACAGCACGGTGCACGGTTGGGTGGACATCGACCACGCGCTGGCGATGGACACCGTCCTCGGGCACTTCGCCGACGCGGGCGCGCAGCGCATCGCGGTGCTCGCGGCGGGCGAAGGGACGTACGCGCGCCGGAGCGTGGCGGCGTACCAGGCCTGGTGCGCGGAGCACGGCCGGGAGCCGCTCATCGAGACCTACGTGCTCGGCCGCCCGGGCGCCGCCGGCGAAGCCGCCGGACGGCTCTTCGACCGGCCCGCCGGGGAACGCCCCGACGCGGTCTACGGCATCCAGGAAGGCTGCGGCGCCGAACTCCTCGCCGCCGCCCGCACCCGCGGTCTGCGCGTCCCGGAGGACGTGCTGGTGGCCGGCTGCGGCGAGGACGCCGCGGCCACCTCGGGCGACCCGGCGCTCACCACGCTGAGCCTCCAGCCGCGGGTGGCGGGCAGCAGCGCGGTGGAACTGCTCGTCGGGGTGATCGAGGACGACGCCCAGGGGCCGGGCACGCGCATCCCCGCGCAGCGCACGGTGCCGATCCGTCTGTCCGTCCGCGATTCCAGCGCGCGTACCGCGGCCGCCCGGTCCGGGCAGGGCGTCCAGGCCGTGCCCGGCGGGTAGCGGCGGTCCGTCCGCCGCCGCCCGGCGGACGGACCGCCCGCGCGGGGCTGCTCCGATCGGTCGAGCACCGGCGTGTCCGGACGCCGCGAACAGGCCCCCGGAGCGCCCGGAATGCGCGGGACGCGCGACGCGTCCGGGCCGTACCGTTCCCGGATCAGCCCGCGCAGGATACGGTCACCGCACGGCCTCCGCGGCCGGCGGCGGTTCCGACAGATGTTCGGGCCCCGCCACCGCAGCCGGGAAGCCGGCCAGTGCGTCATGCTTCATGACAGGCAGCACCCTCATGGCGTGCCGTGTGGCGTGGGGGCGGAAGAAAGGAATCGTCTCGTGAGCATCGCCTCGGGAGCGCCCGACACCTCGGGCGCGGTCGGCGTCGAGGACGCGCCGCTGTACGTGGTGGGCGACGTGCACGGCCACCTCGAGCCGCTGCGCGAGGCACTCCTGGAACAAGGTCTGATCGACGAGGACGGCCACTGGGCCGGCGGCGCCGCGCGCCTGTGGTTCCTCGGCGACTTCACCGACCGGGGCCCGGACGGCATCGGCGTGGTCGAGCTGGCCATGCAGCTGTCCGAGGAGGCCGCCGAGGCCGGCGGCAGCTCGCGGATGCTGCTCGGCAACCACGAGATCCTGCTGCTCGGCGTGTACTTCTTCGGCGACCACCCGGTGCCGGTGGCGGGCGGCTCGACGACGTTCCGGGAGATCTGGCTGCGCAACGGCGGCCTGCAGTGGGACCTGGACCGGTTCACCGACGCGCAGGCCCTGTGGCTGGCCCGCCAGCCGGTCGCCGCGGTCGTCGACCAGTACCTGCTGGTGCACTCGGACAGCAACGCGTACCTGGAGTACGGCAGCACCATCGAGGACATCGACGGCGAGATCCGCGACCTGCTCGGCGACCCCGAGCCGCTGCCGTGCTGGGACCTGTTCCGCAACCTCACCCGGCGCGGCGCCTTCATGGGCGAGACGGGCACGCTGGCGGCCGCGGACCTGATGGGCGAGCTGGGCGGACGGCAGATCGTGCACGGGCACACGCCGATCCCGTACCAGACCGGCGAGGACCCGGCGCTGATCGACGGCCCGCGGGTGTACGCCGACGGCCAGGTCATCAACCTGGACGGCGGCATCTACCTGGGCGGTCCGTGCCTGGTCGCGCGGCTGCCGCTGCGCGAGCCGGTCGAGCCGCCGGTGTCCGGGTCGGACGACGAAACTCTCGGCATGGTCTACGACATCGACGAGGACCCCGAGTACCGCTGAGTCTCTCCCCCGCTGCGGTTTCACTCGCGTTGCCCCGCGTACCGCCGCGCATTCCCCCGCGGACGGAATGCCCCGCACCAGAGGGAAATCCCTGTCCGAAATCCCCCGGCTGCGCTCTACCATCGGTGATATCCGCTCCGCCGCCGCCCGGCCGCGAGGCGGCGAGCGACGGGAATCGTCGCCACCTTTGCGGCCCGGCGGGTTTGGGGCGGACGCGGGCGCACCCGCGCGGCGGTCGACCTCGGGGGATCCGATGCACAACGACCAGCACCCACACCCCTTCCGACGTGAGGAACACCGAAGGCTTTTCGAGCAGTTCGTCGACGAGGCCCTGCACGTCGAGGAAATCGCGAAGGCTCTCGCCGAAACGCCGGATATCAATGCCGAGCAACTCCGCACGGCCACTTGGGCGCACGCCGAATTGATCACCGGGGCGGCCGCGGCCGAGTACCTGCGCCTGACCGACGCCGAGGACCGCGCCGAGCCGGCCGCGCTCGACGCCGTGGACACCGCCGAACCCGCGGAAGGCGTCGGCGCGTTCGCCCTGACGTCCTGGGTGACCATCATCGTCGCGACGATCTCCGCCGCGGTCTTCCTCGGCGCCTACTACGCCATCGCCCTGACCACCCGCCACGACGACGGGGTCGCCCCGCTCCGCCTGGTCGGCTTGGCTTCCCTGGCCATCGCCCTCACCACCGCCGTCGTCGCGGGCTTCGCCATGCTCTTCTCCGCGGGCCGCAACCAGCGCACCCCGGCCCCCGACCAGGACGTCCGCCGGGCCCGCGACGCCTGGCACCGCGCCCTGCTGCACCGCGGCATCCTGCCGTTCATGACCACCCGCCTCGCCGCGGCGGCCCTCGGCCGCGACGGCGTGGTCGGCTGACCGCCCGGGCCCGGACGTCCCGACGGGGGAACGCCCGGGCCCGGGTCACCGAACGCCGCTCGGCCGCTCAGTCGGCGAGCGGCAGATACACCCTGCCGCCTTGCGCGGCGAATTCCGCGGACTTCTCACGCATGCCGTCAGTGCGTGCGGATTCCTCGTCCACTCCGCGCGCCGCAGCGTACGCACGGATGTCCGAAGAAATGCGCATCGAGCAGAACTTCGGACCGCACATCGAACAGAAATGCGCGGTCTTCGCCGGGGCCGCCGGGAGCGTTTCGTCGTGGAAGGCGCGGGCGGTATCCGGGTCGAGGGCCAAGTCGAACTGGTCTTGCCAGCGGAACTCGAAACGGGCGTCGGACAGGGCGTCGTCCCATTCGTGGGCGGTGGGGTGGCCCTTGGCCAAATCCGCGGCGTGGGCGGCGATCTTGTAGGCGATCACGCCCGCTTTGACGTCGTCGCGGTCCGGAAGCCCCAGGTGCTCCTTGGGAGTCACATAGCAGAGCATCGCCGTGCCCCACATGCCGATCATCGCGGCGCCGATCGCCGAGGTGATGTGGTCGTAGCCGGGCGCGATGTCGGTGGTGAGCGGGCCGAGGGTGTAGAACGGCGCCTCGTCGCAGATCTCCTGCTGGAGGTCGACGTTCTCCTTGATCTTGTGCATCGGCACGTGGCCGGGGCCCTCGATCATCACCTGGACGTCCATCTCGCGGGCGATGCGCCCGAGTTCGCCGAGCGTGGTGAGTTCGGCGAACTGCGCCTCGTCGTTGGCGTCGTGGGTGCTGCCCGGGCGGAGGCCGTCGCCGAGCGAGTAGGTGATGTCGTACGCCCGCAGGATCTCGGTGAGTTCGCGGAAGTTCGCGTAGAGGAAGTTCTCCTCGTGGTGCGCCAGGCACCACGCCGCCATGATCGATCCGCCGCGCGAGACGATGCCGGTCTTGCGGCGCGCGGTCAGCGGCACGTACCGCAGCAGCACGCCCGCATGCACGGTCATGTAGTCGACGCCCTGCTCGGCCTGTTCGACCACGGTGTCCCGGTACAGCTCCCATGTCAGGGCCTCAGGCTTGCCGTTCACCTTCTCCAGCGCCTGGTACAGCGGCACCGTGCCGATCGGGACGGGCGAGTTGCGCACGATCCACTCGCGCGTGGTGTGGATGTCATCGCCGGTCGACAGGTCCATCACCGTGTCGGCGCCCCAGCGGATCGCCCACACCAGCTTGTCGGTCTCCTCCTCGATCGAGGAAGTCACCGCCGAGTTGCCGATGTTGGCGTTGACCTTCACCAGGAAGTCCTTGCCGATGAGCATCGGCTCGATCTCCGGGTGGTTGATGTTCGCGGGCAGCACCGCGCGCCCCGCCGCGAGGGCTTCGCGCACGGTTTCCGGGGACAGGCCTTCGCGGATCGCCGCGAACTCCATCTCCGGGGTGACCACGCCGCGGCGCGCGTAGGCGAGTTGGGTGGCCGCCGTGCCGCCGGTGGCACGGCGGGGGCGGACGACGGGGGCGCCGGGGAGCACGCCGAGGGCCGCGATGCGGCCGTCGTAGCGCTCGGTGTCGCCGCGTTCGTCGATCCAGGGATCGCGGATCGGCGGCAGGCCGCGGCGGACGTCGACCTCGTAGGCGGGGTCGGTGTACGGGCCGGACGTGTCGTACAAGCGCACCGTCGAGTCGTCGGTCAGGTGCACGGTCCGCACCGGAACCCGCAGGTCGTCGCGTGATCCGGTGAGGTATTGCTTGTGGTGCGCCGCGGAGATCGCACCGGTGGTGATGCCCGTTCCGGCCCCGGCGGGGGCGGAGTTGCGGGCAGGCGTGGACGCATTGGAGGGCGTCGACATCGAAATCTCCCTACGCCGGCATTACCCGGTCAGGTTCTGCGGTCGGCGCGGCTCTGTCAGCGCCCTCTCAGCCCGGTGCCCCGAGCTCCCGCGTGTATCGGTCGGCCACCACCCTGGCATACAACGGGCATTCCGGCCAGCCCCGTCCGGTCGAGGGGGATCCCGGCGGCCGTGGGGCACCGCGGCAGTCCACAATTGCCGCATGGTCGGCTTGCGCGGGAAGGTGACGGGGCGGATCGGTCCCGGTCTGGTGGGCGAGGTCATGGTCGGGGTGCGGGGCGGCATCGAGGCGTTCCTGGCCTATCCCGTGACGCCCGACGAGACGTTCGAGGTGGGGCAGTTGGTGACCGTCGTGGAGTACCAGGCGCCGCGGACGGTGTACGTGCAGTCCGCGTTCGGCTGACCGGTCAGCCGCGGGCCGGGACCACGCGGCGGTAGCGCAGGTACATCTCGCAGCCGAGGCACAGCCCGAACGCCGCGTTGAGGTATGCCGCGAACAGCGCGCCCGCGGCCGCGACCATGCCGACGACCGGGGCGCCCAGCAGGTACGCCGCCGCGCCGACGACCGCGAACGCCAGTCCGACGAACTGCGCGAACCGGACCGGCCGCGGGTCCTCGCGCTCGGCGGGCGGGGCCAGTCGGGGCGCGACGACGCGGCGGTAGAACATGCCGTACGGCGCGGCGCCCGGACCCGCGAACGCCCCGACGGCGAACACGGCCGCCTGCGCGGCCAGCAGCCATCCGCTCCCCGTCACCACGACGACCGCGAGGACGACGGAGGTCACGGCGGCGGCGAACCGCGGCCCGCGGGGGTCGAGGCCCGTGGTCATGCCCCGACCCCTGACGCCTCGGTCCCCGACGCCCCGGTCCCCGACGCCCCCGCCGCGGCGAGCGCCACCGCGGCCAGCGCGTCCTGCCTGCGCGGGATGCCCGTGGCGCGCTTGACGACCGTGCCGTGCGCGTCGAGGACGAGCACGGTCGGCGTCCGGGTGACGTCGAGGCGGCGCACCAGATCCAGGTGGTGCTCGGCGTCGATCTCGGCGTGCACGACGCCGCCGAGTTCGCCCGCGACCTGGCCGAGCAGCGCCCGGGTGGTCCGGCACGGGGCGCAGAACGCGGTGGAGAACTGCACGAACGTGGCGCGGTCGCCGAGCGCGGTGCCGATCTCGTCGGGCGTGAGGGCGGGCGCGGGCGCCGCCGCGGCGGAGTCGGCCACCGGGCGCATCCTTCCGTCGGTCCGGCGGCGCCACAGGCCGACCGCGGTGGCGGCGGCCAGCACGCAGGCGACGACGGCGAGTCCGGTGAGCATGACGACGGACAACACACCCGTATGCCGACGCTATTCCCCCTGCTAGGCGGAAGTGAGCCGTGCCACGGTGAGTCCGGCGACGATGAGCGCCAGTGCGGTGATCCGCGCGAGGTCGAGTCTGTCGCCCTGGAGGACCACGCCGAGCGTGATGGCGCCGATCGTGCCGATGCCGGTGAAGACGGCGTACGAGGTCCCGGTCGGCAGGTCCTTCATGGCGCGGGACAGCAGGTAGACCGCCCCGACCATGAGGACGAAGCACAGCGCGGTCTGCGGCAGCTTGGTGAAGCCCTCGGTCGGTTTGATGCTCTGCGACCAGGCGACCTCGACGACGCCGGCCAGCAGCAGCCATATCCACGGCATGTCAGTCCTCCCTCGGCAGGACGAATCCGGCCAGCTCGGCGCCCAGGCCGGCGGCTTGCGCATAGGCGGCGACGGCCCATTCCTTGTGCTGCGGGAACCGCTCCACGAGTCCCGGGTCGACGAGCGCGTTGGTCAGCTCGGCGTGCACGAACACCGCGTCGTCGACGGCGTAGTGGCCGCGGAAGAAGTCGGCGAGGTAGCGGCCGTGGTGGTCGAACGGCTCGCGCGGCATGCCCGGGCCGTACGCGCCGCCGCGCCCCGTCACCACGACGAAGCGGCGCGGGGCCAGCACCATCTTGGGGAAGGTCACCTGGTCGATCCACGCCTTGAGCGCGGCCGGCACGCCGAAGTTGTACATCGGTGCGCCGATCAGCACGACGTCCGCGGCGACCAGTTCGTCGAGCAGCGGCGCCACGATCGCCCACGCGGCGCGTTCGGCGTCGGTGCGCACGGCTTCCGGGTAGCGGGCGATGTCGGTGATGCCCTCGCGCAGCAGCGTGTCGCAGATCGTCGTCCAGGCTTCGCCGATCGGCGGGGGCGGGTCGGCGGCCAGGTCGCGGTGGGTGACCGGGCCGCCGCCGGACGCCTGCCACGACGTCACGAAGGCGGCGCCGAGGCGGCGCGAGAACGCATCGGATCGGGCGCTGCTGTCCAGGTGGAGGAGGCGGGGCATGGCGTACTCCCAGGTCGCGGGGCAGGCATCGGCTTCCGAACAAGCGGACATGCCGTCCGCTTGTTCGGAGACGACCTTACGGGTCAACCGGACGCCATGTCCATTTATTCGCGGAGGTGCCGTAGAGTGGCCGGCGTGAACCCGATTCCCGAGCTACCGATGGCCGCCCCCGCCCCGGCCCGCGAGCGGGCGGACGCGGCCCGCAACCGGGCGCGCGTGCTCGCCGCGGCGGACCGGCTGTTCCGCGACGGCGAGCCGGCCGCGGTGACGATGGACGACATCGCGAAAGCCGCCGGGATCGGCCGCGGCACCCTCTACCGCCGCTACCCGGACCGCGCCTCCATCGCCCGCGCCCTGCTCGACGAGCACGAACGCGCGCTCCAGGAACGGCTCATGCGCGGCCCCGCGCCGCTGGGCCCGGGCCCGGCCGCACCCGCGGAACGGCTCGCCGCGTTCTACGCCGCGATGGTCGACCTGCTGGAGTCGCATGTGGACCTGGTGCTCGGCGCGGAGACCGGGCAGGCCCGGTTCGCGACCGGCGCGTACGGCTTCTGGCGCGCGCACGTCCGGCACCTGGTGACCGAGGCGGGCACCGGCGCCGACCCGGATGTCCTCGCCGACCAGCTCCTCGCCCCGCTGGCCCCCGACGTGTACCGGATGCAGCGCGGCCGCGGCCTGGGTCCGGACCGCATCGCGGCCGGTCTGGCCGCGCTGGCCCGCGGCGTGCTGGCACCGCGGGCCTGACCCGTCACCCGCGCGGGGCGGCGATCTTCGCGGTCAGCTCGATCAGCGGCCCGATACGCGACACCGTGCCCAGCGCACGCAGCTTCGCCGCCAGCAGTTCCGAGTCCGACGTCGTGCCGCCCGCATTGGCGTGGAACTTCGCGGTCACCACCTCGTCCGGCACCTCGGTCAGCCCGGGCTCGTCCACACGCAGCCGCCGCCCGCCGCGGAACCGGACGGTCAGCTCGCCCGGCGCGGACACCGCGGGCCCGTCGCACCGGATCGTGGAGATCCGCACCCGCTGCGCGAGTTCCGCCGGCGCGGTCCGCCGCGTGCAGCCCTCCGCATACGTGTCGACGTCGACCGATCCGTCGACCAGCATCGCGGCCACCGACCACGCGAGCGAGAACTTCGCCTCGTAGACCGACCGCGGCGCCGCCTTGTCCGGCGTACCGACCAGCGGAATCGATTCCTTGGGCACCGCGACCTTCACCGACTCGACGTCGTCCGGCCCCAGCCCCGCCTCGGCCATCTGCGCGGCCGCCGTCGCCGCCGCGCGCAGCGAGGCGTGGATCAGCTCGCAACACGGGTACTGCTTGACCGTGATGTCCGGCAGTTCCCAGCGCTCGCCGAGCCCGCCGATCACCTGGTGCGGCGCCACGGAGCGCCCCGTGAACGCCCGGTAGAACCCGAACTCGCCCTCGAACACGGTGTCCGGCCCGGTCGCCCCGGCCCGGGCCAGCCACGCCGCCAGCATCCCGCCGGCCGCCGCCGAGCCCGGGTGCAGCAACTTGGTCTCCGCCCCGGTGTTCAGGCACTCCAGCAGCCCGGACGAGGAACTCCCCGCGATACCCAGCGCATGCACGGTCTGCTGCACGTCCAGCCCGAGCAGCCGCGCGCTCGCCAGCGCCGCCCCGAACACCCCGGCCATGCCGGTCGCGTGCAGGCCGCGGGCATGGAACGCGTGCGGCGCGGCGGCCGCGATCCGGCACACCGCCTCCAGCCCGGCGACCGAAGCGAGCAGCACCTCGCGCCCGGTGGCCCGCGCCTCCTGGCCGGCGGCGAACGCCGCGGCCAGCACGGGAGCCGTCGCGTGCACGACGCCCGCAGGATGCGTGCCGTCGTAGTCCAGTGCGTGCACGAGCGCACCGTTGGCGAACGCGGCGGCCGGTGCGGACAGTTTCGGGCCCGTCGAACCGATCACCGCGGCTCTGCGCGGGCCGCCGAGCAGCCCGGCCACCGTCACGGCCGGTCCCCCGGCACCCGTCCGTGCCGCCGCCACCGCGGTGCCGACCCCGTCGAGGAGTTGGCGGCACGCGGCGTCGCGCACCTCGTCCGGAACGTCGTCGTCGGCCAGTCCCAATGCCCACAACGCCAGGTGTGTCGCAACGGTCATGTCGGGCCCCCACCCTGGCCGCGCGGCCCTGTGCCGCGTCCCTGCCCCGCGTCGTACCCGGTGGAAGGGCCGATTACGACTGGGGATTGCCGACAGAGGCGTTGGCGGCCGGTCCGGTCACCGCCAGTCGGCCGACAGGTCCGCGATCAACTCGATGACGCGCTGCTGCGCCGTGCGGATCTCCCGCGGGGTGAGCCCGTGCGTCGGCGGCGTGAGCCGGACGGTGTCCGCGACGCCTTCGTAGGCGAGGATCCGGGCCCGGACGTCGTCGGCGGTGCCGGTGAGCGCCAGCGCGTCGGCCATGTGGTCGGGCACCGCGTCGGCGAGACCGTCGGGGGCCGCCCCGGCCCGGAACCGGCGGTCTATTTCGGTCTGTTCCGCGCCCAGACCGTGGTAGGTGAACAGGTCGGCGTAGGTGCGCACGGTGGCGTGGAAGCCGACGGTGCCGGCCGCACGGCGCCGGGCGACCGCCCGGTCCGGGTCGACGGAGCAGCACGCGGACACCACCACGTCCACGTCGCCGGGCCCGCGCCCGGCCTGCGTCAAGCCTTCGCCCAAGTGCGGCAGCAGCCGGTCCTTCAGGTAGGCGGGCGAGCACAGTTCGTGGGATATCCACCCGTCGGCGACGCGGCCCGCGCAGCGGGTCATCTCCGGACCGAAGCTCGCGACGTAGACGGGTATGCGGGGGCGGCGCACCGGGAACGGCCGCCGGTAGCCGTGCAGGCGCATGCCGACGACCTCGCCGCGCAGCTCCACCGGGTCGCCGGTGGTGCACTGCGTGGTGAATTGCCTTATCGCGGCGACGGTCTCCATCATGCGCCGGACCGGGCGGTCGAAGGGGACGCCGTGCCACTCCTCGTTGAGCCGCCGCACGCCGCTTCCCAGCCCGAGCAGGAACCGGCCGCCGGACAGCTCGTCGAGGTCGAGGGCTTCCAGCGCGGTGGTCATCGGGGACCGGGTGAACGCCAGGGCGGCGCTGGTGCCTATGTGCGCGTGGTTGGTGGCGTGCGCGATCGCGGCGGCCGCGATGGTGCCGCTGCGGTGGAGTTCGGGCGCCCACAGCACGTCGGCGCCGGCGTCCTCGGCGGCCGCCGCCGCGGCACACAGCTCGGTAAGCGTTTCGCCCCACGGGCTGTATGTGATCCGCAGCCGGGTCACCGGAGCACCTCCGTCTCGCGAGCGGGGCGGTACGCGCTCCGTGCAAAGGCCGCATCCCCCACGTTCCCCCACATCCCCTTGGGGGCTGAGCCTTTTCTACCCGGTGCCGGGCACAGGCGAAAGTCTCGCCGGTGCCCGGGTCGCGGCGGACCCGCGTCCGGCCCGGCGCGGACCGGGCCGGGTCAGCGGACGATGCCCTGCGCGCGGGCCGCGGCGAGCCACTGCGGGAACTCGCCGAGCAGGCGGTCGTACAGCTCGCCGTCGGGCACCTTGTCGAAGTCGTCGACCTGGAAGAACCCGGCGTTGTCGACCACGCGGCCGGGCATCGTGTCGAACTTCTCGAGGACCCCGTAGTCGGCGCGGCCGAGGCCGACGAACTGCCAGAACACCGGGAACCGGGCCGCTTCGGTGAGGAGGCGGCCGATCTCCTTGCTGCGGTTGATGCCGCCGTCCGAGAAGAAGATCACCAGGACCGGGTCGCCCGGCCGGGAGGTGTAGAAGTCCAGGATGTCGCGGATCACCGGCGGCTCGTTGTTGCCGCCGCGCACGTGCGCGAGCGTGTCGGGTTGGCGCTGGCTCCCGTCCGGCAGCGGCGGGACCTGCTGGCCCTTGCTGCGGATGTACACGTGGGAGTCGATCCAGCGGGCGAGTTCGGGCACCCGGAAGGACGGCAGCCGGGCGAACTCGTCGGCGAAGATCCACGCGTCGAGCGAACCGTCGGAGTCGAGCTTGGCGGCGATCGGCGCCATCCGCTCGATGAGGCGGCCGACCGTGCCGCCGCCGTACAGCGACCGCATCGAGCCGGACCGGTCGAGCACCACCGCGACGCGCGCCCGCACGCCGGTCATGCCCTTCTTCTCCAGCGTGACCCGCACGGTCTCCTTGCGCAGCGACACCAACGCGCCCATGTTCGGCGGGAGTCCGGCGGTGTCCGCGTCGTCGGCCGGGTTGGGCAGCCGCATCGTCGCGTCGTCGGCGTACGCAGGCGGCGCCCAGCGGTCCGGGGGCGGCGGCGGGGACGCGGGCAGCACGCCGGGCGGCGGGGCGGGCGTCGGGTCCTCTTCGGCGATGGAGACGCCGTAGTCGGTCGCCAGGCCCGCCAGGCCGCTGTCGTAGCCCTGGCCGATCGCCCGGAGCTTCCAGGCGCCTTGGCGGCGGTACAGCTCGCCCAGCACCATCACGGTCTCCGCGCCGTGCGCCTGCACCGGGAACGTCGCGGTGACCGTGCCGTGCGCGTCGACCAGGTCGAGGGCGAGCCCGGCGACCGCGGCGAACGTCCCGGTGTGCACGGACGCCGCCACCACGACCCGGTCGACGTCGGCGGGCAGCCCCTCGGGCCGCACCCGCAGGTACTCCGAACCGGCCTGCCCGACGTGGTGCGCCACCGCGCCGCCGGCCGCCTGCGGCTGGTTGTAGAAGACGAAGTCGTCGTCCGACCGCACCCGGCCGGCCGCGGTGACCAGCAGCGCCGAGGCATCCACGGCGGAAGCGCCGTACCCGTGCGCGCCCGCGGCCCAGCGGACGACCACCGTCAGGTCCCCGGCCGGAACGGGGACATTGGCACCGGCGATCAGCGTCGTCATGGACGACATGATGACCGGCCCGGCCCCACTCCCGCTGGCCAGGGCCCGAATTGCCGCCCGCGGCGGCCCGCAAAAGCCTTGCGGCGCCCGCCGGTCGGCCACGCCCGCGGCCGGGCGCGCCGACAACTTCCGATCATGTGACGACTCCTGACGGTCCGTGACGTGACTGGAATCACGCATGCCGATCCATCAAAAGACGAATGACTCTCCCAAGGATGTGGAAACCGACCGAACATGAACAACAACGGTCCCGCTCTCTGCGACTCCGACTCGGAGGACGCCGACGCCCTGGTGTGGCGTGAGCGTGACCGCGAGCGGGCCCGGCTGCTCCTGGAACGCGCGGGCGACATAGCCCGCCGGATGGAACGGGCCTGCCGGACCCTCACCGAAGACCCGCTGCCGCGCTGACGGCGCGCGGCCGGACCCGCAACCCGGCTCCCCCGCCTCCCGGCCTCCCGAGGCCTTCTGACGGCCCCTCAGCGCGCTACCCGCAAACGACCCGCGCATGCCGAAGGGCCGTCTCGCACCTCGTCGGTGCGAGACGGCCCTTCGGACGTCACCCTCGGAAACTCTCCGGCGTCAGCTCAGGACGAGCTTCTGGCCCGGGAAGATCAGGTCCGGATTGGAGCCGACCAAGGTGCGGTTCTTGGCGTACAGCGCCTGCCAGCCGCCCGGCACGTCGTGCTGCGCTGCGATCTTGCTGAGCGTGTCGCCCGCCTGGACCACGTAAGTACCCGCCGCGTCCGCCGCCTGCGGCGCCGCCGCCGGCTGGGCCGGCTTGGCCGACGTCTGGGACGGGGCCGAAGTCTGCGGCTTGGTCTGCGGCTTCGTCTGGGGCTTGGTCTGCGGCTTCGCCGCCGAGGTGCTCGGCTTGGTCTGCGGCTTCGACTGCGGCTTGCTCTGCGTCTGCGAGGAGCCGAGGTCCGGGCTGGCTCCGCCGCGCGACAGGCCGGCCTTCGCACCGCACACCGGCCACGCACCGGGGCCCTGGCTCTTGAGGACGTTCTCCGCGACCCGGATCTGCTCGGACTTGGACGCCTGGTGCGGCATGCCGGAGCCGCCGTTGGCCCGCCACGTGCTGACCGTGAACTGCAGGCCGCCGTAGTAACCGTTGCCCGTGTTGATGGACCAGTTGCCACCACTCTCGCACTGCGCGACCTTGTCCCACGTCGAGACGCTCGCGGCCGAGGCGGAACCGGCGGCCGCGACACCCACGAGGGGGGCGGCGACCACGGCACCGGCGACGACGGCGGTGCGGACACGGCGCTGGGTGCGCCCCATGCCGCGGTGGGTGTTGTCGCTGCGGAAAGCGGAACGGAGAGACATACATTCCTCTCGGAATTCCCGCGGGGCGATACGGCGGCGCGGACCCGAAGGCCGTGCCGCACGGGGTGCCGACCCGGTTCCGCCTTGCGGCGAGATCGTTCCGGCAATCGCTGGTTCCGCGTCCCTCCCAGGCGCGGATCCCGACCTCGACGTTCGAGTCGAGAAACCCTCGGGGTGCGATTTGCACTTGGCCGAGACCATAAGCAGGTTATCGGGGCGTTATCAACCTCCTCCGATGTTTATGCAGGTCAGCCCGCGTTTTTCCGATGCACTCGGGTGTGTCTTTCCCGGTGATTCGGAGTTTGCCGGTGGGGCGCATGGGGAACGAAACGTCCTGTTTGCCCCTCGGTGATAAGCGCAAAGGAGTGAATCGGTTACCATCTGTTCATACATTACGCACGGTAGTCACCCGATTGCCGGACAACCGGTGAGATGGAATGACCGCTCGACGGTCGTTCCGTCCGGTTTTGCCGGTCTTGTGATTGCCGCGTGACCGAGTTCACACGGCCGTTCACCTTGTCGATGATCGCGCCGCGTAATAGGGGTTCCGCGCGCCCGGCGCACGACCGCGCGCGCCGCCTCTCAACTGCAGTGATTCCGGCAAGGAAAGACGGCGATCAAGTCGGCGCAATACCCGGACGGCATTACCTGCGCCCCGCGAATACCTGTGACTCAGCCCACTTTCCCGGGGATAACCGCATCCGGCGGGCCGCCTCGGCCTCCGCGCGCGTGCCGGGCCGAACCGGACCGAACCCGCCCGCAAAAGGGGCCGGAACCGTACCCGAAACGGCCTGAACGGGGTGGTCGCGCGGTCAGCCGGCCTTCTTCTTCGCGCTCCGCGAAGCGGTGCTCTTCGCCGTGCTCTTCGCGGCGGTCTTCTTCGCGGCCGTCTTCGCGGCCGTCTTCTTGGCCGCTCCGCCGGACGCGGCCCGCTTCGCCGGAGACTTCTTCGCGCCACCCCGCGCACCCGCCGAGCCCGACCCGCCCGACGCACCGCCGCCGCGCGCCGACTTCCGGGCCGGCTTGGCGCCTTCGTCCCCGGCCTCCTCGGCGCGCTTGCCCTGCGCCTGCTCGACGCTCTGGCGCAGCGCCGCCATCAGGTCGATCACCTGCGCGCCGGTCTCGCCTTCGGCCTCCGGCGCGGGCGGTTCGACGCCCTCCAGCTTGGCGGTGACCAACTCCTCGACGGCGGCCGCGTACTCGTCGTGGAACTCGTCCAAGTCGGCGGCGCCCAGGGTGTCGATCAAGGTGTCCGCCATGTCCAATTCGGCGTCGGTCACCTGGACCCGCTCGGTGGGCGCGACACCGTCGGTGGAGTTGATCTCGTCCGGCCAGTACAGCTGGTGCAGCACCAGGACGTCGTCCTGCGCCCGCACCAGGGCCAGGGTCTCGTGCCCGCGCATCGCGAGCTTCGCGACGGCGGCCTTGCCGGAGCGGCGCAGCGCCTCGCGCATCAGCACGTACGGCTTGGCGCCCGCAGTGTCCGGCGCCAGGTAATAGGGTTTGCCGAGTTGCAGCGGGTCGACGGTGTCCTCGGTCAGGAACCCGTGCACTTCGATCGCCCGCGCCGTCGGCAGCGGCAGATCGGCCAGATCGTCGTCGGTCACCACGACGGTCCGCCCGTCGGCCGCCTCGTAGCCGCGCACGATGTCGCCCGAGGCCAGTTCCTGCCCGTCCAGCTCGCACACCTTGCGGTAACGCACCCGGCCTTGGTCCGACTGGTGCATCTGGTGGAACTTCACGGAGTGCTCGCTGCCGATCGCCGAGACCACCTTCACCGGGATGCTGACCAGCCCGAAGCTGATCGCACCCTTCCAGATCGCACGCACCGCCACCGGTCCGCTCCGTTCGTCGGCCCCCTCGCCAGGCCCCCGGGAGTAGCGTTAATTGTCTCATTTGTCCGCCTCGCCAACATTCCTGTCCGAGGCCCCGGCCGGACCGCGGGGCGCCCCCGGAGGAGGCCGCAGCGCATGCCGGAGGACGCCCCGTGCCGGTGACCATGGTCGAAGGCCGCCGCATCGCCCTGACCAACCTCGACAAGGTGCTGTTCCCGGAGACCCGCACCACCAAGGGCGAACTCGTCCACTACTACACGCGCATCGCGTCGGCGCTGCTGCCGCATCTGCGCGACCGGCCGATCTCCTTCGTGCGCTATCCGGACGGCGGAACCGGACACCAGTTCGTCACGAAACATCTCCCGCCCGGTACGCCCGCATGGGTGCATTACTCCGACACCCCGGGCAAGACCGAGACGATCCGGCAGGTCGTCGTCCAGGACCTGCCGACGCTGGTGTGGGCGGCGAACCTGGTCGCCGAGCTGCACACGCCGCAGTGGCGCGAGGACGCGTACGGCATCGCCGACCGCCTCGTCGTCGACCTGGACCCCGGCGCCCCGGCCGACATCCTGGCCTGCCGCGACGCGGCGTTCCTGGTGCGCGAGCGGCTGGCCGCGGACGGGGTGACGGCCTATGCGAAGACGTCGGGGTCGAAGGGGCTGCACCTGGTCGCGGCGCTGGAACCGGTGCCGTCGGACGAGGTGACCGCTTATACGAAGGCACTGGCGGTGGAACTCGCCCGCGCGCACCCGTCGCTGATCGTCGCCGACATGGCCAAGGCCCGGCGCCCCGGCCGGGTCTTCCTCGACTTCTCCCAGAACGCCGCCGCGAAGACCACGGCGGCTCCTTATACGGTGCGCGCCCGCCCGACCCCGACGGTGTCGACGCCGGTGGGATGGGAGGAACTGGCGAAAGCGAATGCGGTGGCGGACCTGGTCTTCACGATCGACGAGGTACCGGAGCGAATCGCCCGGATGGGGGACCTCCTGGCCCCGATGCTGAACCCGCGGCGGGGGGAGAGGCTGCCGGGGGCGGGTGGAGTGCGGCGTGGGGCCGCGCGGGGGCCGACGGACCGGGCAGGGGCGGCGGATTCACCGGGCGGGGCGGCGGGGGGTGAATCCGGGGAACCGCGGGGGGCCGATACGGGCGGCAAGGGGGCGCGGGCGGCATCGGGCCCGTCGCGTGGCGGCCCGGGCCTCGGGCGCGGTGCCGGGACACGCCGCGGTGCCGGCAGCGGGGCGGAAGCCGACGCGGCGGGCCGCGGCCCCGGCCGTGCCCGGGCGGCGGCGACGCCGGAGGCGGCTTCCGTCGTCCTGTCGCCGCCGGTCACCGTCATGCGGCCGAAGGCCGTCCCGGACCTGCCCGACGAGGGCGGCATGCCCGGTGGAGTGCAGTACTCGATCAAACTCGACGGGTTCCGGGTGGTCGCGTTCGCACTGGGGTCCGGGCGGGCCGTGCTGCAGTCGCGCACCGGGCGGGACCTCGCCGCGGACTTCCCGACCGTCGCCGCGGCCGTCGCGGCGCTCCCGGCGGGCACCGTCCTGGACGGCGAGCTGTGCGCCTGGCACGACGGGCGCCTCGCCTTCGACCAGCTCGCCCGCACCCGCGCGGCCCGCGACCGGGACCGCGTCGCCCTCACCTACGCCGCTTTCGACCTGCTCGCCGCGCCCGGCCGGGATGTCCGCGAACTCCCGCTCCGGGACCGCTGGGAGCTGCTCCACAGCACGCTCGACGGCGTCGGACCGCCGCTGGAAATCGTCATGGCCACCACCAACCGCGCCGAAGCCGTCGGATGGCAGCGTGCCCTGGCCCCGACCGGTATCGAGGGCTTGGTCGCCAAAGGCCTCAGCACCCGCTACAGCGCGCGGCGGCGCACCGCCTGGCGAACGGTCGAGAGCCCGCCGGCATGACGCGGACCCGGACCCGCCAGGGCGCGGCGCGCAGCCGCGGGGGTGGCAGGTCCGGGTCCGTACCGGGGGTGCGGTCGGGCGGTCGGTGACCCTGTGGGGGTCCGACGGTCGCCGCGACGCGCGGCCGGCAGCCGTCCGGGCGAATTACTCGACGACGCCCGACTTGGCGATGGTGATCTTGGCCTTGGGGGTGCCGCTGGAGGAGCCGAGCGACTCGATCTTCTGGACCAGGTCGAGGCCCTCGACGACCTCGCCGAAGACGACGTGCTTGCCGTCCAGCCACGGGGTCACGACCGTGGTGATGAAGAACTGCGAGCCGTTGGTGTTCTTGCCCGCGTTGGCCATGGACAGCAGGCCGACCTTGTCGTGCTTCAGCTGGAAGTTCTCGTCCTCGAACTTCTCGCCGTAGATGCTCTTGCCGCCGGTGCCGTTGCCGCGGGTGAAGTCACCGCCCTGGAGCATGAACGCCGGGATGATGCGGTGGAACGACGAGCCCTCGTAGCCGAAGCCGTGCTGGCCCGTGGCGAGTTCGCGGAAGTTGCGGGCGGTCTTGGGGACCGCCTTGTCGTACAGGTTGAAGACGATCCGGCCCGCGGGCTCGTCGTTGATGGTGATGTCGAAGAAGACGTTGCTCATAGCCCCGAACATACACAGCCCCCGCACCCGAAGCCCCCGGCCGCGCGGAAGGCGGGCGGGGGCCGGCGTGTGGTACCGGAAGCGGAGGGCGTGGGATTCGAACCCACGAGCAGAGTCACCCCTGCTAGCGGTTTTCAAGACCGCCGCCATCGGCCTCTAGGCGAGCCCTCCAGGCCCGCGCTGCGCGGGCCTCGACAGTCTCTCATGACGGGGCCTCGTGCCGACGGCGGATTTCGGCCCCTGAGGTGTGGTCGGCAGGATCGCAGGCACGAGAACCGACCGCACGGAAAACGCGACGTCGGACCGGTTGTGGTGGGGCAATCGACGGCGGGCGGCGATACCCGTGGGCGGGTTCGCCCTCGGCGGCCGACGTGCGCCGCAGACCCCGGCAAGCGGCAAGACGGGGACCCGCCCGGCCGCGGTCGGGGCGGACACGCCGACACACCACGCCCCGCCGCGGGATCGAGCCCCACAACCGTCCGGCCGGTCCCCACCGCTCGTCCCGCGCGACGGGAGCCGCCGGCGCAATCGGCCGGGACCGACCTCGAAGAGCCTCGAAGGGCTTCGAAGGACCTTGAAGCACCCCGAACGACAACTGCGGTGGGGTGGCCGGCCCCACCCGGTTCCACCGCCACCGCAGCATTGCCGCGCTCGGGGTCGACTAGTTCGTCTGGTCGCCGTCGCGCTGGCCGAGGGTCAGCTCGGTCGTGTTCTCCTTGCCGTCGCGCTGGTAGGTGATCTTGACCTTCTCGCCCGGCTTGTGGCTCCAGATCTCGCTGAAGAGTTCTTCGTAGCCGGTCACCGGGCGGTCGCCCAGCTTGGTGATGACGTCGCCGGCCTTGAGGCCCGCCTTGTCGGCGGGGCCGCCGGGGGTGACCGGGACCTGGCCCTGCACCGTGGCCTGGCGGATGCGCGCGCCGACGCCGCGGTAGTCCGGGTCGGGGATGACGCCGACCTGCGCGTAGACCGGCTTCCCGGTCTTGATCAGCGTGTCGGCGACCCACTTGGCCTGGTCGATCGGGATGGCGAAGCCGAGGCCGATGCTGCCCGCCTGCTGCTGGCCGCCGAACGGGTCCGCGCCGCTGCCGCCCGCCGAACGGATCGCCGAGTTCACGCCCACCACGCGGCCTTGCGCGTCGAGGAGCGGCCCGCCGGAGTTGCCGGGGTTGATCGACGCGTCGGTCTGCAGCGCGTTCATGTACGACGTCTGCTCTTGGTCGCCGGACGCCACCGGCCGGTTCTTGGCGCTGATGATGCCCTGCGTCACCGTGCCGTCGAGCCCGTACGGCGAACCGATCGCGAGCACCGGGTCGCCCACCGCGACGGCCGAACTGTCGCCGAGCGGCAGCGGCTTGAGGCCTTGCACGCCGTCGACCTTGACCACCGCGAGGTCGTAGCCCTCGGCCCGGCCGACGATCTTGCCGGGCACCGTCTTGCCATCCGAGAACGTGACGGTCAGCTCGCCGCCGTCGGCCGCCAGCGACACCACGTGGTTGTTGGTGAGGATGTGGCCCTGGTCGTCGAGGACGAAGCCCGCGCCGGTGCCTTCCTGGCCGCCGCGGCCGGTGCCGCCGCTCTTGGTCTTGATGGTGACCGTGCCGGGCAGCGACTTGGCCGCTATTCCGGCGACCGACTCGGGCGCGCGGTTGAGGGACGCCGGGTCGACCGGGCCGCTGGACGTATTGACGCTCGACGACGACGAGCCGTTGTCCCGGTCCGCGAGCCACGCGCCGATGCCGCCGCCCACGCCGCCCGCGAGCAGCGCCGTCACGAGCGCGGTCACCACCAGCGGGTTCGGCCGACGGCGCCGCGGCGCGGGCGGCATCACGAAGTTGGGCTGGCTGCCGTAGGGGCCGCCCGGGAAGCCGTACGGCGGCATCCCCGACCCGCCCCCGGCACCCGAACCCCCGGCTCCCGCCGCGGCCATGCCGAAGACCGCCGTCGCCGGATCGGCCGCCGGAGCACCGGGCTTGGCGAACGGGTCGTCGGCGTCGGCCGGCGGAACACTCGCGGGCGGCTCGGCCGCCGAAGCCGCGGGCACAGCAGGAACGGCAGGCGGCACCGACGGCGGCACGGCCGCCACCGGCGCGGTCGGCTCGGCCGGAGCCGCCACGGGCGGTTCCGCCGGCGGCACGGCCGGTGCCTGCCCGGTGTCCCCGGCCGCGGCGGCCCGCTCGACCTCGTCGGACCCCATGCCGACCACCGGCGGCTGCTGCGGCCGCGGCGGCGCGCTGTCGCGCTCCGCGCCGCCGTCCGCCGCCGGGAACGCCTCGGGCTCGGACGGCGCGAGGCTGCTGCCCTCCCCCTCGGCCGGCACGTTGCCGGCGCCCTCGCGATCGTCGTTGGCCACGGGTTCCTCCACTCGTCGGGCTACCTTGTGCGCTCATCGTTCCGGATGGCATGTCGGAACGCGGTTAATGCCCGCGCGACTTGGCCCACGGCATCTTTACGCCGGGGTTACGCACCCGCGGCACCGCCGGCGCACGAGGCCCGGTCAGTCGAACAGCTCCTGGATGAAGCTCTTCCGGTGCCCGTAGTGGCCGCCGTGCCGCCGGTGGCCGTAGTACCCGTGCCCCTTCTTTCCATGCCCGTAGTACGCGTGACCGCCGTGCTTGGCATGGCCGTAGTAGGCGTGCCCGCCCGCATGCGGCGCCCCGTGCGCCCCCGGCACCGGCGCGCCGTACCCGGGCGGCGGCGGAGCCTGCTGCGGGTAACCCGGCTGCGGATACCCGGCCTGCGGATACCCGGGCTGGGGATAGCCGGGCTGCGGCTGGCCCGGCTGCGGGTATCCGGGCTGCTGCGGATAGGCCTGCGCGCCCCACGACTTCTCCGCGTTGAGGATGTGCTCAAGCTCCCCGTGGTCGAGGAAGATCCCCCGGCACTGGGTGCACTGGTCGACCGAGACGCCGGCGCGCTGGAACGTCTGCATCATGCCGTGGCAGCGCGGGCAGGTGAGGGTATTCATCTCGCCAACGTACCCACGGAAACGGTTCCGCGGAGGACCCTGCCGCGATCGCGCGCGACTCCACCGCGTACTGTGCTCTTCCTCACCACACGCGGGAGCTTGGGCCAACCAGGCTGAGAGGGCGGCTGGGAGCAAGCCAGAGGGCTTCCGGTGCCGCCGACCGCTCGAACCTGACCGGGTAATGCCGGCGTAGGGAGAAGAGGAGAGCCATGTCGGCTCCAGCCGCCACCGGACCGCGCCCGCACCCGTCCGGCGACGAGGCACCGCTCGTCCTGGACACCGCGCCGCCGAAGACGCTCGGGTTCCGCGACCAGTTCTCGTTCTGGGCCAACCTCGGCGTCAGCCTCATCGGCTTCAGCGGCGCCGCCGCGTTCCTCGCCCCCGAGAGCTATCCGCAGATGTCGCTGATCGCGGCGACCGTCGCCATCACCGTGGGCACCGTGGCCGGCACCGCGATGGTCGCCGTGTCCGGGCTGCCCGGCGCCGCGACCGGGGCGCCCGCGATGGCGCTGCTGCGCGGCCTGTTCGGCACCAAGCTGTCGTACCTGCCGACCGGGATGAACATCGTCCAGTGCGTCGGATGGGGCGTCTTCGAGCTGACCGTCATCGCGATGGGCGTCGAGAAGCTCACCGACGGCCGCGGACCGCACTGGCTCTACGTGCTGCTCGCCGGCATCCTCACCACCGCGATGACGCTGCGGCCCCTGGGGATGCTGCGCATCCTGCGCCGCTACGTGACGATCGCCGTCGGCATCGCGATGCTCTACTTCACCGTCCAGCTCGTGCGCGCGGGCGTCCCCGACGTCACCGCGGGCTCCTGGGACGGCTTCCTGCCGGTCGTCGACGCGTCCGTCGCGCTCGCCGTCTCGTGGGTCCCGCTCGCGTCCGACTACACGCGCCACTCGCGCAGCACCCGCACCGCCTTCTGGGGCGCGCTCGGCGGTTACTCGACCACCGGCATCTGGTGCAGCGTCGTCGGCATCCTCGCGCTCGCCCAGACCAGGGCCGACCAGGACGTGTTCGACACCCTGCTGGGCTTCACCGCGGGCTGGCTGTTCTTCGCCGTGCTGGTGATCCGCGAGGTCGACCAGTCGTTCGCGAACGTCTACAGCACCGCGATGTCGCTGCAGAACTTCGCGCCCCGGCTCGACCGCCGGGCGATCTGCCTCGCCGTCGGCGCGCTGGTCACCGGCTGCGCGATGCTCGTCGACGACTTCTCCAAATACGAGAGCTTCCTCTACCTCATCGGCTCGGTCTTCGTGCCGCTGCTCGGCGTCACCGCCGTCGACTGGTTCCTCGGCCGCGGCCGCACCGCGTGGAACCTCGGCGACGACGCGCCCGCCCGCTGGGCGATGCTGCTGCCGTGGCTGCTGGGGTTCGCGGTGTACCAGCTCATCAACCCCGGCACGATCGGCTGGTGGGCGGACTTCTGGACGCGCGCGCAGGACGCCCTGCACGTCCACCCGCAGACCTGGACCTCGGCCACCCTCTTCGCGTTCGCCGCCTCCGCCCTCGGCACCCTGCTCCTCGTCCGCCTCGACGCCCGCCGCACCCGCTGAGCAGCAGGGCGCGGCACCTCCCGGCGCGTCGGCCGCACGTCACCTCGTGTTCGGGGCGAGGTGGCACGATGTGGGCGTGACCGCTCCCGCACCGCGCCCCGCCGTCCAGGTGGTCGCACACCGCGGCTCGTCCGAGGACGTGCCCGAACACACGCTCGCCGCCTACCGCAAGGCGATCGACGACGGCGCCGACGCGCTGGAATGCGACGTGCGGCTCACCGCGGACGGCCGACTCGTCTGTGTGCACGACCGGCGCGTCAACCGCACCTCCAACGGCCGCGGCCTGGTCTCCACGCTGGAACTCGCCGACCTCGCCGCCCTGGACTTCGGCTCCTGGAAAGCCGGCGGCATCCACGCGGAAGACCCCGAAGCCCCGGACTGGGACCGCACGTCCGTGCTCACCCTGGACCGGCTCCTGCAACTCGTCGTCGACGCCGGGCGCCCCGTGCAACTCGCCGTCGAGACCAAGCACCCCACGCGGTACGCGGGCCTCGTCGAACGCCGCCTCGTCGAACTCCTCGACCGCTTCGGCCTGGCCCGCCCCGTCGGCGACACCCCCTCTCCGGTGCGCGTGATGAGCTTTTCCCAACTGTCCCTGCGCCGCATGCGGCAACTCGCACCCCGCCTGCCCGCGGTGTTCCTGATGGAACGCGTTCCCCTCCGCTTCCGCGACGGCGCGCTGCCGAAGGACGTGCGGATCGCCGGGCCCAGCATCGAGATCGTCCGCGCCCACCCGCGCTTCGTCGCCCGGCTGCACCGCGCCGGGCACCGCGTCCACGTCTGGACCGTCGACCGGCCCGAAGACGTCGAGTTGTGCATGACGCTCGGCGTCGACGCCATCATCACGAACCGGCCCGGGGCGGTTCTCCGCCAGATCTCCGGGTAGACGATCCGGTGACCGCGCGGCTACTGCCGCGACACGAACTCGGTAACAAGTCCTCATCAGCCTTGGCCGCGGTCTCCGGCTCCGGCGCTCCGACGGGGTAGAAAGGAGCGCACACACCGCGGCTCCGCGCCGCAGGCCGGTCCGGCCGACGCGCGGGTCCGGTGCCTCGGGGGCCGTACCCGTACTCGCGGGCGGATGACGATTCTGTTTCCGATCGACGCGCACCGGGCATCCCATGCCCGACGTGTGGGTGAGAAGGAGGTCCGGGGGTGGCAATGGTCGTGGCCCGTGGGGTGCCCGATTCCGAGGCTGTACTCGTCCCGCACGCCTCTGTCGGAGTCGCCGCCGCCCGGCACCGGATGATCGCCGACCTCACCGACCGGGGCATCGCGCCGGAAGTCGTCGACGACGCCGCACTCGTCCTGTCCGAACTCCTCAGCAACGCGCTCAAGCACGCGCACGCCCTGCCGTCCGGAAGCGTGCGCGCGGCCTGGGCGGTGCGCCCGGACCACCTGCTGGGGATCGAGGTCACCGACGGCGGCGGCCCGACGCTGCCCCGCCGGTCCAGCCCGTCGCTCACCGCACGCGGCGGCCGCGGCCTGTCGATCATCGACGCGCTCTCCGCCGAATGGGGCGTCCGCGGCGGCGGCGACGAAGTGACCGTGTGGGCGCTGCTCGCCACCGGCCGCCCGGACGGGCACGCGTCCTCCGCGTGGGACGCCTTCGACTTCGACGCGGTCGAACCGCTCGACGGCTGACCGCCGCACCACCCGCCCGCACGGCCCGCCTGTACTGCGCGGCTGTACTGGTCGGCTGTACCGCATCCGCCCGGTGCCGGCCCCGGGCGCGTGCCGCGGAATGGGTTATATGCCGGGAGCGCACTACGCTCGACGGACGTTCACCGTCCTGCGGCGTCGGGCACTCGTTCGGTCCGTGCCGCCCACAATCGCGATCCGCGACCGGGAGAGATCTCAGCATGGGCAAGAAGGCCGCGCGGAACATCCGGCACAACACCAGCGCAACTGCCCCGGGTTCCCCGGGCGCCGCGGACACGGTCCCGGTGGTAGGCGGTCGCGAACCCTGTCCGTGCGGATCCGGCCGCCGTTACAAGGCCTGCCACGGGCGCGACGCGGCGGTGGCCGCGGACACGCTCGTCCAGCGGCCGTTCGAAGGCCTGCCGAACGAGTGCGACTGGGTCGCGATGCGCGAACTCGTGCCCGCCGCCACCGCGTCGCTCACCCTCGCCGGCGCCGAGGCCGCCCGCCCGGTCACGCTCGCCACGGTGCTGCCGATGGCCTGGCCGGCGCTCCGCCGCGACACCGGCGAGATCCTCATCGGCCTGCAGACGCACACCAGTTCCGGCGACGTGAGCCGCGACCTCGCGGACTCGCTGGAGCGCGCACTGGCCGCCGAGGACGGCACGCCGATCACCCCCGGCCCGCTGCCCGGCCCGGGCGCGCGCCTCCAGGACCTGCTGGACGTGTCGGCGCCGCTCGAGGTCACCGTGCACACCGGCTTCGACTTCTGGGTCGAGGACGCCGACGCCGCGACCGGCGACGTCGCCGCCTCCCTGGAGCGCGCCAACGCCGCCGCGACCCCGACCGCGCGCCTCACGTCGGTGGACGCCGCCTACTGGTGCAGCATGCGTGAGAAGAATCACCTCCGCTGGGTCATGCCGCACCCGGAGGAGCAGCTCCTCGACGCGATCGCCCGCCTGCACGCGGCCGACGCGTCGTCGCTGGGCGACGGCACGCGCTTCGTCGGGTCCTTCCGCGCGCACGGCCTGCTCGTGCCGGTGTGGGACCTCCCGGCCGGCATGACGGCCGACGACGTCGAGAAGCCGGCCGCCGAATTCGCCGTGCGCCTGGCCGAATCCCTCGCCGACACAACGGCTTTGACGCCCCGTCAGCGCAGCGCCCGGAACGGGCTGCTGAACCGCCAGATCACCCTGAACTGAGCGACACGACCGCCCGAGGGGGCCGCGCACGGCCGGATTCCGACCCTGCGCGGCTCCTCGGGCTTTACCGGCACCTGTCGGCAACACGCCGCCGCACGACGGGAAAGTGCAGCAGGTCACCGTGGGATTCCCGGGCTCGGAGCCGGGCCCACACATTGGACCCGGTCCAATGTCGCCGCGGACTTGGGTACAGGGAAATTGCCTGTTACCTTTGACCCAGCCCGGCCGCTGATGCATCCCCCGTCTTCAGCGGCCGGGCCCTTGTTTTTTCTTGTGCGGAACCCGTCCCGCTGCCGCCCCGCCGTCCGGCCGGGCTCCCACCGTCAGCCCGCGGCGCCGGCCGTGCCGCTGCGCAGCACCTTGCGGGAGCCGTCCGCGGTGGCGATCTCGGACACCGCCGACCACGCCGCCAGCGGCTGTTCGGTACGCAGGCGCGGGGTGTCGCACTGGCCGTCGCCCGACTTGGCGTCGATGTCGCAGGTCATCTGCAGGCTCCCGGCCCCGACCCCCGGACGGACCATGCCGAGCACCAGCATCAGCGGCTCCGCCGACGTGTTGCGGTAGTACACCCGGGCCCACACCTCGCTGCCCTCGCGCTCCACACACGTCTGGGCGCGCACGCCCTGCACCTCGACGGCTTTCCCGCACAGCTTGTCGGCCACCGCGACGGTGCCCGCCGGAACGACCGGCACCGACTTGGTCGCGGCCGGCGACGACGCAGGGCCGAGCAGCTGCTTGACCGCGTCGATGCCGTCCGGGCCGCCGGGGACGACACCGTTGCCGAAGTCGTGGCCGCCGCCGGACGGCTTGGGCGTCGCGGACGCGGCGGCGCGAGGGCCGTCGGCGGACGCGCCGCGGTCGTGCGCGGAGTCCGCGGAGGCGGCGGCGAGGGGGATGAGGAGGCACAGGCCGACGGTGGTGCCGAGTGCCGCTGTACGAACGCGTGCCGCACGTGCCCGCTGCATGTTGTCTCCTCGCACGTCCCTGCCGACCGGCAGAGGTGAGCCTATCGCCTTGCGGGAGGCGAAACGATCACGGGATGTCCCGGATATGCCACAGCTGTAGGGGAGTTGTGGTGATGATCGGATTGTCCCGGGCGGTTGTCCACAGGACGGGTTTTGCGGGGTGCGGAGGCGAGGGTGGATTGCCAGACTCGGGGTGTCGCGCTTGCGTGATGGCGGAGGGGGCGGGGGAGGGGCCACCGACGCGGACTCCCGACAGTGGTGGGAGGAGGGAGGGCCCTTGAAGAAGCGGCGTAGACGTCAGCCCGCCACCGGACTGACCGCCAACCACCCCCCAGGCGCCAACCCCAACACCACCCCATGACACCCCTGCGCGTAAGCCCGCAGCGACAGGTTGATCCCCGGCTCTCCCGTCGCCACCGGCGGGTCCAGCTCGGCCAAGTCGTCCACCAGCTCGGCCAGGTGCAAATGCGCCTGGCTCCACGGGAGTTCCTGCGAACCGGCGGCCCCCAGCGCACGCAGCACCGCGCGGTGTGCCCGCCCCAGGACGTCGTCGACCTCGACGTTGCCGGTCACCGGCCGCGACAGCATCTCCCGCAACACCGCCGCATCGTCGAGTACTTGCCGAATGTGCTCCGGATCCCCGGCCGGCGCGAGATCGCCGTCTCCCGGCGTGCGCCCCTCGACAACCGCCTGCAGGACCGCCGCCGCGGCCAGCGCATAAGCCGCGTTGCGCTCGAACGCCAGCCGCCGAATTCCGTTGTAGTGCGCGTAGACCAGCGACTCCATCTGCCACGCGACGGCGGTCCGCGGCTGGAACGACGCGCCCGACTCGTCCTGGCGGGCCCGCTCGTAGGCGACGCGCACTTTGCCGACTGCCAAGTCGGCGCTCTCCAAGGCGAAATCCATGTCCACGCACAAGCGGGCAAGGCTTTCCAACCCGCCGGACACAGTCGGCGGCAGCAGCGAGCCGTCCCATCCTCCCGGCTCCGCGCCACGGCCGCCGTGCCCGGCGAAGTCCCGCGTGGCACCGGATTCGTACCCGTCCGGCTGACGCATTCGCCCTCCCCGAGCCGCTTCCGATCCGGTCTCACGCTACCGCCGTCGCGCCGGTCGCGGGAGACTCATCGCGACTCCGCGGTCACGGGACGCGACATCTCGCACGCCCCGCCACGCCGGGCACGAACCCCCGGCAGGCCAACCCGTACCGTGTCCGATCAGGCCGAACGCCGCACGTGGGTGACCGAGTGGCAGGTATCGACGAGCGTACGCACGAGGTCGGACACATGCGGCAGCCACGGCGCCGACGCGCCGGAAAGATCCCCGGGCCGAGGCGCGACCGCCCACCGCAGCGGACCGCCGGGTACCCGCGACGGCGGCAGCGCGAGGAAGCCGCCGGGGCCGTGGCAGCGCAGCGTGAACGGCACCGAGCCGTACCGGTTGAGGCCGTAGCGGTCGAGCAGGTCGGCGAGTTCGTCCAGCGCATAGGGCCGGACGAGGAAGCCGTAGCGGCCCGGCGCGACGGTCACCGGCCCGGTGCGCACGCCGAGCGTGTCGAGCTGGCGCAGCGCGCGGACGCCCGCTTCGGCAGGCACGCTCAGCGCCGCCACCCGGACGCCGGTCGCCACCACCACCGGGGCGTCCGGGAAGCGGGACCACCACCACCGCACCATGCGCTCGTCCGCACTCGCGGCCATCAGCGGCGGCCGCGCGGACCCCGCGGTGTGCGGGAGGACGGGCGTGTCCGGGTCGGGGGGCGGCGGGGTGTCCGGGTGGGCGCCGGGCAGCGGGCAGTCGTCCTGTCCGCAGCCGCAGGTGCCCGCCCAGGCGGCGATGCCGATGCCGGGCACCACGGGCCAGCCCCAGCGGGCGCAGGCCGTCGCGGCGGACAGCAGTGCGGAGCGTTCCCTACGTCGCTTGCCGAGGATCTCGCGCAACATGGCGCTCGTTCCCTTCCGTGAGCCTGCCGGAAACTGCTGGTGCATTGCATGTGCACGCCGCTGTTCTGCGGGCGCCGGAGGTACATCGCCGGATGTGCCGGCCGCGCACTGCGCGCGCGCCGGTGAGGGCGGGTCGGCCACGCGGCACGGTGCCGCGGAGGTACAGCCTTCGACCGGACTCCCGCCCGCGCGCCGCACCCGGTCTGCCGGATCCCACGGGCCTGCCGCGGCCCGCGTGCGACGCCGTCGGGAGGTGTACCCGATCAGCTCTTCTCTTCTGAGATGACGAATCGTCACTCCGCAAGGTTCCCGATGACCTTGAAGCCGGTCCGGGCCTTGTCCTGCCTTTCTTTGTACCCGTTTCGGGGTATCCGGGCACGCCGCCGCGCCGCGTCGGGAGCGCGGTACGGTCGCGGCGGACCGGTTCGCACACGCTCTACGATCCCTTGCCATGGCAGTTCAGGCATCCGGAATGGCGGAGTCCGCAGCGGCGCACGGAGCCGCGGCACCGACCGCGGTGGTGATCCCGGCGCACGACGAGGAGCGCAGAATCGCCGCGACGGTGCGTGCCGCGTCGGTGATGGACGGTGTGGACCTGGTCGTGGTGGTCGACGACGGGTCGCGCGACGGCACGGTCGCGGCGGCGTCGGCGGCGGGCGCGATCGTGGTGCGGCACGGCCGCAACCGCGGCAAAGCCGCGGCGATGGAGACGGGTGCCGCGGCGGTGGCCGCGATCGACGCGAGGGAAGGCCGCGCCAAGCCGGACACCGCGCATTTGCTGCTGTTTCTGGACGCCGACCTGGAGGAGAGCGCGGCCCATGCGGCGGCGCTCATCGGGCCGGTGCGGGACGGCGAGGCGGCGATGACGATCGCGATCCTGCCGCCGCAGAAGCGTGCCGGGGGCGGACACGGGTTCGTGGTGCGCGCGTCGCGTGACGGCATCCGCCGGGCGAGCGGGTTCGTGGCGACGCAGCCGCTGTCCGGACAGCGCTGCCTGACGCGCGAGGCGTTCGATGCGGCGTTGCCGCTGGCCGCCGGGTTCGGCGTGGAGACCGGGCTGACCATCGACCTGGTCCGGCAGGGCTTCGAGGTCCGCGAGGTGGAAGTGGACCTGCACCACCGGGTGACCGGGGCCGATCTGGCCGGGCAGCTGCACCGGGCGAAGCAGTACGCGCATGTGGCGCGCGCGCTGGCGGAGCGCGGGGCGGCGGGCGCGCTGCCGGGGGCGGTGCGCGGCAAGGTCTCCCGTCCGGGTGATTCCGGTCTGTCCGGCAAGCCGGGCGTCTGAGCCGCCGTGCCCGTGCCGAATCCGCCGCATGTTTCACGTGAAACACAACCGCCCAGGTCAGGCCCCGCGTCGACGCTCCGGCCCGACGGCGCGACCGCCGCGACCGGGGCGACCGCCGTGACCGGGGTCGCCGCGCGGTTGCGGGCGCTCGGAGCGGACGGCCTACCGGGCGCGGGCAAAGCCGCGCTCGCGTTTCTGGCCGCCGGGATCGGGCTGCTGCTGGCCGCCGGGCTCCTCGGCACGTCCGCCGCCGCTCCCCCGCTGCCCGGCGGGCCGGGATGGCTGCCGCCGTACGACCTGGGCACCGGCCCGTCCGCGGGGCTGGTGACCGGGCTGCTGCTGGGCTCCGCGCTGGCGGGGGCGGTCGGGCTGGGCTTGGCGATGCTCGCGCTGCGCGGCGGGTGGGCGCCGGATCCCCGGCGGCTGACCATCGCGGGCGCGGTGGCGGCCGCGGCGGCCGTGCTGGTGCCGCCGATGGGGTCCGCGGACCATTTGGTGTACGCGGCCTACGGAAGGCTCACGGCGACCGGCGGCAACCCGTACCTCGACACCGCCGCGGATCTCGCCCGGTCGGGCGATCCGGTCGGCCGGGCCGTCGAGGCGCCGTGGCAGGACACCCCGTCGGTGTACGGCCCGGTCGCCACGGCCGAGCAGTGGCTGGCCGCGAAGATCGGCGGCACGTCGGCGCACACGACGGTGCTCGTGCTGACCCTGATCGGCGCGGCCGCGTTCGTGCTCACCGGGCTGCTGCTGCAGCGCGCGGTGCGCACCCGGGAGGCGCGGGCCCGGGTGGCGCTGCTGTGGTCGCTGAATCCGCTGCTGCTGTTCGTCGGGGTCAATGCGGGCCATATCGACGCGTTCGCGGTCGCCCTCGCGGTCGGCGCGCTTGTGGCGGTGCGCCGCTCGCCGGTGCTCGCGGGCGTGCTGGTGGGGCTCGCATGCGCCACCAAGATCACGCTCGGGCTGTTCGTGCTGGCGCTGGCGTGGGGGCTGCGGCATCGGCGGCGGGATCTGGCGGCGATGCTCGGCACCGGCCTCGCGGTCGGTGTGCTCGCCTATCTGCCGGTCTATGCGGCGGGCGGCGGCGACGCGTTCGCGCAGATGCGGGAGAACAGCAAACTGGTGTCGCTCGCCATGCCGCTGCGGCTGGCCGTGCACCCGCTGGAATCGGCGCTCGGTGCGGATACCGCCCGGAACCTGATCGGCCTCGTCGGCTACGTCACGCTCGCCTTGGTCGCCTGGCTGCTGGCCCCCGTCGTGATGCGGGCGGCCGCGCGCGGGCCGCTCCGCGACGGGGTGTCGGCCGACGCCGCGGGGGCCGCGGCGCTGCTCGCGCTGGCGTGGCTGCTGACCGCGCCCTACAGCCTGCCCTGGTACGACGTGGCCGCGTGGGCCCCGTTCGTGCTCGTCGCGGCGTCGGGCGCGGACGGGCTGCTCCTGGGCCGGACGACGGTGCTGGTGTGCGCCTACGTGCCGGGCCGTGTGGTGCCGCTGCCGCACGCCGTCGACTCGCTCGCGCACACACTGCGCGCGAGCGTCGGCCCGTACGCCGGCATCGCGCTGCTACTCGGCGCCCTGTGGCTGGGCCTGCGGGCGCGCCGGGCTCCCGTCGCCGCGTGACGCGCGGCCGGCGCGTTCCGCGGCCACCGCGGCCAGCGCCGCGGCGGGCAGCGGAAGGCCGATGAGCAGCGCCACCGAGGGGATCTGGATGCCCGAGTCGTTGGCGGCGTAGCCCACCGCGGCGGCGATCCAGCAGGCGAGGAGCACGGCGCGCAGCCACGGGATCCGCTCGTAGGCGGGCGGCAGTGCGGTGGCGCGGATCCGGTGCGGGGCGAGGATCGCGACGAGCAGCACGGCGTAGAGCACCGGGATCAGGTACGCGATCGGCCCGTGGAACGAGCTGAGGTTGTCGGCGACCTTGCGGTGCAGCACGCTGCCCGCGTCGCCGTCGATCACCTGCTGGACGAACTTGCCGAGGTGCGAGCGGCCGGCCGCGGGACGCATCCAGTCGAAGACCGCGATGATCGCCACGGTGGTGACCGCACCGGCCGCGACCAGGGCCGCCTTGCCCCACGAGATCCGGATGCCGAACAGCAGCAGGCCGAGCACCGCGAAGCCCGGCACCAGGGCGAGGACGCCGCCGAAGTCGCTGCCGAACGCGGGCCAGCCGTCCACCACGATCGCCGCCAAGGCCCCGGCCGCCAGGACCGCGAGTGCCGCGCGGCGGCGTCCCGCGCCGAGGCGGAGGCCGACCGGCCAGGCGACGGCGAGCAGCACGGCGGGGCCGAACACCGACCAGGCGACGTTGCCGAAGCCGTAGAACCGGCCCGCGACCAGCGGGGACAGCCCGAACAGCGTGTTCATCTGGAGGTTCGAGCCGGTGACCACGTCCGCGGCGAGGATGAGCGCGGTCGCCGCGGCGGCGAAGCCGGGCGGGCCGTAGGGGCTGCGCCGCCACGGCCCGGCGAAGGCCAGTGCGGTCAGCACCGCCGTCCAGCCCAGGCTGAGCAGGACGAGCGCGGCTTCCGGGCTGCCCGCCTTCTCCCAGGGGAAAAGGCCGACGAGGAAGGTCGCCCCGGGCACCGTTCCGGCGGTCACGCCCACGACCTGCAGCGCCCGGTACAGCTTCCGCCGCGAGGCGTCCGGCGCCCCCCGTTTCCGCATGCGGGCCGCCGCGGCGATTCCCGCGGCGAACAGCACGAGCGGCACGACGGTCAGCCAGGTGAAGAACTGGTAGGTCTCGCGGACGTCCCGGGCGGCCTGCGCGCCGACGTCGATCAGGTTCAGATCGCGCACGGCGGCGGCGCCGGTCGGGCCGGAGGCGCGGGCCACGACCGAGCCGACGAGTTCGGACGGCGGGTCGATGCCGAGCGGGTCGAGCAGGCTCGGCGCGAGGTCGGTGAGCTGGGCCATGCCGTCGTAGCGGGTGGACGGCGCGGTCAGGTAGCCGCCGTCGAAGCGGGTGCCCGGCCCGGTGGCGAGCAGCGTGCGCAGGTGCGGCGTGCCGGTCGTGCCGCCGTCGCCGGGACCCGCGACGACGAGTTCGGTGCGTTCGGGCAGCATGCCGGCGATGCGGCCGACCGCCTCGTCGGCGGCGCGCAGGCGCGCGTCGCGGTCGGGGGCGCCGTCGGTGAGCGCGCCGAGGTCGACGAGGGTCAGCCCGCAGCGGGCCAGTGCCGCGGCGTCGAGGGCGTCGGCGCCGGGCAGGTAGGCGGCCGGACTGCGGCCCTGGGCGTCGGCGGTGGCGAGCGCGGCGCCGGGGCCGACGGCGGTCACGCACTGGTTGCCGCGGGCCGCGGTGGCGGCGAGGGTGCCGAACTTCGGGTCGTACGAGTACGTGGTGTTGAAGTCCGCGATGCGCGGCAGGTCGGGCACCGTGACCGTGCCGTCCGGGCCGGCGGCCACGGCGGGCAGCGGGGCGCATGCGCCGTCCTGGCGGGGCGCGGACGAGCGGGCGCCGGAGCCGACGGTCAGCCATCCGTCGGCGGGACAGGTGGTCTTCTCGACGGTGCGCACGGACAGCGTCGCGGCCGAGGCGTGACCGGTGAGCCCGGCCAGGTTCGGCGTGCGCTCCGGGGTGACGTCCGACCAGCGCAGGCCGGGGATGCCGACGAACACCACGTGGTCGGCGTCCCGGTTGTCCGATGCCGCCGATGCCGCCGGAGCGGCCGAGGCGGCGTGGGCCGGGGTGCCGAGGAGCACGCCGGCCATGGCGGCGAGCAGCGCGGCCACGGCAAGGAGCGGCCTGGCGAGGCGGGTCGTCACGGCGTGCGGGCTCCTCGTACGGTCCGGTGCGGGGGGCCACCAGGCTATGCGGAGCGCGCACCCGCCGCGGGCACGCCGGGTGCCGCGGGGGTCCGGGGAGACGGGCGGGGCAGGACGCAGGAGGAGGGGCAGGAGGGGCGGGGGACGCCAGGAGAGGCGCGGGGCCGAGGCCGGGTCAGACCGGCAGCAGGGCGTCCTTGCGCCAGCGCAGGGACTTCTCGAAGCGGATGACCGCGCCCTTGCGCGGATGGTTGCGCAGCTGCACCCGGTCGCTCATCGCTTCGATGAGGAGGAGGCCGCGGCCGTTTTCGGCGCCCGGCGACGCGACGTGGTGCAGCGGGGTATTGAGCCGTTCCGGGCTGAACCCGGGTCCGGTATCGGAGACTTCGACGCGGCACCGGTTGCCGGTGATGCCGGCGCGGACCTCGAATTCGGCCTCCGGGTCGGCGCCGCAGCCGTGCTCCACGACGTTCGCGCACGCCTCGGACAGCGCGAGGCCGATCTCCGCGGCGACCCCGGGATCGACGCCCGCGGTCTCCATGGCCCCCATCAGCAATCGCCGCACCATGGGAACGCTCGCCGTCTCCCGCGGAAGGTGGACGGTCCACCGCATGTCCATGAACGGCCTCCAGTCAGTGGGGCGCTTTCAGACAAAGACTCAGCGCATATACCCGAATCACGCAGAAAGTCAACAACGAATTTTCTTCCCCTTCGGCCTCCGGTGTACCGCGCGCCGCGGTGATCGAGGGGGACGCGAGGGAGTGCCGGGGGAGGTCCGAGGGAGCCCGCGGCCGGGCGCGTGCGAGGCGAATCCGGGGGCTGCGTAGGGGTGTCGGATCCGCGGTGAGACCATGGGGCGTCATGCCTACCGTGTCCGCCCCGCTTCGCGCCGCGCGAGCCGCCGTGTTCGCCGCGGTGTGCGTCGCGCTGTCGGCGGCCGGGCACGCGTTCATGACGGCCGAGCCGCTGCCGTGGTGGACGTTCGCCGCGGGCTTCGCCGGCGTTTTCGCGGTGGCCTGCGCGGCCGCCGGGCGGGAGCGCTCGTGGGCGGGCATCGGCGTGCTGCTGGCCGCCGGGCAGGTGGCCCTGCACACCCTCTTCAGCTTCGGCATGGCCGCGTCGCACACCGGCGCGGCGATGGACGGCCGCGCCTCCGGGCTGAGCGTCCTCGACCGGCTGCTGTGCGGGTCGCGCGACTCCGGCGGGCACATCATGCTGCCGTCCGGCTGGTCGGCCCGCGACGTCGTGGCGAGCGCGGGCATCGACCCCGACAAGGCGGGCGCGCTGCCCTCCATGCCGGGCGGGGCACACGGCGGAGGCCACTCCGTCGGCCCGATGATCTTCGACGGCGGCTACGGCATGCTCGCCGCGCACGCGGCCGCCGCGCTCGTCGCCGCGTGGTGGCTGCGCCAGGGCGAAGCGGCGCTGTTCCGCCTGCTGGCACGCCTGAGCGGCGCCGCGGTGGCGCCGCTGCGCGCGGTGCTGGCCGTGCTGTTCGGCACCGTTCCGGCGGCGGGCACCCCGCTGCCGGTGCGCCGTCCGCGGGCCGCGGTGCGCCGCCTGCTGTCGGCCGAGTTGCGGCATGCCGTCGTGCGGCGCGGGCCGCCGGCGTTCGCGCCCGCCTGCTGACCCTTTCTCCTGCTGTGTCGGCCGCCGCCCCGGTATCCGGGCGTGTGCGCGGCCTCGGCCGCCGTGCCGTGGGAGGAGACCGGATCCGGCAGGCCTGTCCGGCGTTTCCGCCGTTCTCGCCCGCGCGTCCGCGAAGGCCGCGCATCCGGTTTCCGTACCCCGCCCGCGCTGTGCCGCGGCGGCGTACGCCCATCCAGGGAGACTCAGCACCCATGCGTGCAAACATCCGCACCGCCCGTCCCGCCCGCCGCCGTGCGCTGACGCTGACCGCGATCGCCGCGGCGGCCGTCCTCGGACTCGCCGCGCCCGCGTCCGCGCACGTCAGCGTCCAGCCCGGCCAGGCCGAGCAGGGCGGCTACGCGGGCGTGACGTTCCGCGTCCCGAACGAGAACGACAACGCGGGCACCACCAAGCTCGAGGTCAACCTGCCCGACGACAAGCCGCTGACCTCGGTGCGCACCCGCCCGCTGGCGGGCTGGACGGCCAACGTCGAGAAGAAGACCCTGGCGACGCCGATCACGTCGCACGGCAAGACGATCACCGAGGCGGTGTCCAAGGTGACGTGGACCGCCAACGCGGGCACCCGCATCAACCCCGGCCAGTACGAGGACTTCGAGGTGTCCCTCGGCCCGCTGCCGACCGACACCGACAAGCTCGTCTTCAAGGCGCTGCAGACGTACGACAACGGCGACGTCGTGCGCTGGATCGACCTGCCCGGCCCGGACGGCAAGGAGCCGGAGAAGCCCGCGCCGACCCTGAAGCTGGTCCCGGCGGGCACCGGCAGCGCGGCCAAGCCGAGCCCGGCGGCGTCCGGCGCGTCCGACCAGAACGTCACCGTCGCCGCGTCGAAGTCGGACAAGGCCAGTGACTCCACCGCGCGCACGCTCGGCATCGCCGGGCTGGTGGTCGGCGTGCTCGGCCTCGCGGTCGGCGCGTTCGGCCTGATCCGCGGCTCGCGCCGGGCCTCGTAGCCCCGCTCCCCCTCCGTCCACGTCATCGATCGGAAGAAATCCATGCGCAAGGCACTGGTCAGGACCGCGGCACTCGCCGTGGCGGGGCTGCTCTTCGCCGCGGGCTGCAGCAGCTCCGACGGCAACGGCACTCCGAGCGGAAACGGCGCGCCGGTGAAGATCACCTCGTCGGGTCCGCCGTCGAAGTTCCGCGGCACCGAACTGGACCGGCCCATGGAGAAGCCCGATCTGGCGCTGACGGACACGTCGGGGCAGGCGTACGACTTCAAGGCCCGCACGGCCGGCAAGGTCACCCTGCTGTACTTCGGCTACACGCACTGCCCCGACGTGTGCCCCACCACCATGGCCGACGTGGCCCGCGCCCTCACCAAGCTCAAGGCGGAGGACCGGGCGAACGTCAACGTGGTGTTCGTGACCACCGACCCGGAGCGCGACACCGGTCCGGAACTGCGGCAGTGGCTCGACGCGTTCGATCCGTCGTTCACCGGGCTGACCGGCTCGTTCGAGACGATCCGGGCGGCCGCGAAGAGCGTCGGCGTGCCGATCGAGCCGCCGGTGGTCAAGGACGGCAAGGTCACCAGCACGCACGGCACCCAGGTCGTGGCGTTCTCGCCGGACAACCGGGCGCGCGTCGTGTACCTGGCGTCGGTCGGCATGAACCCGGACGGCAGCGCGGCCGGGATCACCGCCGACGACTTCGCGCACGACCTGCCGCTGCTGATCCACCCGGACGCGTCATGAGGCTGCCCCACCGCACGGTGCTCTTCGGAGCGGCCGGGGCCGTCGTCCTCGCGGGCGGGATCGCGCTGGTCGCGTGCGCGAGCGGCGGGTCGTCCGGGTCGGCGCCGAAGCTGGCGGTCGTCGACCCGTACATCCCGCAGCCCGCGTCGCCGGATGTGGCGGCGGGGTACCTGGTCGTGCGCAACGACGGGGACTCCGCCGACCGGCTGGTCGCGGTCAGCTCGACGTTCGCGCCGAGCGCGGAGATCCACGAGTCGAGCGGCAACTCGATGCAGCAAGTCGAAGGCCTCGACATCCCGGCGCACGGCCAAGGCGTGCTCGGACGCGGCAACATGCACCTGATGTTCATGGATCCCACGCGCCAGCTGAAGAAGGGCGAATCCGTCGACGTGACGCTGACGTTCGCGAAATCCGCGCCGATCACCGTGCACGTGCCGGTGCTCGGGGCGGCGGACCGGCCCGGCGATCCGGGCGTACCGTCCGGACCGGCCGTGACGGCGGGGTCACCGGAGCACACGGGCCATGGCGGTTGAGCCGATGACGGGTCCGGCGGCCGCCGCCGGGCCCGGGCGCCGCCGGTTCGCCTGGATCTTCGCGCTGCCCGTCCTGCTGGTGGCGCTGGTGCTCGGCGGCGCGGGCACCGCGTCCGCGCACGCGAGCCTGGACTCGACCGATCCGGTGTCGGGGTCGACGCTGCCGTCCGGCCCGCCGACGGTGACGCTGCGGTTCAGCGAGTCCGTGTCGACCGAACTCGGCGGCGTGAAGGTCCTCGACCCGGCCGGGAAGCGCGTCGACTCCGGCAACCCGGAGCACGGCATCGGCGGCGGTTCGACGGTGCGCGTCAAGCTGCTGTCCGGGCTCGGTCCCGGCACCTACACCGTCGCGTGGCGGGTCGTCTCGGACGACTCGCACCCCGTCTCCGGCGCGTTCACGTTCAACGTGATCCGGGCCTCGGCCGGTGCGAACGTGTCCGGGCTCGGGCAAGGCACCGACAGCGCGGTCAACTTCGCCGACGGGGTGGCGCGGTGGGCGGCGTTCCTGTCGTTCGCGCTGCTGTCCGGCTCGGTGCTGTTCCTGGTCGCGCTGCGGCCTGCCGCGGTCGGCCGGTTCCGGGTGTGGATGCTGCTGTTCGCGTCGTGGGCCGGACTGCTCGTGTCCACGGTCGCGGCGCTGATGTTCTACGGGCCCAGGGCCTCCGGGCTGTCGTTCTCGTCGGCGTTCGACCTGGACGTGCTGCGGGTGACCCTGGACAGCAAACTCGGGCGCGCGCTGTCGGTGCGCATCCTGGTCCTCGGCGCGGCCGGCGCCCTGCTCGGCTACCTGGTGGCGGTGCTCGGCGAAGCCGAACGCCGCGCCAGGATCGTGCTGGGCTCGGCGTGGGTCCTGCTGTCCACGGGCCTTGCCGCGACCTGGTCGATGGCCGACCACGCGTCCGTCGGGCGGCAGGCGCCGCTCGCGACGGCCGCGGACATCGTGCACCTGCTCGCGATGGGCTGCTGGATCGGCGGGCTCGCGGTCATGCTGACCCTGCTGTTCGGTCCGGACCGGGACGAGGACGGCGAGGAACTGCCCGGCGGCCTCGACGTGCCCGCGGTGGGCACGTTCTCGAAGGCGGCGATGGCGAGCGTTTCCGTGCTGGCGGTCACCGGCGTGTACGCGGCGTGGCGGCAAGTCGGGTCGTTCGACGCGTTGTTCTCCACGACGTTCGGCCTGCTGCTGATCCTCAAGGTCAACTTCGTCGTGCTGATGATCGCCGCCGCGTGGGTCGCGCGGCGCTGGCTGCAAGCCCGGCTGCGCTCGCGCGCCGGTGCGGGCGCCCGCGCCGGGGACCCGCTGCCGCAGCGCCGGACCCTCCAGCGGGCGGTCGGCGCGGAAGCCGCGCTCGCGATCGCGGTCATCGCGGTCACCGCCGTGCTGGTGAACACCGAGCCGGGACGCACCGCGTGGGAGCGCGAGCAGGCGACGAAGCCGCGTACGGTCAGCGTCACGCAGCAGTACGACGCGGGTGGCTCGGCAGGCATTGCGGCAGGCAAGGGCCTCGTGGAGGCGGTCGTCGACCCGGCCCGCACCGGTACGAACACGGTGGACGTGTTCGTCCGCGACCCGCAGAAGAACCCGATCGACCCGCCCGAGGTCACCGCGGCCATCGCGCTGCCCGACAAGCAGATCGACGGGATCACCCTGGCGCTGGAGCACATCGGGCCGGGGCAGTGGCGGGCGCAGAACGTGTCCTTGCCGATGGCGGGCACGTGGCAGCTGTCGGTCTCGGTGCGGACGAGTGAGATCGATCGGGCGACGGTGACGTTGCCGGTGAAGGTGCGGTGAGGACAGTGGGCAACGACGGAATGTCGCGGCGCGGTCTGCTGGGTGCCGCCGGCGCGGCCGGGCTGGTGCTCGGCGGGGCCGGCGGCGCCGGGGTCGCGGCGGCCGTGGCGGATTCGTCCGGCGGCGGTCCCGCGCTGACCTCGCTGGGGTCGACGGCGGTGCCGTTCCACGGCGCCCGGCAGGCGGGCATCACGACGCCGCCGCAGGCCCGGACCGTACTGGCCGCCTACGACCTGGAGCCGGGAGCCGACCGGGCGAAGACCGCGGCGCTGCTGCGGCGCTGGTCGGACGCGGCCGCGCGGATGAGCCGCGGGGGACGCGCCGACGCCGACGACCAAGTGGCGCTCGACGCGGGGCCCTCGTCGCTGACCGTGACGTTCGCGTTCGGGTCCGCGCTGTTCGACAAGCTCGGCATGGCCGACCGGCGGCCCGCCGCGCTCCAACCCCTTCCGGCGTTCCCCGGCGAAGAGTTGGACGCGGCGCGCAGCGACGGCGACCTGCTGGTCCAGGTGTGCGCGGACGACGCGCTGGTCGGCTTCCACGCGCTGCGCACGCTGCACAAGCTCGCCCGGGGCACGGCACGCCCCCGCTGGCGGATGGCCGGGTTCGCCCGGTCGCCGGGCGCGACGGCCGCGCCGATGACGCACCGCAACCTCATGGGCCAGGTCGACGGCACCAAGAACCCGCGTCCGGGGGACGCGGACTTCGAGGCCAAGCTGTTCATCGCGCCCACGGCGGATCCGGTGTGGGCGCGGGGCGGCTCGTACGTCGTGGTGCGGCGCATCCGCATGCTGCTCGACAGCTGGGACGGGCTGGACGTGCCCGCGCAGGAGCGGGTCATCGGGCGGCGCAAGGACACCGGGGCGCCGCTGACCGGCGGCGCGGAACGCACCGAGCCGGACTACGGGCGGCGCAACGGCGACGGCACGCCGGTCATCGCGGCGAACGCGCACATCCGGGTCACCGCACCGGAGTTCAACCGCGGGGCGGCCATGCTGCGGCGCGGCTACTCCTACGACGACGGGTTCCGCCCGGACGGGACGGCGGACGCCGGGCTGCTGTTCGTCGCCTGGCAGGCGGATCCGCGGGACGGGTTCGTGCCGGTGCAGCAGAAGCTGGCCCGCGGGGACGCGCTGTCGCCGTTCATCCGGCACGAGACGAGCGGACTGTTCGTGGCGCCGCCGGGCTGCGCGCCGGGCGGGTACGTCGGGCAGGGGCTGTTCGAGGGGTAGCGGCTACGGCTTCCCGTCCGCGGGCGGGGCGCCGGAGACCAACCGGACGTCGCCGTACCTGCCGGCCACGATCGCGGCCTGGTTGGCGAGGCTGTCCGGGCGGGCCGTGCTCCAGTAGTCGCTGTGGCCGGCGGCGCCGTCCGTGGTGAACCGGTTGGCGCCGAACGCCGGGTCGGTGGGGGTCGTTCCGGTGACCGGGCTTGCGTACGTCATCGCGCCGAGGCCGGGCACCGGATCGCCCTGCGCGCGGCCCACCCAGACATGGCCGGGTCCGGCGCCCAGTTGGGTGGCCCGGGTGGCGTGCACACCGGGGCTGCCGACCACGACGATGTCGTCGGCGTGCAGGCCGGAGCCGGTCTGGGCGGCTTCGCCGACGACGAGGGATCCGTAGCTGTGGCCGATCACGGTGAGGTGGCCGGCGCCCGGCTCGTGCGCGGCGCGGAGTCCCCCGGTGAAGCGGCCGAGGTGCGGGGCGGCGCGTTCGGCATAGCGGGGATCGAGGGCTTGGGCGAGCCGGTCGGGGGTGTCGTAGCCGATCCAGGCGACGGCCGCCACGTCCGGGCTGCCGGTTTTGGCCTGGGCCGCGGCGCGCAGGTCGGCCACGCGCCCCAACTCGTCCCCCGCGGCGTCGAGGCCCACGCCCATGCCGGGGACGAACACGGCGGTGTGGCGCGCGTGGTCGGGATTGCCGACGGCGATGACCGCCCGTCCGCGTCCTCGGCCGCCCGCGGCGTAGTCGCCGTCGGGGTCGAAGGCGAGGAGATACGTGGGACCCCACCGGTGGGCGGCGGACTCCAGGTGGCCGCGCAGGGTCTCGACCCCGGCGAGACGGCGGCGCAGGTCGCCGATGCGGCTCACGAGTGCGGGACCGCCGCCGTTGCGCGCTCCGGCCTGCGCCAACGCGGTCTCCGCTGCCCGCAGTTCCCGCCGGAGGCCGGCCTCGGACGCGTGCAGCAGCAAGCGGTTGGCGCGATCGCGCACGGTGGCGGGGAGTCCGTCGAGCTTGCCGAGCACGGCGGGGCAGCCGACCAGGAACCGTTGCCGGGCGCCGTCGTCGAGGCCTGCCCACCAGGCACGTACGGCGTCCGGACTCGCCGCCGACGGGATGGCGCGGGCGTCGATGCGGGCGAGGAGGGCGACGGCGGTGCCGTCGTCCACCGCGTCGGCCCAGCGGTCGAGGCCGGGGCGGACCGCGTCCGGGGCCAGGTCGCGCAGGACGGCCGCGAAGCGGCGGTCGGCCATGGCGGCGGAGTCGAGCACGGTGGTGAGCGCGGCGGTGAGGCGGGCGGCGTCGGCCGGATCCCCGGCAGCGGCGGTGGGACGGATGGTGCCGTCGTCGTCGACCTGGAGTCCTGCCGCGGAGGCCTCGGCCAGCAGGCATTCCCCATTCCGCCGGGCGGCGGCCAGTTCCTGGGCTGCCCGGCCGATCAGGGCGGCCACGGCCGCCGCTTCCTGCGTCGCGATGCGCAACTCGGTTTCTTGGTCGTCGAGTTGTCGGGCGGCCGCATCGGCGTCGGCCCCTTGCCAAACGGCGGTGGTGAGAACCCCGGCGATCTCGGCCGCGGCCCGACCGAGGGCGTTCTCCACGTCGCCGGCCAAGCGCAGCCACTGGCGAGCGGCGGCATCCAGGGTGTCCGGGCGGAGATTCCGGAGCCAGGAAACGGTGCCGGGGGTCATGGTCCGCTCAGCGTGCGGCGGCGTCGAACGCGGCGGCGGCGCGGCCGTCGGCCGCGGAGTCGCGGTCTGCCGTGCTCGCGAGAGCCTGTGCGGTGCGCGCGAACGTCTCGCCCACGGCGGCCAGTCGGCCCTGCCAGGCGGCCGTGACCTCGGCGAGCGCGGTGGCGGTGGCGAACCCCGGGCAGGCCGCGGCGGCTTCATGACCGGTGATAACGATGCCGTCGGCGAGCCGGGGGAGTTCGTCCGCCATCCGATGCGCTTCCGCGGCGGCCGTCCTCAGTACGGCAGGATCCACATGCACGGAATGCCTTCCCCTCGCACTTCCGGCCGGTTGGTTGCGGCTCCGACTCTATGCGGAGTGCGGTGCCAAATCGGCCAGTTCACGGGGAGATCGGAAATCTTCACCGATAAGGGGCATCTCCCGTACGCCGGCGAGGCAGTCCACAGAGATATCCACAGGCAGGCCGGTGATCCCCGGGAAATTATCCACAACCCTGTGGATAAAGGTCTGGCGTTTGCTGCCGAATTGCCGGAAGCCCGCGCGTCGTTGGCGACTCAGGTGGTGACCCCTGCGGTCCGCGGCCGGGCGATGCGGCCGCGCGCGATCAGCTCGACGGTCACCGTGATCGCGGCGGCCTCCACCGCCAGCAGCGCGATCAGCACGAACAACTGCACCGCACCGGCGTTCCACGGCGAGGCGCCGCCGAGCAGCATGCCGACGAACGCGCCCGGCAGCGTGACCAGTCCGACCGTCCGGGTCTGGTCCAGCGCGGGGATCAGCGCACCCGACGCCGCGGGCCGGCAGATCTCCGTCCGCGCGTCGCGGTCGAGGAACCCGAGCGACAGCGCGGCCTCGACTTCGCCGTGCCGCAGGGTGAGCTCCTCCAATGCCCGGCGCCCGGAGAGGACGGTCGCGGTCATGGCGCCGCCGAGCTGGCTGCCTGCGATAGGGATGAGCACAAGGCCTTCGAACGGCACGATGCGGACGGCGATGAGGACGGCCAGCACCGGAATCGTGGCGACGAGGATCGGGACCGCGATCCAGGGTTCGTAGACGGCGCCGACGATGCGGCCGGACGCGGTGACCACGGCGACCGCGTACATGACGGCGATGAACAGCAGGCTCGCCCACCAGTGGTCCACCACCTGCGTGATGACCACCGCGACCACGAGCAGCTGCAGCGCGGCCCGGACCCCGGCCAGCAGCACCGCCCGGCCGTGCCCGAGGTGCGAGACCGCGGTGATCGCGAAGGCCAGGAGCAGGAGGACGGCGATGGCGGCGCCGAGAGAAGGGGTGACCGGGAGCTGGCCCGAGGAGGATGCCGCGGTTGCAGGGGCGGGCGCGGCGAGCGGGGAGAAGACGGAGGAATCCATGGGGGCCGCGTCGGGAAACAGGTGGGGTTCCCAGGGCTGGTGGGGCATGGGGTGACGGTAGGGCGTCGGGGGCGGGCGCGGGAGAGGACGCGCAGGGAAGCGGCCGAGGAACGGACCGGAACGGTGATTCGCCCGGATGGGTGATGATCCGTCGGCGAGTGCTCTCGGAGCGAGGGCATACGCTTGCTGGCATGCCTCACTCCTCCGCCGCTTCCGGTGCCCCCCGTTGGTCCTACCTCGGGCCGGAAGGGACGTTTACCGAGGCCGCGCTGCTGACGCTGCCGGAGGCCGCGCGGGCCGAGGCGCTGCCCATGGCCTCGGTGCCGGCCGCGCTCGACGCGGTGCGGCGCGGGGAGGCCGACGCGGCGGTCGTGCCGCTGGAGAACTCGGTCGAAGGCTCCGTGTCCGTCACGATCGACGAACTGGCCACCGGCGAGCCGCTCGTCATCGAGCGGGAGATCCTGCTGCCGATCTCCTTCGCCCTGCTGGTCCGGCCCGGCACCACGATGGCCGACATCAAGACCGTGTCGAGCCACGCGCACGCGCAGCCGCAGGTCCGCCGCTGGCTGGGGGCGAACCTCCCGGACGCCGAGTGGTTCTCGTCGGCCTCGAACGCGGATGCCGCCCGGCTCGTCCAGGAAGGCCGCTACGACGCCGCCCTCGCGGGCGAGTTCGCGGCCGAGCGCTATGGCCTGGTGCCGCTGGTCGCCGAGATCCACGACGTCGAGGGCGCGGTGACACGGTTCGTGCAGGTCCGGCGGCCGGCTCCGGTATCGCCGCCGACCGGGGCGGACCGCACGTCGGTGGTGGCGTTCATCGTCGACGACCACGCGGGTGCGCTGCTGGAGATCCTCCAGGAGTTCGCGGTGCGCGGGGTCAACCTCGACCACATCCAGTCCCGCCCCACCGGGGACGGCCTCGGCCACTACTTCTTCGCGATCGAGGCCGAGGGCCACATCGCGGACGCCCGGGTCGGCGAAGCGCTCATGGGCCTGCGGCGGGTGTGTGCGGGGGTGCGGTTCCTCGGCTCGTATCCGCGGGCCGACGGCGCGCGCCCGCAGGTGCGGCGCGGCACGTCCGACGCGGAGTTCGACGACGCGGCCCGCTGGCTCGACCGGGCGCGCCGCGGGGAGAGCTGACCGGGCGCCACCCGAGGGACAAGCCGGCGCGGGGCAATCAGCCGATCCCCGAGCCGAGGTAGGCCAGGACGGCCAGGACGCGGCGGTGGGTGTCGTCGTCCGGCGGCAGGCCGAGCTTGGTGAAGATGGCGCGCACGTGCTTGCCGACGGCCGGCTCGGAGATCTCCAGGGCACGCATGATCGCGGCGTTGGACAGGCCCTCGGCGATGAGTCCGAGGACCTCGCGTTCGCGCGGGGACAGCGCCGCGACGGGTTCCGCACGGCGGCGCAGCAGGCGGGCGACGACCTGCGGGTCGACGGCGGTGCCGCCCGCGGCGACGCGGCGCAGGGTCGCGGCGAAGTCGTCCACGTCGACGATGCGGTCCTTGAGGAGGTAGCCGATCGCCTTGCCGCCGCCGGTGGTGAGGAGTTCGGCGGCGCCGTCCGGCTCGATGTACTGGCTGAGCACGACGATCGGGAGGTCCGGCCGGGTGGCGCGCAGCGCGAGCGCGGCGCGCAGCCCCTCGTCGGCGAACGCCGGGGGCATGCGGACGTCGGTCACCACGAGGTCGGGGACGCTCTCGCGGACGGCCGCGGTGAGCGCGGCACCGTCCGGGACCGCGGTCACCTCGAAAGCGAGGCGCTCCAGCAGCCCGGTGAGCCCGGCACGCAGGAGGACGGAGTCTTCGGCGAGGATGAGGCGCAGCGTGTTCAGTGGTCGTCCTTGCTCCTGAGGGTCGGACAGGGTATTTCCACCCGCACCACGGTGGGGCCGCCCGCCGGGCTGGACAGCCGGAGGGTCCCGTCGACCACCGCGACCCGGTCGGCGAGCCCGGTCAGCCCGGTGCCGTCGGAGAAGCTCGCGCCGCCGTGCCCGTTGTCCTCGACGTCGACGGTGAGGCTGCCGCTCCGCAGGCGGGCGGTGATGCGGATGTCGTCGGCGCCGCTGTGCTTGAGGGCGTTCGCGAGCGCCTCGGCGGCGGCGAAGTAGGCGGCGGTCTCGACGGCCTGCGGCGGACGGTGCGGGAGGTCGATGTCGGTGCCGACGGGCAGCGGGCAGAACTCGGCGAGTTCGTACAGTGCGGCGCCGAGCCCGCGGTTGGTCAGCACCTGGGGGTGGATGCCGCGGATGAGCCCGCGCAGGTCGGCCAACAGCGTCTTGGCCTGCTCGTGGGCCTTGGCGACGGACTGCCCGGCCGGGGAGTCGGCGGGCAGGTCCATGCGCGCGAGGCCGAGTTCCAGGGTGAGGACGAGGAGCTGCTGCTGGGCGCCGTCGTGCAGGTCGCGTTCGATGCGGCGGCGCTCGGCGGCGAAGGCGTCGGCGAGGCGGGAGCGGGAGCGGGTGACTTCGACCAGGCGCGAGGCCAGGGCGTCGGAGCGGGGTTCGACGAGCGCCCGGGTCAGGCCGGCCTGGAGGTACGCCAGGCGGGCGAAGACCACGGCGCCGAGGCCGGCGCCGGCCAGCCCGGCGAGCGTGTACGGGACCGCCGCGAGCGCGCTGTCGGTGTGCCCGACGACGAGCGCCACCGGGCCGCTGCCGGTCGCCGCGACCAGGAGCGGAGCCGTGATCCAGCCCAGGCACACCAGAGCCCAGACCAGCGCGAGCAGGACCAGCGGGGTCACCCCGACCGCGGTCAGGTATCCGGCGGCCACCTCGCGCCACGCCCGGGCATAGCGCTCGCGGAACCGGGCGGCTGCCGGGCGCGGTTCGCGGTGCCGGGGCTCGTGGGCGGCGCCCGGCGTGAGCACCCGGAGCCTGCGCCGTTCCAGGGCGGCCACCGGGGCGGCGGCCCAGGGCGCGAGGACGACGGTGAGCAGGAGCCCCAGGAGCAGGAGCAGGGCGGGCACGACCGCGTCTTCCACCGAGGAGACCCCGTCCAGCCGCCCGGCCGCCGTCAGCACCGGCACGGCGAGACCGCCGAACAGCAGCGCGGCAAGCAGCGCCGACGGCAGGCCGAGGGCGAGGTAGCCGAGGCCGCGGGCCAGGTGCGGCAGCCGCGCGGCGGCGGCCGGACGGACCCCGGTGCGTCGGCGGGCGAAGCGGGCGGACAGCAGCACGACGCTCCTCTCACGATCGCTCCGGGTCGGAGCGCGAACGCTACACACCGACCCGACGGACCGGTTCCGCCGCTTGCCTTCGGGCCTCGCCGACCGGCCGCGGTCCGGGCCCGCTCCACGGCCGGCCGGCGTCCGCCGCTCCGGTGTCAGGTCCGCGCGGCGGCGAGTGCGGCGGGTCGTTCCCGCGTCGCCGCCCGGGCCGTCACCACGGCCGCGGTGACCGTGACCGCGAACGCGCCCAGCACGGTCGCCGCCAGGGTTCCCCACGGCACCACGACGATGGCCGTCCCGGTCACCGCCGCCGTGCTCTTGGCCATCCCCGCCATCCCGGCCGCCGCGACCACGCTGCCGAGCCCGAGGCCGATCGCGGCCACGGCGCACGCCTCGACGACCGCCATCCGGACGACCTGCGGGCGCTCCAGCCCGCTGAGCCGGGCCACCGCGAACTCGGCGCGGCGTTCGGCCGTGGCGATGACCAGGGCGTTGACGACGCCGACCAGCGCGTACACGCCCGCGAGACCGAGCAGCACCGCGAAGATCTTGTCGTTGCCGTCCTGCTGGGCCTCCGCCCTGCGGTCGGCCCACTCCGCGACCGTCGCCGTCCCGCCGATCCCCGCGGCGCGGATGCGCTCCTCCACCTCGGCGACGGGTACACCGGGCGCCACCGTGACGATGGACTCGCTCGCGGCGGCGGCCAGCACGCCCGCGGGCAGGATCTCCCGCGGCAGCAGGAACCGGTCGCCGATGTCCAGGGTCTCGGGCAGGACCGCGACGACGCGCAGCTTGCGTTCGGTGCCCGCGACGGCGACCGTGACGGTGTCGCCGACCTTGGGCGCGGAGAAGCCCTCGGCCGGCAGCGCGGGGCCGACGGCGACGGTGTCGCCGTGCAGGTCCGCCAGCGAGCCGGACTTCGGCGCCAAGGTCCGGGCCCGTGCGTAGGCGGCCGCGTCGACGGCGACCACCCGGTCCTCGAACGTGTGCGGCCGGGCGGCACGCGTGCCGTCCTTGCGGACCTCGGCGGTGACCGGAACCGGAACGGTGAGCTGGGACGACACGTCCGCGACCCCGGGGACCCCCGCAAGCCGCGCCGCCTGCTCGCCGTTCGCGGACGCGACGACGATGTCGCCGCGGGTCAGCCGCTCCTGCTCGACGCCGATCGACCGTGCCAGCACACCCAGCGCGCCGGACAGGCCGAGCACCAGCGAGACCAGGGTGATCAGCGGCGCGGCCACGGACGCGGTGCGGCGCGCGCCGTCGCGGATGTTCGCCTCGGCGAGCGCACCCAGCGGACTGCGCCGGAACACCATCCCGAACAGCCGGGCCGCGAGCGGCACGACCAGCGGACTGAGCGCGGACAGCGCCACGGCACCGACGATCGACAGCGTCATCGCGATGGTGATGGCGCCGATCGGGTCGGCGGACTGCGCGCCGACGACGAGTACCACCGACAGCGCGAGGCACACCACGCCGACGCACCAGCGGCCCCGGGTCATGACCCGGGCCGCCGCCCCGGTCTCCCGCAGGGATTCCAGCGGACGGATCCGCGCCGCCCGGCGCGCCGCGCTCCACGATCCGAGGAGCGCGATGCCGGCTCCGGCGGCGCTCGCGGCGAGTACGGAGCCCCAGTGCCAGTAGACCGGTTCGAAACCGGCGGGCACGAAGCCGACGTGTTCGAGCAGGCGGGTCTGCACCCAGGTCATGGCGACGCCCAGCGGCGCGCCGAGCAGCGCGCCCGCGACGCCCAGCAGCAGCGACTCGGTCGCGAGCAGCCGCTTGGTCTGGCCGCGTCCGGCGCCCAGCACGCGCAGCAGCGCGAGGTCGCGGCGGCGCTGGGCGACCGCGAAGGAGCAGGTCGAGCCGACGACGAGGATCGCCAGAAAGACCACCAGCGGGGCCTGAAGGCCCATCGTCACCGCGGCGCCGACGTAGTTCTCGCGCATGTCGTCGCGTTCCGCGCGGGACAGCCGCGCGGGGATCGCCGGGTCGGACACCGAGTGGAGGACGTGCAGCGACGACTGGACGAGCGCCACCCCCAGGGCGATCGCCACCAGGGCCCCGGCGAACAACTGCTTGCGGTCGCGCAGCGTGCTCAGGGAGAGCGTGAGCACGGCTCAGACCTCCAGCGACGCGAGACGGTCCGCGACCCGGTGGGCGGACGGCTGTTCCATCCGGTCGATCACCCGGCCGTCCGCGAGGAAGACCACCGCGTCGGCGGCCGCGGCCGCCGACGGGTCGTGCGTGACCATGACGATCGTCTGTCCCGTGCTGTCGGCCATGTTCCGCAGCAAGCCGAGCACCGTGCGGGCGGACGTCGAGTCGAGGGCGCCGGTCGGCTCGTCCGCGAACAGCACCTTCGGCTGTGTGACCATCGCCCGTGCTATCGCCACGCGTTGCTGCTGGCCGCCGGACATCTCGCGGGGCCGGTGCCGTGCCCGGTCGGCGAGGCCGACGGCGGCGAGCGCGCGCCGGGCGTCCTCGCGGCGCACCTCCCGGCCGGCGAGCCGCAGCGGCAGCGCGACGTTCTGCTCGGCGGTCAGCGACGCGACCAGGTTGAAGTTCTGGAAGACGAACCCGACGGTGCCGCGGCGCAGCCGGGTCAGCCGCTTGTCGTCCGCCCCGGACAGGTCCTCGCCGAGCAGGACGGCCTGGCCGGAGTCCAGCGTGTCGAGGCCGGCGGCGCAGTGCAGCAGTGTCGACTTGCCCGAACCCGACGGGCCCATGACCGCCGTCCACGAGCCCGCGTCGAGCGACAGGTCCACGCCGTCCAGGGCGGTGACCCGCGCGTCGCCGGTGCCGTAGCCGCGCACGGCCCGCCGCATTTCCAGCACCGGGCCGCCGGTCCGCACCGCCGCCGAACCCGCCGCCCCGTACCGCATGTTGTGCCCACGTCGCCCTCCCGATGCCCCTCGCTCCCGCCGTTCCGGCGGTACACGAAGTCCATCAACCGGGCAGGCGGAGGGCACTCCGGCAGGCACGCGGATCTCGGGTATGCCCAGGCATACCCCCGTCTCGGCGGGTGCGGCGGGCGGCGGGGTCCGGGCGGTCCCCGCGGTTACGCCGGGAAGTCGAAGCTGTAGCCCTGGTTCACCAGCCACGGCAGGAGCCGGGCCAGGACCGCGACGCTCTGCGAGCGGTCGCCGCCCGCATCGTGCATGAGGACCACGCCGCCGGGGCGGAGTTCGCTCTTGATGGTGGCGAGGATGTGGTCCACGCCGCCGCGTTCCCAGTCGCGGCTGTCCACCGACCAGTCGAGCGGCTTCATGCCGTACGACGCGGCGGTCTGCTTGATCGTCGTCGACCAGCCGCCGCCGGGGGCGCGGAACCACGGGATCTCGGCTCCGGGGACGGCCGCCAGGATGGCGTCGCGGGCGCTGCCGATCTCGCGGCGGACGTCGGCGGCGGGCAGCCGGGCCAGCTTCTCGTCGTGGGTCTCGGTGTGGTCGCAGAGGCGGTGCCCCTTGGCGACGATCCGGCGCACCAAATTCGGGTATTCGCGGGCTTGTTCGCCGACGATGCAGAACGTCGCCTTGACGTCGTACTGGTCGAGCAGCGCGAGGACCTTGGGCGTCCAGACCGGGCTGGGGCCGTCGTCGAACGTCAGCGCGACGTTGCGGCCGGCTTCGGCGGTGTGCCGCACCACGCCCTGGGACACCGGGGCCTGGGACGGCGAGGTCGTCCGGGGCGCCGGGGCCTGGGTCGACGGACTCGGGGAAGCCGAGGTCCGGGGCGCCGGAGCCTGGGGCGCCGTCGTCCGGGGTGTCGGCGCCGCGGACGCGCCGGCCGACGGTCCGCCGCCGGGCGCCGTCGGGTCCGGGCCGCCGCGGCCGAGGTGCGGGTCGGGAGCGGCCTGCGGGCCGGGGGCGTTGGGCGTCGCAGGGCGGGACCCGTGGCCCGCGTGCGTCTGGCCGGCACCGCCCGAAGCACAGCCGGCCGCGGTCAACGCGAGCACCGCGGCGGCGGCCACCGTGTTCCGGACACGCTTCCCCCGGGCTGCGCGGGCTTCTCGGACAAGCGGCACCACAGGCCTCCTCGGGGGGTCGGGGGGAGTCGGGAAAGCAGTCGGCTCGGACGAACCGACGTCCACCGTCGCACACCAAAAAGGCAAAAGGTGCGATATTCACACGAATGCTCCGCGGAGTTGACGAGCTGTTTGCCCGCCTGGAGACCCCGCCGACGCCTGGGACTTGGACCCCGCTCCGGGGCACCGAGAAGGCAAACGCCCAGCGTGTCCGGGACTCCGACGGCCGACAGGGAAGCCGCGCGCACGGCGGCGGAGGCCGGGTCCCGGAGCGGCTCCGATGCGGACGGCGGCGTGGCGGAGATCACCCCGCCCGGTGCCGCGACGGCGCGCAAAGACGGAACGCGGGCAGCGTAGGCGGCGACGACCGCGCGGCCGGAAACCGCCCGGCGACCCCGGCGGTCCTGCCGCGGCGCCGTCCCGCGACGCCGCGTGACCGCTCAGGTCGCCGCCGGTGCCGACGTACTCGCCGCCGGGTTCCCCGGCTCCGGGGCGAACTCCGGAGGCGCCGCCGGGAACGGCTCGGCCCGCGACTCCGGCCGCAGCGCCACCACGCCGTCCGGGACCCGGACGGTCAGTACGCCGGGCCGGACGTGCACCGTCAGGCGGGTGCCGGGACCGATCGGGTCGCCGTCGAGTTCGCGCGGTTCCGGACGGGCGGTCTCCACCTCGACCTTGCGGCCGGTGAAGTGCTCGATCGGCCGGCGGCGGAGCTGCCGGTCCGGGGCCTGCGGCTCGTCGCGGCGGCGTCGGCCGACGACGCGGAGGGTCGCGTGCGCCCAACCGGTCATGCCGTACGGCGCGAACACCACGACGTCGAGCATGCCGTCGTCGGGCTCCGCCCCGGGCAGCAGCTGCATGCCCGCCTGGAGGGCGCCCACGTTGCCGACCAGCACCATGCGGGCCCGGCGGGTGATCGGCGGGCCGTCGTCGATGCGCAGCGTGACCCGCATGCGGGCGTCGCGGAGATGCCGGGTCGCGGAGACCGCGTAGGCGGGCCAGCCGACCTTCTTCTTGAGCGCGTCGGGGGCGTCCGCGACCATCGCGGCGTCCAGGCCGATGCCGGCCATCGCCGTGAAGTGCCGGATCTCGCCGCCGGGCTCGTCGGGGTCGATGGCGCCCAGGTCGATCGCCCGGTCGCGGCCGTGCACCGCCACGTGCACGGCGTCGGCCAGGTCGATGGGGAGGCCGAGGTTGCGGGCCAGCAGGTTGCCGGTGCCGGACGGCACGACCGCCAGCGGCACGCCGGTGCCCGCCAACGCGCCCGCGCACTCGCGGACCGTGCCGTCGCCGCCCGCCACCACGACCAGGTCGACGCCCTCCGCGACCGCCGTGCGGGTGACGCCCGCACCGGGGTCCTCGACGGTGGTTTCCAGCCACAGCGGCGGCGCCCAGCCGGCCTCGGCCATGATCTTGTCGATGCGGGCGCGGTCGTCCGCCGAGTCCAGTTTGATCGGGTTGACCACGAGCGCGGCCCGCGGCACGTGCCCGTCGCCGGTGTGCCGCAGGTTGCCGCCCGGGCCGCCCCAGACGGAACGCGGCGAGAGCACCGCCGAATTCATGACGGCGAGCGCGGCGGCGGCGGACGCGATCGCGGCGATGACGTCGGTCGGGTGGCTGTCGCCGCGGTAGACGCGGGCGAGACCGACGGCGACCGGCACCAGCAGGCACAGCACCCGCCACACCCAGCGGCCGACCCGGCCGCCGATGCGCGCGGACAGCAGGATCGCGATGCCGCCGTACAGCGCGAGCGCGGCACCGGTGTTGCCCGACGGATAGCTGCCGTGCCCCGGCAGGTCGTCGAGCCGCACCACGTCCGGCCGGTCGCGCTCCACGAAGATCCGGGCGAGCACGAAGACGAGGGTCTGCGCGGCGACCGCGCCGACCAGGAACAGCGGCGCGCGCCACGACCGGTAGGCGGCGAACGCCAGCGCCGCCGCGGCGATGGTGACCGCGGTCACGGCGCCCCAGCCCGACAGCGCGGACAGGACGTCGGACACCGCGTCCCAGCCGCCGGAGCGGTGCGCTTCGAACGTCCGCTCCAGGTCGTCCTCGCCGGAAATGGGCCACACGCCGTCGAGGACGCGCGTCACCAGGAGACCGAGTCCGATGACCGCCAAGGCCGTCGCCACCAGCGGCAGGGCGATCCGTCGCAGGAACCGTCCTGCTTCCGTGAGCATGGTCGCAATTCTTACCCAGACGAGGGGCCGGTCGGACGCGGCGTGGCCAACCCCGCACTCCCGCCCCGCGTGATCTGCGCCTCGCCGTCGTCCGCGGGACCGTCCTCGGGGCGGTCCGAAGGGGCGCTGGAGGGGTCCTCCGGCTCGGTGCCCGCGGGGTCCCACAGCGCGGCGATCGCCGCCCACAGCACGACCGCGACGACGACGCCGAGCGCCCACCCCGCGACCACGTCGCTGAGGAAGTGGACGCCGAGCGCCATGCGCGTGAACCCGACCCCCAGCACGGACACCACGGCCACCGCCCACAGCACCGGGCGGACCCGCCGCGGCACCACGGGCAGAAGCGCCGCCAGCAGCACCACACAGCCGAGCATCCCGTTGAGCGCGTGCCCGGACGGGAACGACCAGCCCGGCGCGTCCGCCACCGGATCGGTGAACATCGGCCGGTCACGCGCCACGGCCACCTTCACCAGGGTCCCGGTGAGCCCACCGATGATCATGACCGCCGCGGTCCACACCGCCGTGCGGCGGCGGCCCTGCCACCACAGCAGGACCGCGGAGACCGCCGCGAGCGCGCGGAAATCCCACGGGTCCCACACCCATCCGGTGAGGAACGCCAGCGTGCGCCGCCACCCGGGATGGCCGACCACCCAAGTGTGCAGATCGGCGGCCACCCGGGCGTCGACCCGGTGCAGCGGCTCCCACCCCGCGGCCACCATGACGAGCAGCACGACGAAGACGCCGGCCGCGACGAGCGCGCATGCGGCAGCCCGCGGGCGCGAAGAGAGGGAGTGCACACCCCTTTGATACCTCGTCGATCGCCGGAAGGTCAGGAAAAAGAGTGGTGAGTCACCGGTACTCTGGTGCGCGTGATCGACCTGCGACTGCTCCGTGAGGACCCCGACCGCGTCCGTGCCTCGCAGCGTGCCCGCGGCGAGGACGAGACGATCGTCGACCGCCTGCTGGCCGCGGACGAGCGCCGCCGGTCGTCGGCGGTGCGCTTCGACCAGCTTCGGTCGGAGCAGAAGGCGTTCGGCAAGCAGGTCTCGAAGGCCAAGGGCGACGAGCGGGCCGCGCTGCTGGAGCGCGCGCAGGCACTGGCCGCCGAGGTCAAGACCGCCGACGCCGAACAGGACGAGGCCGCCGCGGAAGCGCAGCGCCTGCTCCAGGAACTCTCCAACGTCGTCGAGGACGGCGTCCCGCCCGGCGGCGAGGACGACTTCGTGACGCTGGAGGAGATCGGCACCCCCCGCGACTTCGCCGCCGAGGGCTTCGAGCCCAAGGACCACGTCGAGCTGGGGAAGATCCTCGGCGCGATCGACGTCGAGCGGGCCGCGAAGGTCTCCGGATCGCGGTTCTACTACCTGACCGGTGTCGGCGCGCTGCTCGAGCTGGCGCTGGTCAACATGGCGATGGCGCAGGCCGGCGCCGCCGGGTTCACCCCGATGATCACGCCCGCGCTGGTCCGCCCGAAGGCGATGGAGGGCACCGGCTTCCTCGGCCAGGCCGCGGAGAACGTGTTCTACCTGGAGAAGGACGACTTCTACCTGGTCGGCACCGCCGAGGTCCCGCTCGGCGCGTACCACATGGACGAAATCCTCGACGCGAAGCAGCTCCCGCTGCGCTACGCCGGGTTCTCGCCGTGCTTCCGCCGCGAGGCCGGCACGTACGGCAAGGACACCCGCGGCATCATCCGCGTCCACCAGTTCGACAAGGTGGAGATGTTCACCTTCACCGCGCCCGAGGACGCGCACGCCGAGCACCGGCGGCTCCTCGCGTGGGAGAAGGAGTTCCTCACCGCCCTGGAACTCCCGTTCCGGGTCATCGACACCGCCGCGGGCGACCTCGGCTCGTCGGCCGCGCGCAAGTTCGACTGCGAGGCGTGGATCCCGACGCAGGGCAAGTACCGCGAGGTCACGTCCACGTCGAACTGCACCGAGTTCCAGGCCCGCCGCCTCGCCGTGCGGATGCGTGACGAGAACGGCACGCGCCCGCTGGCCACCCTCAACGGCACGCTGTGCGCGGTCCCGCGGACCATCGTGGCGATCCTGGAGAACCACCAGCAGCCGGACGGCTCGGTGCGCGTTCCAGCCGCACTGCGCCCGTTCCTCGGCGGCCGCGAGGTGCTGGAGCCGGTGGGCGCCGCGTGAGCTTCCGGCTCGTCGCGACGGACCTCGACGGCACACTCCTCACCGAAGACCAGCGGATAACGGAACGCACGCGCGCGGCCCTGGCCGCCGCGGGCGCGGCCGGCGCGCACCACGTGATCGTCACCGGCCGCGCAGTGTCCTGGTCGCGGCCGGTGTTCGCGGCGCTCGGCTACGACGGTCTCGCCGTGTGCTCGCAAGGCGCGCAGGTCTACCACGCGGGCGAGGACCGGATCCTCACCTCGGTCACCCTCGACCGGCAGGTCGCCCGGCTCGCGATCGAGAAGCTGCGCGCCGACCTGGGTCCGGTGGCGGCCGCGGTGAGCCGGGCGGGCATCGACGGCGCGGTCGTCGTGGAGCCCTCCTACCGCTACTCGCTCCCGCTGCCGGTGCACACGGCCGAGGACCGCGAAGAGCTGTGGGCGGAGCCGATCCTCAAGGCCTACGTCCAGCAGCGCGATCTCGGCGACGACGAACTCGCGGCGCGGGCCCGGCAGATCTGCGACGGCCTGGTCGACGTCACGCACGCCGGACCCGGCATCGTCGAACTGCTGCCCGTCGGACTGGGCAAGTCGGTCGGCCTGTCGCTGGTCGCGCGCCGTCTCGGCGCCAAGGCCGCGGACACGGTCGCCTTCGGCGACATGCCCAACGACGTCAGCATGCTGCGCTGGGCCGGGCACGGCGTGGCCATGGCCAACGCCCATCCGGACCTCAAGGCGGTCGCCGACGAGATCACCGCGTCGAACGCCGAGGACGGCGTCGCGGTGGTGCTGGAGCGGCTGTTCCCGCAGGCCGGCTGACCCGCGGCCGGCCCTCGGCAGCGCGGCTGCCCGGCTGTGCGGCTGCTACAGCGCCCGGACCTGCGGCAGTCCCTCGGTCACGATGCGCTCGAACGCGGCTTCGTCGGTGCCGAAGACGGTGCCCGGCACCGGCAGGTGGACGGCGATCTCGGTCATGCCGACCGCCGCGTACCGGCCCGCGTAGTCGACGAACGCGTCGACCGAGTCGAGCGCGCGTTCCCCGGTCGACCCGTTCAGCAGGATCCGGCCGAAGCCGCTCGGGTCGCGGCCCTCGGCGGCGCACGCCTCGTCGAAACGGCGGGCCTGGTCGCGGATCGCCGCGGTGTACTCGGCCTCGGTGCGCCCTTCGAGCTGCTTCGGGTCGCCGAACGTCACCCACGCCTGCCCGAGGCGCGCCGCCAGCCGCAGGCCGCGCGGCCCGGTGGCGGCGACCGCGAACGGCACCCGCGGCCGCTGCACGCACCCGGGGATCATGCGGGCCTCGTCGGCGGCGTAGTAGCGGCCGCGGAACGTGGTGTCCGGCTGCGTCAGCAGCAGGTCGGCGAGTTCCAGGAACTCCTCGAAGCGGTCCTGCCGCTCCTGGGGCGTCCACGGCTCCTGCCCGAGCGCGGTGGCGTCGAAGCCGGTGCCGCCCGCGCCGATGCCGAGGGTGAAGCGGCCGCCGGACACGTCGTCGACGGTCATGACGTCCTTGGCGAAGGTGACCGGTTCGCGGAAGTTCGGCGACGACACCAGGGTGCCGAGCCGGATCCGGGAGGTGACCGCGGCGGCCGCCGTCAGCGTCGGCACCGATCCGAACCACGGCTCGTCGCGGAAGCTGCGCCAGGACAGGTGGTCGTAGGTCCAGGCCGCGTCGAAGCCGGCCTGCTCGGCGTCGCGCCAGCGCGCGGCGGCCTCGGTCCAGCGGTAGATCGGGAGGATGACGACACCGACTCGCATGGTCCCCGACCCTAGCCGAACCCGGGCGGCACCTCGCGCCGGACGATACGTGGCCAGTACACCGAAAGATTCCGGACAATCCCGAACACGCCGATGCGGCGTTCCGCACCGAACCGGTCTGACTTTCCCGGATCGGCTGAGCGAGGATGTACGCGTGACTGCCACTCCGCGCCCCCGTCTCGTCGCCACCGATCTGGACGGCACCATCGTCCGCAGCGACGGCACCATCTCGGCGCGCACCCTCGCCGCCCTGGACGCCGTCGAAGCCGCCGGGGCCGACGTGGTCTTCGTGACCGGCCGCCCGCCGCGCTGGATGGACAAGGTCGCCGCCGTGACCGGCCACCACGGCCTGGCCATCTGCGGCAACGGGGCGGTCGTCTACGACCTGCGCAGCGAACGCATCGTCGACACGCACCCGATGGACGTCACCGCGGCCCGCAAGGTCGCCGCGCTGATCAAGGCGGCCGTCCCCGACGTGTGCTTCGCCGTGGAAACCCCGACGGGCTTCTCGCACGAGCCCGCCTACCCGCCGCAGGAGCGCGACGTGTCGGTCGTGCACGGCATCGCCCCGGTCGAGGAGCTGCTGGAGGGGCCGGTGCCGGTCCTCAAGCTGCTCGCCCGCCACGATTCCCTCGCTCCGGACGAGTTCCTGACCCGGACGCGTGCCGCCGCCGGGGACTACGCCGAGTTCACCCACTCGTCGAAGATCGCCCTGGTGGAGATCAGCGCGCTCGGCGTCAGCAAGGCCACCACGCTGGCCTGGTACGCGACCCGGCACGGCATCACCGCGGACGAGGTCGTGGCGTTCGGCGACATGCCCAACGACCTGCCGATGCTGGCCTGGGCCGGGCAGCCGTACGCGGTCGCCAACGCGCACCCGCAGATCCTCGCCGCGGTGCCGAACCACACCGCGAGCAACGACGACGACGGCGTCGCGCAGATCCTGGAGAAGCTCTTCCCGTAATCCCCCCGTTTGGTCACTCTGTGTTGCATAGAATTACTCTATGCACCCAGGCCGATCGCCCCTGGCCGCCTTGCTGCGCGCTTACCCGGTCGGCAGCCCGGTCGCGTTCCGGCCGGTCGCCGAGGGCCTGCTGAACCGCGGCTACCAGGTGACCACGAGCGACGGCCGCTGGTTCCTCAAGCACTACCTCGACCAGGCGCCCGGCACCATCGCCTTCCAGCACCGGGCCACCGCGCTCCTGCGCGGCGCCGGGATCCCCGCGGTCGCCCCGCTCCGGGACCGGGACGGCCACACGATGCGCCGGATCGGCGGACGGTGGTTCGCGCTGTTCCCGTGGGTCGACGGCCGGCACCGCGGCGGCCACGACCTCGCGCCCGCGGAATGCGCCACCCTCGGCGCCCTCCTCGGCACCGTGCACGCGACGCTCCTGCGCACGCTGCCGCCCGTGCAGCAGCCCGCCTTCACGCGCTCCGCGGACGCCGCCGAGTCCATGGCGGTCGCCCGCCGCCTGCTGGCCGGCATAGCCGACCGGCAGGTCCGCGAACCGTTCGACGACCTCGCCGAACACCGCCTGATCGAGCGCCTGCGCATGCTGCGCCGCCACGCGCACCGCCGCCCGGCCGACGGCGACGCCCCGCGCACCGGCTACGTGCACGGCGACTTCCACCCGCTCAACCTGCTGTACGTGGACGGCTCCCCGGCCGCGATCGTCGACTGGGACCGGCTGGCCGCACTGCCGGACACCGAGGAAACCGTGCGCGCCGCCCTGCTGTTCTTCACCGGCTCGGCCACCGGAACGCTCGATCTGCCGCGTGTGCGCACCTTCATGCACGCCTACCGCGCGATCGCCGACCCGGGCCGCACGCAACTGACCCTCGCGGTGCGCCGGTTGTGGTGGGAGCGGCTCAACGACTTCTGGATGCTGACCCGCCACTACGTGGAACGCGACCACCGCTCCGACCCGTTGTTCCCGGCGTCGGCCGCACTGACCGTGTGGTGGACCCGGCACTGGGACGAGGTGCTGGAGGCGTTCGTGGAATAGCCGCGGTCGGCGGCCATTCCACGAACGGGTGACGTCAGTTGCCGCCGGAGGCGGTACTCGTCGGCGTCGGTTCCTTCGTCGTGGGCTGGGCCGTCGGCGACGACTTCGACGTCGCCGTGTTGGTCGGCGCGGTCGTCGTCTGCGTCGGCTTCGTGGTCGCCGTGGCCGTCGGCGCCTGCGACGTCGCCTGCTGCGAAGGCGGCGTCGTCCGCCCGGTCGGGTAGCGCGTCGGCTGGGTCGGCTCGGTGTCCTCGCCCTGCGGCAACTGCTGCGCGCCGCCCGTCGCGGTGGGCGTCTGCGACGCCGTGGGCGTGGACGTGCCCCCGTCGGTCTTCTCGGTGCCGTCCGGCGTGTCGCCCTTGCCGAGCGTCAGCACCAAGGCGGTCACCCCGGCGATCAGCGCGACGACGACCACGCCGACGACCACGAAGAAGCCCGGGCCGCGCTGCCGCCGCTCGTGCTCGTCGACCGCCGGGAACGCGCCGGTCCGGCCGTCCGACGCGACGCCCCGCGGCGGCTGCGGCACCGCGGTGGTGGCGCGCATGTCGTCGCCGACCGGCGCCCCCAGCCGTGCGGTCGGCGCGCCCGCCGACCACTGGCCGAGCTGCTCGGTCGGCGCGTTGGATCCGCGGACGGGCGGCGGCGTGACCCGGACGGCCTGTCCGGCCAGCGCGCGCCGGATGTCCAGCCGCATCTCCTCGGCGGTCTGGTAGCGGTCGTCCGGGCTCTTCGCGAGCGCCTTCAAGGCGATCGCGTCCAGGTGCGCCGGGACCCGCACGTCGTGCGCGGACGGCGGCCGCGGATCGTCCTGCACGTGCTGGTAGACCACCGACAGCGGCGTGTCGCCGTTGAACGGCGGCCGCAGTGCCAGCAGTTCGTACAGCAGGCAGCCGCTCGAATACAGGTCGCTGCGCGCGTCGACCGTCCGGCCGAGCGCCTGCTCGGGCGACAGGTACTGCGGCGTGCCCATCACCATGCCGGTCTGCGTCATGGTGGTCGCCGCGCTGTGCATCGCCCGCGCGATGCCGAAGTCCATCACCTTCACCGCGCCGGAGTCCGTGATGATCACGTTCGCGGGCTTGATGTCGCGGTGGATGATGCCGTTCCGGTGGCTGTACTCCAGCGCTTCCAGCACGCCTTCGGTGATCCGCAGCGCCTGCTCCTGCGGGATCGGGTTGCCCTCGGTCAGCAGCTCGCGGACCGTGCGGCCCTCGACGCACTCCATGACGATGAACGGCACGAGTTCGCCGGCGATCCGGTCCTCGCCCGTGTCGTACACCGAGACGATCGCGGGGTGGTTGAGCGACGCGGCGTTCTGCGCCTCGCGGCCGAACCGCGACCGGGCGACCGCGTCCTGCGCGAGATCGGCACGCAGCGTCTTGACCGCGACGGTGCGGCCGAGCCGCACGTCGTGCGCCATGCTGACCTCGGCCATGCCGCCCCGGCCCAGCAAACGCCCGAGTTCGTAGCGGCCCGAGCCGACGGTCTTGCCCATGGTCCCGGAATTGTCGTCGTCCGGGCGCTGCGGCTGACCCATCACTCCTCGCAGTCCGTCTCGTCACGGTCCGCCGGGCACGGACTCGCTCGTCCCAACGATCGCCGGGCCGCAAAGGCACGCCGGATCCCGACCCCGTGCGCACATGGCATTGTCCCGCAATCCGGTATCCGAGTCACCGTACCGGCCGCGTGTCCGCGGCATCGGGGAATGGCCGCCATACGCAGGAGATCTACCTCACCGATCTTGGTCGCCGGTCGGTTCCGGCGGTCCTTTGAGCCGGAACGGGCCGAACCCGGGGCGGCAAGGATAACGCCTTTCCCGATTCACCCGACCATCCACGCGATGACGGCCAGCGCCACGCACAGCACCACGGCGGCCGCGACCACCGCGCTCGTCCCCGGCCCGCCGCGGGCCGCGGCGGCCCCGGATCCGCCCGCACCGGTGGCTTCCGCACGCCGGGAACGGGTCCGGCGCGCCGGGCGCTCCGGGCCACGCCGAGTCCTTTCCCCGCCGCCCCCGGCGGCGCCGGCGCGGCGCCGCCGCCCGCCCCGCCCGGCGGAACCCGCCGCCCCCGGACCTGACGTCTCGTCAGGAATGATCCGTGCCACGGCGGACCGCATCTCCGCCGCGGAACCGAAGCGCAGCTGCGGGTCCTTCCGCAGCGCGTGCAGCACCAGGTCGTCGACCGCGCCGGGCACGTCCTGCCGCACGGCCGTCGGCGGCAGCGGCTCGTCCCGCACATGCTTGTAGGCCACGGCGATCGCGTTCTCTCCGTCGAACGGCACATTGCCGACCAGGAGTTCGTACAGCAGGCAGCCGACCGAGTAGACGTCGCTGCGCGGCGTCGCGGGGTGGCCGAGGGCCTGCTCGGGCGAGAAGTACTGCGGCGTGCCCATGATGTGCCCGGCGGCGGTGAGCGCCCCGCCGCCGGCATGCACGGTGCGCGCGATGCCGAAGTCCATGACCTTGACCGTGCCGTCCGCGGTGACCATGACGTTCACCGGCTTGATGTCGCGGTGCACGATGCCGCAGCCGTGGCTGTACTCCAGCGCGTCCAGGACGTGCGCGGCGATCCGCAGGGCGCGGCGCCATGCCAGCGGCCCGTCGTGCCGCAGCAGGGCGCGCAGCGTGACGCCGTCGACGAGTTCCATGACGATCCACGGCACCGGCCCGGCCGGGCCCGGGTCTTCGCCGGTGTCGTAGACCTGCACGATCGCCGGGTGGTTGAGCGACGCCGCATGGTGCGCTTCGCGGGCGAACCGGGAGCGGGCGACGCCGTCTTCGGCGAGTTCCGGACGCAGCCGCTTCACGGCCACGATGCGGTCCAGCGCGAGGTCGTGCGCCTCGTGCACGACGGCCATGCCGCCGCCGCCGATGCGCCGGAGGGTGCGGTAGCGGCCGCTGCCGAAGACCGAGCCGGCGAACTCGTCGTGTGTGTCGTGCACCATCCGCGCCCCCGTGGTGCAGCGTCGTGGTGGCAGGTGCGGCGCTTGGGGACGCCGCACCTGCCGTGGTCGTGGCCGTACCCGAGTGCGGTCGGCCTGGCCGGCGGGCCGCCTACAGGTACGGTCCCGCGGTCCCGCCGGTCTCGCCGGGGCGGCCGGGCATCGCACCGGGCGGCAGGGCGCGGCGCATGGTCTCCAACTGGGCGCGCGCCGCCATCTGCTGCGCGAACAGCGCGGTCTGGATGCCGTGGAACAGTCCTTCGAGCCAGCCGACCAGCTGGGCCTGCGCAATGCGGAGTTCGGCCTCGGTGGGCACGTTCTCGTCGTTGAACGGCAGGGTGAGGCGCTCGAGTTCCTCGACCAGTTCGGGCGCGAGGCCCTTCTCCAGCTCCTTGATCGAGCCCTTGTGGATCTCCGCGAGGCGGACCCGGCTGGCCTCGTCGAGAGGCGCCGCGCGTACTTCCTCGAGGAGCTGCTTGATCATGCTGCCGATGCGCATGACCTTCGCGGGCTGCTCGACCATGTCGGTGATGCCGGCTTCGCCGTTCAACACGCCTTCGGCGCCGGGCTCGCCGCCGACCGCCATGCCGTCGGGACCCACGATCACGACGTGGGGGTTCTCGTCCTGAGCTTCGCTGTTCGGCATGTTCATGTGCCCATCCTCTCCCCTCGGCGCCGGGCCCCGCCACGGGACCGGCGCCGAGGGGAGACGGTACGGCACCCGCACGTCCGTTACCCGGCCCGTGTCCCCACGGTCACCCGGGTCCGCGTGCACACCGCGGCGACCACCGCCGCCAACAGCGGCACCACCAGCAAGGCGAGGCCCATTTCGGCCCACGGGACGACCAGCGGAACATCGGGACGGCTGATCCCGAACGCGCCGTCGCCGGACATGTCGAAGGCGTCCGCGGCGGTTTTCGCGGTGCGCCAGCGCAGCGCCGCCGCGGGCAGCAGCCCCACGGCCAGGCCGAGCACCGTGCCCAGGAGGGCGATCACCCAGCTCTGCGCGGCCGACAGCGCCCGGCGCACCCGTGGCGGCGCGCCGACCGCGCCCAGCGTGGCCAAGTCGCGCCGCCCGTCGGCCAAGGCCAGTCCGGTGGCGACGCCCGCCGCGCCGAGGGCGACGACGACGGTGGCCGCGGCAAGGAGCAGGAGTTGGGTGCTCGGACGCCCTTGGTAGCCGCGTTCGACGTCGAAGTAGACGCCCGTGACGACGCCGTCGAGTTGGGCCCGGGCCCGCTGCTCGTCGGCTTCCGACGGCATGCTCACGGTGTCGAAGAGGATGCCGATGTCGCCGGGCGGCACGCCGATGGCACGGGCGGCTTCCTCGCCGAGCACCGCGAGCGCGGGGATGTCCTCCGCCGGTGCCACGTAGCGCGCCGGAATGGCGACCAGGCGCGGCGCCGGCTCGGCGGGGAGCGGTTCCGCGGCGGACACGGTGGTGGGGGACGCGGGGTCCTGCGGCGTCAGGGTCCGCACCGCGACGGTCACCATGCCGTCCTTGACGTAGCGCCGGTCGAAGACCACCACGCCGGTGCGCAGCGCGTCCGCGATCTCCGGACCGGTGCTGCCCGTGATCCGGCGCACGGTCTCGGCATCGCCGACCGGGAGCCCGAAGACCGAGGACCGATTCTCCGCCTGGCAGCGCGGATCGGTGCGGGCGGTCCGGACGGCTTCGATCGCCCCCGGGCCCGACAGATCGTCGAGCGGGCAGCGGAGTTCGGCCGGCAACCGCAGGGAGACGGTCAGGCACCCGGAGTTCGGCGCGCACACGTCGCTGTAGCCGCGTACCAGGCCCGGTCCGGTGACCGGCAGCGACGCGGCCAGGATGTCCGCCGCCTGGCGCAGGCCCCGGCCGTTCTCGTACCCGTTCGTGGCCAGCACTTGGCCCTGCCGGGCCGCGGCACGGTAGTCCGCGCGCGCATCGTGGTCGGTGCTCGCCCAGTACGCCGTCACCGACGTCGCCCCGGCCAGCGCCGCCATCACCGCCGCCACGGCCGGCGCGGTCCGCGGCCGGTTCCGGGCCGCGTCGCGCAGCGCCAGGCGCGGCGTCAGCGGCAGAACGCGGCCGCACCGCGCGGCCAGGCCGAGCAGCGCCGGGCAGCAGGCGATGACCCCGAGTTCGGCCACCACACAGCCGGTCAGCAAGACGGTGTCGTCGGCGGCGACCTTCGCCCCGTAGTACGCCACCGCCACCCCGGCCGCGCCCAGCAGCGCGCCCGCGACGGGCAGCACCCGCGAACCGCGCCGCACACCGCGGCGTCCCGTCAGCGACGACGCGACGCTCTCCCGCGACGCCAGCACCGCGGGAATCGCCGCGGACACCAGCCCGATCGCCATACCGAGCGCGGCAATCCCGGCGAGTTCGAGCGGGCGCACGTCGAAGTGGCCGAGTTCCTTGCCGGAGAACGACGAGAACCACCCGCGCGCGGACCACGCCGCGGCCAAGCCCAGCCCGGTGCCCAGGACACCCGCGACCCCGCCGAGCACCGCGCCGTCCGCCAGGACGATCGTCCGGATGTGCCGCCGGTCGCCGCCGACCACCGCCACCAGCCCGAAGTCCCGGCGCCGCCGCCGTGCGCCCACCGCGAACGCGGGGCCCACGAGCAGCACGACCTCCAGCAGCGCCATGCCGACCACCACGACGCCGACCGCGATCTGCATGTCGGAGAACGCCCGGAAGTCCGCGCCGCCCTCCCGCAGGTACGGCACCTCGTCGTCCGGCGGGGGATGCTCGGCGACGGCGCGCGACAGCACGACGATGCCCCGGTCGTTCAACGCCCGCACCCGGTCCCAGGTGTAGGCCCCGTCCGGCGCGTCGACGAGGAACTTCCGCTCCGTCGGGCGCCCTTGTCCGGCCATCGCGTCCAGGACGCCGGCCGCGGGCAGGGCGAACACCTGCCGGGCGTCGAGGCGGTCGGGCAGCTTCACCGTCCCGACGATGCGGAACACCCTGCCGGTGTTGTACTCGGTGAGCGTCCCGCCGATCGTCAACCCGCCCGCGCGCAGCAGCCGGTCGGTGACCGCGACTTCGTCGGCGGTTCGCGGCGCCCGGCCGCCGGTCGGCACGGCGATGCCGTGCGCGATCGGCGCGTCGTAGTCGAACTCCCGCCAATCCGCACCCGCCAGGCCGAAGCCGGTGCGGATGGTGGTCCGGGCGACGGTGTCCGTCAGGACCGCGGCGCCCGGCGGCAGCACCGACCGGACGTCCGTCCGCGGCTGCTGCTGCGCCGCCGGGCCGAGGTTGCCGCGGAGCACGAACCGGCCGTCGTCGACCGGGTCCTGCGCGATCGGCAGGTCCGACACCGGCTCGGTCAGCCGCGCATCGGCCCGGCCGATCTGCCGCGCCAACCGCTCGCCGGTGTCCAACTGCTGGCTGCGGTACGTGACGTCCGCCGCGCTCGCGCCGAACACCGGCAGCGCGACCATCAGCACGATCAGCAGGCTGCGGCCCTTCGCCCGCAAGGCCTCGCGCCGGGCGATCCGCAGGGCGGCCCGCCACCCGCGACCGGTCACCGCGGGCCGTCCCGGGTGAGCAGCGACTCGGCGGCGTCGGTCCGGCCGGTGTCGTCGACCAGGAGGCCGTCGCGCAGGAACACGATGCGGTCGGCCCACGCGGCATGCCGGGCCTCGTGTGTCACCAGCACCGCCGCCGCACCCGCGTCGCAGCGGGCGCGGAGCACGCGGAGCACGGCTTCGCCGGTCGCCGAGTCCAGCGCGCCGGTCGGCTCGTCGGCGAGCACCAGGCGGCGTTCGCCGACCAGCGCCCGGGCGATCGCGACGCGCTGCTGCTGGCCGCCCGACATGTCGTCGGGGAACCGCTCGGCGAGGTCGTCGACGCCGATCTCGGCCAGCGCGTCACGCGCGGCGGACCGGGCCTTGCGCACCGGCCTCCCGTCGAGTTCGAGCGGCAGCGCGACGTTCTCCAGCGCGGTCAGCGCCGGGATCAGGTTGAGGTCCTGGAACACATAGCCGACGCTGCGGCGCCGCAGCGCGGCCTGCTTGCGGCGCGGCAGCCGGCCGATGTCCGTGCCCTCGACGAGGACTTCGCCGGTGGTCGGGGCGTCCAGGCCGCCCGCGAGCAGCAGCATGGTCGACTTGCCGGACCCGGAGGGGCCCATGACGGCCAGGAGTTCACCGGGCGCGACGGCCAAGTCGACGCCGCGGAGGCTCTCCACCCGGGTCTCGCCCTTGCCGTACGTCCGCCCGAGGCCGCGCAGCTCCAGCACCGGCGCGGCGGCCTTGTCCGGGTGCGCGGCTATGGCACCGGCGCGGCTCATCGCGGGCTCCGGCGCAGCCGCGGACGGCGCGCGGCGGGAGTGTCCGTGTCCTCGGGAGCGGGGGCGGCGGCCGGCGGCGCGGCGTCGGGCGCACGCATGTCGCGGCGGGCCAGCCGGGATTCGCAGTGGTCGAGCCACCGCACCTCGGCTTCGGCCTGGAACACCAGCGATTCCAGGACGAGTTGCCAGGCCAGGTCGTCGTCTGCGGCGCGGGCCTTGAGCCGCGTGTAGTCCTGGAGGGCGCGCAGGGTGTGCGCGCGCTGGGACTGCACGACGGCGGCGACGTCGACGCCGGGCACGGTGACCGCCATGGCGAGCTTGATGGCGAGTTCGTCGCGGGGGCGGTCGCCGCGCGCGACCGGGGCGTCGAACCACTCCTGGAGTTCCCGGCGGCCTTCGTCGGTGATCCGGTAGAAGACGTGGCCTTCTCCGTCTTCGCCGTCGGGGGCGACGAGGCCGTCCCGGTCGAGGCGGCCCAGTGTCGTGTAGACCTGGCCGACGTTGAGCGGCCAGGTCGATCCGGTGCGCGCCTCGAACTCGGCGCGCAATTGGTAGCCGTAGCGAGGGCCCTGGTCGAGGAGCGCCAGCAGACCGTGCTTGATTGACATACTCGGTATGTGTATACCGAGTATTCCCCGTTGGCAAGGCGATGCGGCCCCCGGCATCGGCGCGTGAGGGAGTCGCGCGGTGGTTTCGGCTACGGAGAGTGCGGCGCAGGTGTCCGGGTCAGACGCAGACGACGTCGAGCGAGATCCGCTGGGTCTGCGCGTACATGACCGGCTGGAGGATGCGCAGTTGCACGGTGCCCTGGATCCGGGCGCCGCTGTACTTGACGCCGACCGGCCACGGTATTTGCAGGCTCTGCTGGCGCGGCCCCGAACCGGTGAACTGCAGCAGGTCCGGCGGCCAGGCGCGCGAGCCGTCGAACACCCACTGGTAGACGACGGCGCCTTGGCCGCCGTCGGCCAGGATCGTGGCGGCGATCACGACCTCGTCGCGGCCGGTGCACCGCACGTACGAGCCGGCCGCGTGGTCGCTGGTGAGCAGCACGCTGACCACCCGCAGCCGCGGCGCGACCGGCGTGCCCGAATCGGTCCCGTTGTCCTGGCCCTGGCTGTTGCCGCCCTGCTGGCCCGCGGGCGGGTCGGTGCGCACGCTCTGCGGCGTGTTCTGCCCGGTGCCGGGGTCTCCGGGTGTGGCGGCACGCGTGCCGGCGGGCGGGTCGGCCGCGCGCGGCGACGTCTGCGGGTCGGCGGGCGTGGCGGTGGGGCCGGGCGTCGGGGCGGACGGCGGCACGTCGGTTGCCGCGGACGGTGTCGGCACGCCGTGTTCGTCGGCGGGGAGTTGCGGGGGGATGCCGACGGGTTCGGAGGGCGCGGCATGCTCGGCGGTCCCGTTCGTGCCGTACAGGTTGACCAGGACCAGCACCCCGACCATGAGCAAGGCGATGACGACCGGGCCGGCCGGGACACGCCGGATGAAGGCGCGGATAGTGCGCATCCGGCCTCCCTTCCCGCCCGGTTCGGAGTCCGCCCCCCTGCCGGCCGGGGGGCGCGTCCCAGCCGTGGGCTGGGGGAGGCGGCACTGCCGGAAACTATCGCGAATCCGGTCGTGCCGTCAGCGATGTCCAATGTTGTGTGACGGGTTGTGCAGCGGACTGTGACACAGGGATCGCCGGCACATGACCGACCTGACGAGAGTGCACCGTCCGGCCCCGTGACACCAGTCACCCGCGGGGAATCCCGCAAGATCTCCACGAGCCGGGCGCCGCACACCGCGCGCTGGGGCGATGGCGGACGGTTGTCCACAGGCTGGGGACGGGCGTCAGCCTCGGTTGCGCCGGGCGTGCCGGACGGCACCGAGCCCGAGCAGCAGGCAGGCCAGGCCCACGACGGTCAGCGCCAGCACGCCATTCGGCCCGGTCTGCGGCAGTCCGGCCGAGGGGGCATCGGCGGCGAGGGGCGCCGCGGCCGCCGGACCGAGCGCGGCGGGCGGCCCGGCGGCGGGCGGCGGCCCGTTGGCCGACGGGGAGTTCGGCAGCGGGGAGTTGGCCGGCGGGGAGTTGGCCGGCGGGGCGCCGGTCGGCGGTGGAGCGGCCGGGCCGGGCGCGGCCGGCGGGTCGACGATGTACCAGGCCACCACCCGGCCGCCCTGCCGGACCGCCACGACGTCGGCGCGCGGCCCGGGAGCGATCTCCAGGCCCGCGCCGCGCAGCGCGGCGACGCCGTCGGGGCCGCCGGCCAGCACGAGTTCGTGGTCGACGGTGAGTGCCGGGACGCCCGACTCGTCCACGACCGCGCGGATGCCGAGCGGGGCGACCCGGGCCAGCAGCGCGTCGCGTTCCGCCGCGCTCGGTTCACCGCCCGGCCCGGAGCGCGCCGGAAGCCGGTGCGCCGGATCACCGGGGTCGCCCGGCACGATCGACGGATGCGGGTTGGGATCGGGCCGCAGCACGGGGATGCCTGCGAGCCCGGTCCGGGGCGCGGCCTCGGCGGGTCCCGGCGAAGGCTCCGGGGAGGCACCCGCAGCCGCCGGGACGACCAACGCCACCAGGACCAGGCAAGCCGCGGCCCTGCGGATCCGCTTCGTCACAGCGACCTTCCCCAGTGCTCGCGAGTCGGCAGGAGCCGACACCACCAGTCGGACCGGTGTAGTTCGCAGCTTAGGAAAAGCGGACTATCTGTTCAATTACCGACATTCCGATCAGACCAAATGATCAGTGTTGTTCAGGTGTGGTCACCGGCGGCGGAGCCCGGTGGCCAGGATGAAGTGGGTGGCCGAGGCGGGGTGGGGCCGAGCCGGTCGGGTCGCGGCCGTCGCGGACCGGGGTGGGGGCGTTCGCGGTCCGGAGCCGGGGTGGCCGAGGCGGGGTGGCCGGGTCGGCGCCGTCCCGGTCCGGAGGCCAGGTGGCCGCGGGGGCAGGCGCCCGGGCGACCGATGCGCCCAGGCGGCCCGGTCGCCTAGGGGGCCGCGGTCCCCGGGGGCGTCGTGCCCGGCTCCTCGCCCACGGACAGCACCACCTTGCCGACGTGCCCGCTGCTCTCCAGCAGCCGGTGCGCGTCCGCGGCCTCCCGCATCGGCACGATCCGGTCCACGACCGGCCGTACCCGGCCCGCGGCGATCAGGGGCCACACGTGCTCGCGGACCGCCGCGACGATCGCCGCCTTCTCGGCGAGCGGCCGGGACCGCAGCGTCGTCGCGGCCACCGCGGCCCGCTTGTTCAGCAGCGCGCTCAGGTCGATCTCCGCCTTGCGGCCGCCCTGCATGCCGATGATCACCAGGCGTCCGTTGACGGCCAGCGCGTCGATGTTGCGGGCCAGGTACTTCGCACCCATGTTGTCCAGGATCACGTCCACGCCCGACCCGCCGGTCTCCTCCGCGATGCGCGCGACGAAGTCCTCGGTGCGGTAGTCGATCGCCACGTCGGCGCCCAGCTCGCGGCACACCGCCGCCTTCTCCGGGCTGCCCACGGTCGTGAACACCCGCGCGCCGACCGCCTTGGCGAGCTGGATGGCCATCGTGCCGATGCCGCCCGCGCCGCCGTGCACGAGGAACGACTCGCCCGGCCGCAGGTGCGCGACCATGAACACGTTCGACCACACCGTCGTCGCCACCTCGGGCAGCGCCGCGCTCTCCACCAGGCCGATCCCGCGCGGCACCGGCAGCAGCTGGCCGACCGGGACGCGCACGTACTCGGCGTAGCCGCCGCCCGCGAGCAGCGCGCACACCTCGTCGCCGACCGCCCAGCCGGACACCCCCGGGCCGAGCCGCGCGATCCGCCCGGACACCTCCAGGCCCGGGTACGGCGACGCGCCGGGCGGCGGCGGATAGAAGCCCTGACGCTGCATCAGGTCGGCCCGGTTCACCGCCCCGGCCGCCACCTCGACGAGCACCTCGCCGGCCGCGGGCTCCTCGTCGGGCACCTCGGTCCAGGTCAGCACCTCGGGGCCGCCGGGGGCGTTGATGGTGATCGCGTACAACGGTTCCGCTCCTCGTTCGACGTTCGATTCGTGCGCGCCACACTGGGCCCGTCCGCCCGGTTCAGGACACCGGCGACGGATGCGCGCGCGGACCCATCGGGTCCGGGCGGCGCGGACCGCTGCGGATGACGACCAGCCGGTCCCCCGTCGCCAGCTTCGACGCCTCCGGGTCGTCGTGGCGCAGCATGCGGTGCCCGCGGATCACCGCGACCACCAGGTCGCGGCAGTCGGCAGGCGACTTTCCGGTCTCCCGCTTGTCCACCGGCCGCTCGATCAGGTCCATGCCCGAGCCGTAGTGCAGCAGGTCCTCGACGACCTCGCCGACGTTCGGGCTCAGCATCGAGACGCCCAGCAGGCGGCCCGCGGCGCTCGCGGTGGTGACCACCGAGTCGGCGCCGCTCTGCCGGATCAGCGGGGAGTTCTCGTCCTCGCGGACCGCGACCACGATCCACGCCCGCCGGTTGATCTGCCGCGCGGTCAAGGTGACCAGCGCGGCGGTGTCGTCGCGGTTCGCCGACACGATCAGGTTGCGGGCCCGCTCGAACTCGGCCCGGCGCAGCACGTCGGCGCGCGTCGCGTCGCCGGCCACCGCGACCAGCCCGTCCTGCATGGCGGCCGCGACGGCTTCGGCGTCCGGGTCGACGACCACGATGCGGTCGCGCGGCACGCCCTGCGCGACGAGCGTGCTGATCGCGCTGTAGCCGGTGGTGCCGTAGCCGACGACGACGGTGTGGTCTCGCAACGTGGACCTCCAGCGGGAGAGCCGCCACTGCTCCCGCGTCCGTTCGGTGAGGACTTCCAGGGTGGTGCCGACCAGGATGATCAGGAAGACCACGCGCAGCGGGGTGATCAGCACGATGTTCATCAGCCGCGCGGAGTCGCTGGCCGGGATGACGTCGCCGTAGCCGGTCGTGGACAGCGTCACGGTGGCGTAGTAGACGGCGTCCAGGAACGACAGGTTGCCGTCGACGCTGTCGCGGTAGCCGTCCCGTTCGATCCACACCAGGAGCACCGTGACGGCGAGCACCAGCAGCGCGAGGGCGAACCGCCGCACGACCTGCTTGAGCGGCCCCGGCTTGCGGCGCGGGATCCCGATCTCGGCGGCGCCCGGGAACCCGTTGTCGGGGTCCGGCTCGGCCGGGCGCGGCAGGGGCCGGGCGAGCGCCCCCATCGGCCCGCGCCGGTCCGACGGCTGCTCGTCGGGCGTGCGGACGGTTTTCACCGCGGCACCCGCAGCACTTCCGCCCGCTCGCCCGCCCGCAGCCCGCCCGGCGGCACGACGGCCATGCCGTCCGCGACCGCGAGGCCGCGCAGCATCGCGGGCCCGGAGAAGTGCAGCGGCATGTCGCCGGACACCGGCACCAGCCGGGTGTCCCGCGGATGCCCGGTGACCGCCTGCGCGATCCGGACCCGGCGCGGGCGCGGCTCGGGGCGGCCGGACAGCCGGCGCAGCAGCGGCACGGTCAGCGTCAGCATCCCGGACACCGCGGCGAGCGGGTTGCCGGGCAGCGCGACGAGGAACCGGCCGCTGCCGGGCCGCGGCCCGGGCAGGTGGGCGAGCACCATCGGATGGCCGGGGCGCACCGCGACGCCGTCGACGAGGAGTTCGGCGCCCAGGTCGCGCAGCAGCGGATGGATGTGGTCGACGGGGCCGCCGGCCGTGCCGCCGGTCGTGATCACCACGTCGGCCTGCGAGCTTTCGACCGCGCGGCGGAGCGCGGCCAAGTCGTCGCCGAGCCGCCGGACGCGCCGCAGGTCCGCGCCGAGGGTGCGCAGCCACGGGGTGAGCAGCGGCCCGAGCGCGTCCCGGATCCGGCCGTCGCGCGGCGGACCGGAGTCGAGGAGTTCGTCGCCGAGCACGAGGACTTCGACGCGGGGCCGGTCGACGACGACGAGCTCGTCGTAGCCGGCCGCGGCGGCCAGGCCGGTGACGGCCGGGTTGACCACGGTGCCGGCCGGCAGCAGGTCGTCGCCGCTGCGGCACTCCTGGCCCTGCGGGCGGATGTCGCCGCCCTGCTGGACGTCGCCGAAGAGCAACGATTCGTCGACCTTGGCGCGTTCGCTGCGCAGGACGCCGGTGGCGCCGCGCGGCAGCCGGGCGCCGGTGGCGATCTCCACGGCGTCGCCGTCCCGCAGCGTGCCGACCGCGTCGGCGTCGTCGCCGGCCAGCAGGCGGCCGCGGATCCGCCACGGGCCGGGGCCGGCGACCGCCCAGCCGTCCATCGCGGAGGTGTCGAACGGCGGCAGGTCGGTGAGCGCGGTCACCGGGCGGGCGAGGACGTGGTCGCGCGCGTGGTGCAGGGTCCGGGAGACCGCGGGGAGCGGTCGACCGGCGGCCCGGGCGCGGGCGCGGGCGTCGGGCCACGGCAGATCGTGGTGCGCGGTCATGGGGCGGCGGTTCCCCCCGTGTCCGCCCCGCCGGACGCGGCGTCGGGGCGTTCGTACGCGGCGGCGAGCGCCTCGGCCTTGCGCAGCGCGTCGGCGACCGCCGCGGATCCGCCGCCCGCTTGCGCGGCGGCGTACCCGACGAGGAACGCCGTGAGCGGCGCGGCGGGCCGCACGACGTTGTGCGCGGCCACCTTGGTCATGTCGAGCAGCGCCGCGATGTCGACGTCCAGCTCGATCCCGAGTTCGGCCTTGACGGCCTCGATCCAGTCCTCCAGCACGTCTTCCATCCTCCCCGAGGTTGCCCTGGCCGCGCGTACTTGAGACCAGGTGTCGCAGTCGAACGCAGCACGTCCGGGATCGGCCATCCGGGCCGCGCGGAGCCCCGCCCACACGCGCCGCAGCGGCGCACCGCCGGGATCGCCCACTGCCGCGACGGCGTTTCGCAGGGCACCGGTGCGGTAGACCGCGAGCAGCGGTTGGTCGCGGCCGGTGGAGTCGGTGAGGAGGACCGCGTCGGCGGCAGGGTGTCCCGGAGACATGTCGGCCGGGTCGCTCAGCGCGGCGACCAGACGCTCCGTCACCTCGCGGGTGACGAACGGCAGATCGGCCGCCAGCAGCAGCGTCACCGGCGCCGACACCGCGGCCAGGCCCGCGGCGAGCGCGGCCACCGGCCCCCCTCCGGGCGGGTCTTCGCGGACCCACGCCACCGGGGCGGCGGTGGGGCGCTCCGGGCCGACCACGACGGTCCGGCGGGCCCCGGCGCACGCCGCGACGGCGTGGTCCAGCAGCGTCGCCCCTCCGACGAGCAGCCCGGGCTTGTCCCGGCCGCCGAGCCGCCGCGCGGCACCGCCCGCGAGGATCACCGCGTCGAACGCGGCCCCGGGCCCGTTCCCCGCTCCCGCGGTTTCGCCGTCCGCCATCCCTCACACCCCGCTCGGCGGCAGCTCCGAGGCCGGGACGTGCTGCACGATCCAGGTGTGCATGGCGATCGCCGCCGCCGCGCCCGCGTTGATCGACCGGGTCGAGCCGAACTGGGCGATCGAGCAGACCGTCTGCGACGCCGCCCAGGCGGCCTCGCTCAGGCCCGGGCCTTCCTGGCCGAACAGCAGGACGCAGCGGCGCGGCAGCTCCGTCGTCTCCAGCGGCACCGCGCCCGGCAGGTTGTCGATGCCGACGACCGGCAGGCCCTCGGCGGCCGCCCACGCGGCGAACTCCTCGGCCGTCGCGTGGTGCCGCACGTGCTGGTACCGGTCGGTCACCATCGCGCCGCGCCGGTTCCACCGCCGCCGTCCGACGATGTGCACCTCGCGGGCCAGGAACGCGTTGGCGGTCCGCACCACCGAGCCGATGTTCATGTCGTGCTGCCAGTTCTCGACCGCGACGTGGAACTCGTGCCGTCGCGTGTCCAGGTCCGCGACGATCGCCTCGCGCGTCCAGTACCGGTAGCCGTCGACGACGTTCCGCCGGTCCCCCTCGGCGAGCAGCTCCGGGTCGTAGCGCGGGTCGTCCGGCCACGGCAGCGGGTGCGGGCCCACACCGACGACCCGGTCGTCCCGGTCGTCCCGGTCGTCGTCCCGGTCCGGACCGGCCGCAAGGCCGGCATCGCGGCGGGCATCGAGGTCGGCGGCGGGTTCGGCGGCGGGTTCGGCGGCGGGGACGTGGCTCACGCGTCGAGAGTACGCGGACGCCGCCGAGGCATCCGGGCCCGGACCGCCAGCAGGAACGCGGTGGGCAGGAACACGGCGTCGCCGAGCGCCATCGACGCGGAGAACGCGGGCAGCCCCAGCAGCACCGCGATCGCCAGGTGCATGCCCATGAGCAGGGCGATCGCCGCGTACTTGGCGCGCTTGGCGAACACCAGGAACGCGAAGCCGACCTGGGTGAACACCGTGATGTACGCGATCAGCGTCCCCAGTTCCGGGCCGCCGTCGGCCAGCCCGGACAGCCACGGCCACGGCCGGAAGTACTCGATGTTGAGCGCGTAGTGCATCGCGGTGCCGTCCTGCCAGCGGCTGCCCTGCACCTTGTAGAGCCCCGCGGCGCCGTAGACGATGCACACCTGCGCGGCGACGACGGCCATCGCGCAGTGGTGCGTCGCGGTGACCACACCCGTGCGCAGCTGCTCGAGGCCGAGCGGCAGCCGCCACATCCCGCCGAGCACCACGGCCGCGCCGAGCAGCGACACCCACCACGGAAGCAGCAGGCCCGCCGCGACGACCGCGCACAGGCCCACGAACACGCCGGTTTCCTGGCCGGGCCCGGGCGACCGGGTCCGGCCGGTGCGGCGCGCCCGGCGCGCGTCCAGCGACCACACCCGCCCGCACGCGGTGAACGCCAGGTAGAAGGACATCAGCAGCAGGACGGTGTCACCGCCGTCGGTCATCAGCAGCGACCGGCTGTTGAACGACACCACCATCACGCAGAACAGCACCGACGTGGCCCGCGTGTGCCAGCCGGCCACGAACAGCCCGGTGACGACGACGGCGAGCGCGTACATCAGCTCGAACCACCAGCGGTCGTCGCGCACCAGCAGGATGCTGACGCCGTCGATGCCGTCGAGCAGGCGCCGCGCCATGTCCGGGGTCCACGGCGACTGGTCGCCCCAGATCTCGCGCCGGTTGAAGAACTCGCGCAGCAGGCCGACCAGGAACACCGTGCCGAAGCCGATCCGCAGCAGCGCCGCCTGGTGCAGGCCGCGGGTCCGCCCGGTGAGGCGGTCGAGGAAGCCGACGAGGGCGTCGGCGGCGCGCAGGTCGAGGGACTTCGCGGCGGGCGGCTTGGCGGCCGGCGCGCGCTCCGGAGCGGGCGGCGGTGCCGGTGTGCCGGGTGCCGTCACCGTGACCGTGCCGGCCTCGGCGGCCGACCCGGCGGGTCCGGCGGACTCGGCTGCGGAATCAGCGGAATCAACGGAAGTCATCGGGCCTCGTCTCCCACCAGCCCAGTTCGCGGATGCTCGGCCCGGAGGCGCCCGCCCCCGGCTCCGGAATCGCCGTCGACACGCTGCGGACCTGCACGGCGACCACGCCGTCGGCGCGGCCTTCCTGCCGGAGGCGGTGCACCACGATGCTCCGCAGGTAGTCCTCGGCGAGTCCGGCCTGTCCGGACGACGGCGTCTCGTCGTTGTTGTGCGATCCCGAGTAGAAGTCCCAGGCGCGGCGCAGCATGTTCTGGTCCGCCTTGCTGGGGAACGGGTTGCCGCGGATGTGGTCGATGTCGTCGCCGGTCAGGTCGATCCACGGGGTCTCGGTCACGCTGCCGTCCGCCGCGCTCACCTGGGCGCGGGCGTTGACGCGGATGTTGACGTTGAGCGGGTTCGGCGCGAACAGCCGCCAGTTCTGTTCGAACAGCGGATAGATCCACGAATCCGTCGCCCCCGCGTACTTGCGGGACGCGCGGCTCTCCGGCGCCACATGCAGCGTGACGAACAGCAGGTGGAGGCCCACTCCGACGATCAGCAGCATCGCGACGACCGCGGCCGCCAACTGCACGCGCGGCGACCGCGCGGCGGGGTCCTCCAGGTCGACGCCGTAGTCCGCCGGCGGGGTGCGCGGGGCACGCGGTTTGGGGACGGCGGGGTGGCCGGTCACGGTGTCCTGGTCCGGCATGGCCCTCCCCGTACGTGGTCGTCGGCAGCCGCACGCTACCGGCTGCGCGCCGCGGACGGACAGCATTCCGCGGCGCGGCACCCCGCGTCACCCCCGCATCACCCGACGGAGGTCACAAGTCCAACTCGCCGGCCCGTCCGTGCGCCGCGTACACCCCCAGCAGCGCGTCGCGCGCCGCGGCGTCGAACGGCCGGTAGGCCGCGCCGCGCTCCGGCGTCCACCACACCGGGTCCCCGGTACGGAAGCCTTCGCGCCGCAGCCCGACCTTGTTGACCTTGCTCGTCGCCGTCACCGGGATCCGCTCGGTGACGCGCACGAACCGCGGCGCCATCTTCGTGCCCAGGTCGCTCTGCGCACCGAGGAACGCGCCGAACTCCGCCGGGTCGAACGTGCTTCCGGGGCGGAGCTGCACCGCCGCCATGACCTGGTCGCCCGACACCGGGTCCGGCACCCCGTACACCACGACCGCCTCGATCGGGTCGAACCGGGACAGGATCGACTCGATGGTGACGACGGACAGGTTCTCGCTGTCGACCCGCAGCTTGTCGTCGGCACGCGCCGCGAAGTACAGGTAGTCCGCGTCGTCGCGGTAGAAGTGGTCGCCCGTCCAGTACTGCCCGTCCCGGGTGCGGGCGGCGTTGGCGTCGTCGTTGCGCCAGTAGCCCTCGAAGCCGTTGCGGCCGAGGTTGACGAGTTCGCCGATCGCCTCGTCGCCGTTCAGCAGCCGCCCGGACGCGTCGAAGACCGCACGCGGGCACTCCTTCCCGGTCTCCGGGTCCAGCAGCGCGGCGTTCTCCGGGCACGGGCCGACCGCGCGGTCCGGGGTGCCGGGCCGCCAGTTGACGTTCATGCCGCCCTCGGAACTGCCGTAGCCCTCGGTCAGCTTCACCCCGAAGCGCCGCTCGAAGCGGAGCATGTCGACGGTGCCCGCCTCGGTGCCGAAGCCGGCGCGCAGCGGGTTGCCGGCGTCGTCGGGCTGCTCGGGGGTGGCCAGGATGTAGGAGACCGCGCGTCCCACGTAGGTGAAGTAGGTCGCCTGGAACTTGCGCACGTCCTCGAGGAAGCCGGACGCGGAGAACTTCCGGCGCAGCGCCACCGCGCCGCCCGCGCGCAGCGCCGGCGACCAGTTCGCCATCAGCGCGTTGCCGTGGAACATCGGCATGCAGATGTAGTTGACGCTGTCCCGGTCGAAGCCGAACTGCTCGGTGAGCACGCTCCCCGCCCCGGCCAGGCGGCCCTGCGAGCAGATGACGCCCTTGGGGGCGCCGGTCGAGCCGGAGGTGAAGACGATGAGGAGCCGGGTGTCCGGGGTGACGTCGTCGGCGGGCAGGTCGGCGTCCGCATACGGGGCGAGGATGCCGTCGTACTCCGGGTCGTCGACGACCAGCAGCCGCTCTTTCGGGATGCCCAGGTCGAGCCCGTCGAGGAGCGGCAGGTGGGCGCGCTCGGTGACCACGAACGAGCAGTCGGCGTGCGTGATGTCGCGGGCCAGCTCGGCGCCGCGGCGGGTCGAGTTCACGCCGACGAGGGTGCCGCCGGCCAGGGCGATGCCTTCCAGCCACATCGGGAACTCGGGCACGTTGTCGAGCAGGACCCCGACGTGCGGGGCGGCGCCGGCGGGCAGCCGGTCGGCGACCAGGGCGGCGCGGGCCGCGGCGGCACGGGCCACCTCGTGGTGCGTCCAGGTCCGGTCCTCGAACATCAGCCCGACGCGATGGTCGCCGACCTGCTTGTGGACCAGCTCGGTGATGGTGACCATGTTGTGCTCCCTCGGCCGATTCCTGATACACCGTCAGATGCATTCTGTTTGCATCATTGACACTGTCAACCGATAGTGCGGCCGGAATCGGTGCGCATCGGACCGGATCGGCGGCCCGGCAGCGGGCCGCCGCGGGTCTGCGGCGTACCGGCCGGACCCGGCACGGCAAGGGGCACGCATGAGCGAGCGAAGCGGGCAGATCACCAGTACGGGTGCGTACGGCCGGACCGGACGCGGCGGGGTGCGGGCATGACCGGCGACCGCGGCGCCCCGACCGTCGCGGGCCCGTCCGCGGCCACCCTGGCCGCGCTGCTCGGCGCCGACATGCCGGCCGCCGAGGACATCGCCCCGGAGGCGTTCGAGCTGGCCGAGCGGATCCGCGACCTGGTCGAGGCCGCGGTGCTCACCGACGTCGACGGCGCGGTCCGCGCGGACGCGGCCCGGCGCGTCGCGGAGATCACCGAGGCGCTGCGCGCGGCGCAGCGGCCCAAGGACCGCGTGGTGATGCTGGTCCGGCACGGCAACGGGCGCTTCGAGCACCTCACCCAGGCCGGGTCCGGGCGACTCAACCCGCAGGCGGCCCGCATGGAGTTCTTCGACCTGCCCACGCCGCCCCCGCCGGGCAGCGACCCGCGGCCGGTGGAGATCCGCGGCGCGGTGACGCTCACCGCGGCGCACGGCGGCCCGCCGGGACGCGTGCACGGCGGCATCGTCGCGACCGTCCTCGACCAGCTGCTCGGCGTCGCGGCGTCGCTCAGCGGCCCGGCCGGGTTCACCGCGGGCCTCGACCTGCGGTTCCGCAAGGCGACGCCGTACGACGTACCGCTGGAGCTGAGCGCGCGCTTCGAGAAGCGCGAGGGCCGCAAGACGTTCGTGACGGGGGAGATCCGCGCGCACGGCGAGATCACCGCGCAGGCGACCGCGGTCTTCGTGTCGGACCGCACCCTGAACGCGGAACCGGCCGCGCACAGCTGACGGACCAGGGCGCCGGCCCCGGGGCCGGCGCCGCCCGCCCGGCGGGCCTCAGGCCACGAACGGCGTCCCGGCGTGCTCGGCCACCATCGGCCGGCCCGCCGCCTCCCACGCGAGCATGCCGCCGTCGATGTTGACGGCATCCCAGCCCTGCTGGGCGAGGTACGCGGTGACCTGGCCGGAGCGGCCGCCCACCCGGCACATCACATAGACGCGGGTGTCCTTCGGGACCTCGTCGAGGCGCGCCATCAACGTGCCCATCGGAATGTGCAGGGCGCCGTCCACATGGCCGGCGGTCCACTCATCGGCCTCGCGCACGTCGAGCAGGAAGGCGTCGGAAGGGACCTCGGCGGCGCCGACGGCGGGCAGCGACTGGAACATCGGTTCTCCGGCTTCGGTCGGTCGGCGCGCCTGAGCGCGCCGGGTGGCCCCCCATTGTCGGCCATGATCCGGCCCGGACGACGGCCCGCAGGCCAAAAGGGGCAATCCACCAACACACCGGACGAAATAATTGCCATGCCGGTGCAACGGGGGAATCTTGTGACTCATCGCGACCGAGCCGGCGCTCCGCCGGCCCCGCCGACCCGGCCCGGTCCGGCCGACGCCCATCCGGCCGGACCGGGACGGCCCATGGCGCGCCCGCGGGCCGCTCAGCCCACCAGCCGCGCCAGCTCCCCCTCGCGCTCCTCGATCCGCGCCAGCAGCTGCTCCGCCAGATACTCCAGGAGCCCGTCCGGGTCGTCCGGCGCCAGCGCCAGCAGTTGCCCCATCGGGCTCGCCAGCAGCGTCTCCCGTTCGGCCGCCAACTGCTCTTGACGGGCCGTCAGCAGCGCCAGCCGGGTCCGCAGGAACGCCGCGCGGTCCGGCCCGGTCGGCTGCGCCGCTCCCGGGGCACCCGACGCCCACTCCTCGTCGAGGGCCATCAGCCCGGCGATGTCCCCGGCCGCGTAAGCCGCGTTCACGCGCGCGATGAAGTCCCCGCGGCGCTCCTTCTCCGCGTCGTCCTGCGCCAGGTCCGGGTGCGCCCGGCGGGCCAGCTCCCGGTACAGGCGGCGCGCCTCCTCGCTCGGCTTGACCCGGCGCTCCTCCGGCGGGGCGACCGTCTGCGCCTGCTCGGCGCCGAAGGCGTCCATCAGTTCGTCGAGGTCGGGCATCGGGTCGACGGCCGCCCGCGCCTCCAGCGCGCGGCGGATGTCGTCGGCTTTGCCGCTCTGCGCCGCGACCGCCTCGGCGTACAGGGCGTCGAGTTCGTCGAGCCGCTCGTACAGCGGGCCGAGCCGGCGGTGGTGCGCGAACGCAAGATTGTCCAGTTCGACACGCAACGTGGCGACGTCCACCTCGGCGTCCAGCAGGCCCGCCTCGACCCCGGCGACCTCCTGCTCCAGTTCCGTCACGTGCGGGTCCGTCCACGTCACCGGTGCGTAGTCAGCTTCCATCGCAGTGCATCGCCCTCCTTGGCGGCCGTCTACCCGGGGTGAACGGCGCCGCGCGGCAAGGGCCGAACACGCTCCGTCGATCCCTTCCTTACAAACCTGTTAGGTGTCGAGAAGATCAAATCACTCACAACAGCCCACGCCAGCCTAAGTCTTAGGGCAGCATGGTCGGGCCGTCCCTGGCCAGTCGATCCAACCAAGCAGTTGGCTAGAGGGGATAAGATCCAGCCATGCCGCCCGACACCGCACGTACCCGAGCCAAACTTCTCGACGCCGCCCGCGCGGAATTCGCCGAGCACGGCATTGCCGGCGCCCGCGTCGACCGCATCGCCTTGCGCGCCGGGGTGAACAAGGAACGCATCTACGCCTACTTCGGCAATAAGGAGCAGTTGTTCCAGCACGTTCTCAGCGAGTCGCTCCAAGAGCTGACCGCGGTCGTCACGATGCCGAGTGACGATCCGGCCGAGTACGTCGCGCAGATCTACGACTTCTACATCGCACGTCCGGAGCTGCTCCGGCTGCTGCTGTGGGAGGCGCTGTACTACGGGAACGAACCGATCCCGGACGAGGACCGGCGGGCCACGAGCTACGCCGTCAAGTTGCAGGAGTTCGCCGAACACCTCGGCGTGCAGCCCACCCCCGACGTGGCTCAGCTCCTGTTCTCGCTGATCGGGATCGCCGCGTGGCAGTCCACGATGCCGCAGATGGCGCGCATCATCCTGGGCACCGAAACCGACACGGACCAGGCTCGGGCCCGCCGCCGCGAGCACCTGGTCGATTTCACCCGCCGTTCCATAGCCTCGGTCAAACAGCCGCAGGCCTGACGCCGGGAGCCACGCACCAATGCCGAGGGCCTTCCCGGCGACTCCGTAGGCCGGAGCGGGCCCTCGCAAGCCAGGGACGCAGCACCGGAGGATCGACCTGAACACCGACCCCGGCGAGGACTTCGGGCAGTGGAGCCCGGCGCAGCGTCGCACTGCGGTTCGACGGCAGTGCGGCGGCGCCGGATTCCATACGGGGGATTCCTCGACGGTCGTCGGACCAGCACAGCACCATCCGGCCCGCTCGCCAGGCGGGCCTCGGCCGGGTGTCCCCCAGGCACCCGGCAGCCGCCACCCGACGGACGGCCCGGCCGGCGCACTTGGACTACGCGCCGCGCCGGGCCGCCCGCATTCCGCGGGACGCCCCGCGCCGACGTGACGCACTCCCGACGTGTTTTCCGGCCCCGCCCGGGTCCGTTTCGGCCCGGCTACCGGTAAAACCGGTGGTATCAGGTCGTTCCCAGCCACCGGGAGGCAAAGTGACGAGTCGGCGCTGGCAGTTCTGGGTCGACCGCGGCGGCACGTTCACCGACATCGTCGCCCGCCGTCCGGACGGCCGCCTGGTCACGCACAAGCTGCTGTCCGAGAACCCGGCCCGCTACCGCGACGCCGCGGTCGCCGGGATCCGCGCGCTGCTCGACCTGCCCGCCGAAACCCCCGTCACCCCGGAACTCGTCGACCAGGTGCGGATGGGCACCACGGTGGCCACCAACGCCCTGCTGGAACGCAAAGGCGACCGCACGCTCCTGGTCGTCACCCGCGGCTTCCGGGACGCGCTGCGGATCGGCTACCAGAACCGGCCGAGCATCTTCGCGCGCCGCATCGACCTGCCGGAGTCGCTGTACGAGCGGGTCGTCGAGGTCGACGAGCGGATCGCGGCGGACGGCACCGAACTCCGCGCCCCCGACCTGGCCGCGCTCGCCGGCGGACTCCGGCACGCGTACGACGCGGGCATCCGCGCCGTCTCCGTCGTCTGCCTGCACAGCTACGAGAACCCCGCGCACGAGGAGGCCGTCGGCGCGCTCGCCGCGGAGATCGGCTTCCCGCAGATCTCGCTGTCCAGCGAGGTCAGTCCGCTGATGAAGATCGTGCCGCGCGGCGACACCACCGTCGTGGACGCCTATCTGTCGCCGGTGCTGGGCCGCTACGTCGCGCAGGTCGCCGACCAGCTCCCAGGCGTCCGGCTGATGTTCATGCAGTCCAACGGCGGGCTCGCGGAAGCGCACCACTTCCGCGGCAAGGACGCGATCCTGTCGGGTCCCGCGGGCGGCATCGTGGGCATGGCCCGCATGTCGGAACTCGCCGGATACGACAAGATCATCGGCTTCGACATGGGCGGCACGTCCACCGACGTCTCGCACTACACGGGCGAGTACGAGCGGGTCTTCGACACCCAGGTCGCGGGTGTCCGGCTGCGCGCCCCGATGCTCGCCATCGACACCGTCGCGGCGGGCGGGGGATCGATTCTGCGGTTCGACGGCGGCCGGTACCGGGTGGGCCCGGAGTCGGCGGGCGCCGATCCCGGCCCGGCCTGCTACCGCAACGGCGGTCCGCTGACGGTGACCGACGCCAACGTCATGCTCGGCCGCATCCAGCCCGCGTTCTTCCCGCACGTCTTCGGTCCGGACGGGGACCAGCCGCTGGACGCCGCGGCAGTCCGCCGCCGGTTCGCCGACCTGGCCGCGGAGATCCGCACGGCGACCGGCGACGACCGCACCCCGGAGGAGGTCGCCGAGGGGTTCCTGCGGATCGCGGTCGCGAACACCGCCAACGCGGTCAAGCGCATCTCGGTCGAGAAGGGCCACGATGTCGGCGAGTACGCGCTGACGACGTTCGGCGGCGCGGGCGGCCAGCACGCCTGCGCGCTCGCCGACTCGCTCGGCATCCGCACCGTTCTCGTGCCGCCGATGGCGGGTGTGCTGTCCGCGCTGGGCATCGGCCTCGCGGACACCACGACGATGCGGCAGCATGCGGTGGAGGCCGAGTTGTCCACCGCGGCCATGCCGCGCCTGACCTCGGCCGCCGCCGACCTGGAGGCCGCCGCACGCGCCGAACTCCTCGACGAAGGGGTGCCCGCCGACCGCATCCGCGTCACGCGGCGCGCCCACCTGCGCTATCAGGGCACCGATACCGCGCTCGCGGTCGACTTCGCCGACCCGGACGCCATGACGGCCGCGTTCGAGGGCGTGCACCGCCGCACCTATTCGTTCCTGATGGACCGACCGCTGGTCGTCGAATCGCTGTCCGCCGAGGCCATCGGCCTGACCGATCAGCCGGAGCGCCTCGAAGCCGCGGACGACGACGCGCACGGCCCCGCCGAGGCGGTGCCGGTGCGCACCTACGTGTCCGGCACCTGGCGCGACATTCCGCTGCGCAGCCGGGCGTCCATGGCCGTGGACGAGCACATCGCCGGCCCGGCGATCATCACCGACCCGAACTCCACCACCGTCGTGGACGAAGGCTGGCGGGCCACCGCCACCCGTGGCGGCCACCTGCGTGTCGAGCGGGTCGCGGCGCTCGCGTCGGCGCGGGAGGGCACCGCGGTCGATCCGGTGCTCCTGGAGATCTTCAACAACCTCTTCATGTCCATCGCGGAGCAGATGGGCAGTTCCCTGGAGTCCACCGCGCAGTCGGTGAACATCCGCGAGCGCCTGGACTTCTCGTGCGCGCTGTTCGACCCGGACGGCAACCTGATCGCGAACGCACCGCACATCCCGGTGCACTTGGGGTCGATGAGCAGCGCGGTCAAGGAGGTCGTCCGGCGGTGCGGGGCGGGGCTGAAGCCCGGCGACGTGTACGCGGTGAACGACCCGTACCACGGCGGCACGCACCTGCCGGACGTCACGGTGATCACGCCGGTCTTCGCCGAGGACGGCGGCGATGCGGCCGGTCCGGAGATCCTGTTCTTCGTCGCCGCCCGCGGCCACCACGCCGAGATCGGCGGCATCACGCCCGGTTCGATGCCCGCGGGCAGCACGTCGATCGCCGAGGAGGGCGTGCTGTTCGACGCCTGGCTGCTGGTCGACGGCGGGCGTTTCCGCGAGGCGGAGACCCGGCGGCTGCTGTCCGAGGCGGAGTACCCGTCGCGCAACCCGGAGGCGAACCTCGCCGATCTGCGGGCGCAGGTGGCGGCGAACACCAGGGGTGTCGAGGAAGTCCGCCGGATGATCCGGCACTTCGGCCTCGACGTGGTGCAGGCCTACATGCGCCATGTGCAGGACAACGCGGAGGAGGCGGTCCGCCGGGTCATCGACGCGTTGGAGGACGGCCACTACCGCTACGAGACGGACAACGGCGCGGTCATCGAGGTCCGGGTCACCGTGGACCGCTCCTCGCGGTCCGCGGCGATCGACTTCGGGGGTACGTCGGCTCAGCTCGCGACGAACCTCAATGCGCCGTCGTCGGTGGTCACCGCGGCCGTCCTGTACGTGTTCCGCACGTTGGTCGCGGACGAGATCCCGCTCAACGAGGGCTGCCTGCGGCCGTTGACGATCGTGATCCCGCCGGGGTCGATGCTCGCCCCGGAGTTCCCCGCGGCGGTCGTCGCCGGGAACGTGGAGACGTCGCAGGCGGTCACCGGCGCGCTGTACGCCGCGATGGGCGTGCAGGCGGAGGGCTCCGGGACGATGAACAACGTGACCTTCGGCGACGCGTCGGACCAGTACTACGAGACGCTGGGCTCGGGTTCGGGGGCGGGCGACGGCTTCGACGGCGCGTCGGTGGTGCAGACGCACATGACGAATTCGCGGTTGACCGATCCCGAGGTGCTGGAGTCGCGGTTCGCGGTCCGCCTGGAGGAGTTCGCGATCCGTCCGGGCAGCGGGGGTCCGGGCCGGTGGCGCGGCGGCGACGGCGCGGTCCGCCGGATCCGGTTCCTGGCGCCGATGACGGTGTGCACGTTGTCCGGCCACCGGCGGGTGCCGCCGTACGGCATGGCGGGCGGCGCGCCGGGCTCGCCGGGCGCCAACCGGGTCGTGCGCGCGGACGGCGGAACGGTCACGCTGGCCGGCTTCGACGTGGTGGACGTCGGGGTCGACGACGTCCTGGAGATCGAGACGCCGGGCGGGGGAGGCTACGGCGCGGTGTGAGACGGGTTGCCGTTCCGGAAACAGCTTTCCACAAAGCTGTTTCCGGAACGGCACGTCCACTCCGGCACCACAGCCCGGCCTATCGGCCCATCGGCCCGGCCGCCCGACGCCGGGACGCCGCGGCGCTCAGACCCCGGTCTCGGCCGGCAGCCGCCCCGCCGCCACCGCCGCGACCAGCCGCTCGTGGTCCCGCTCGGTCTGGTCCGCGTACGCCACCGCGAAGTCCGCCATCGCCTCGTCCAACTTGCCGTTCTTGCCGCAGTATCCGGCCAGCAGCTTCGGGTCGACCGAGTGGCTGTGCGCGCGGGCCAGCAGCGCGCCCGTCATCCGCGCGTAGTCGTCGATCTGGTCGCCGGGCAGCAGGCTCGCGTCGATGCTGCCCTTCATGTTCCGGAACTGCCGCACTTGGAAAGGCAGTCCCCCGACCGTCGTCCAACCCAGCAGCGAGTCCGTCACCGCCTGCATGATCTTCTGCCCGAAGACCACCCGGCGGCCCTCGTGCGCGTCGTGGCCGATCCCCAGATACGGGGCGAGTGCCGACCGCCGGGACTCCTTCACCTGCAGCACCAGCGGCTCGTCGCCGCTGCCTTCGAGCATCACCACATACGACCGCAGCCCGACGCTGCCGGTCCCCACCACCCGGAAAGCCACGTCCTCCACCGCGAACCGCGCGAACATCGGCCGGCGCTCCGGCGACAGCGTCCCCGCATACGACGCCAGCGACTGCGCGACCGCCTCCGCCGTCGCGTCGTCCACCGTCGTCAGCACGGGCGGATCCGGCACGAAACGGCGCCGCCCGTCGCCGAGTTCCACCGTCGACCGGGACGCGAACTTGGCACTGGTGTTCTTCCGCGCCTTCGCCGAGACCTGCTCCAGCAGCCCGGTCAGATCGTGCGCTTCCGCATGCCACACCAGCGACTCGTCGGCGATCGCCTGCCAGGCCTGCAGCACCGGCATACCGGCCAGCAGCGCCATCGTCTTCCGGTAGGCCTCCGCGGCGTCCCGGGCGGCGTCCCGGGCCACGTCCTCCGCCGCGCCGCCGACGCGCGCCGCGACCACGAGGCTTGCCGCGAGCCGCTTCAGGTCCCACTCCCAGGGCCCCGGGGTGGTCTCGTCGAAGTCGTTGACGTCCATCACCAGACGCCCGTCCGCGCTGCCGTACAGCCCGAAGTTCCCGGCGTGCGCGTCACCGCAGATCTGCGCGTCGACCCCGGTGACCGGCGTGTTCGCCAGGTCCGCGGCCATCAGCCCGGCCGACCCGCGCAGGAACGCGAAGGGCGTGGCCACCATCCGGCCGATCCGGATCGGGACCAGGTGGTCCAGACGCCCCGCGTTGGCCTGCTCGACGACGTCGACGACGTCCGGCCGGTCCGCGGCCGTCTCGAAACGCGCGTGCTCCCCGCGGGAGAACGCCTTGCGCAGCGCCTTCCCCTCGGCCTTGGCGCTCCGGTTCCCCCACGTCCGGAACCCCGGCACCCGGAACGCGCGCCCTTCCAGCACCGCGTTTTCCTCGTCCCGCGCCGTACCCACGGCCTCGGCCACCGCCATCGCACACCCTCCGTCCCCCCGCGCCTGTGGCGGGCCCCACCCGAAGCTATCGCTAGGTCCGACGCGGCCACAGGGGCCGCGGTTGCCGCGGCCGCCGCCTCCGCTCGGCAATCTTGGCCCCATGGATTTCGCGCTCCCCCGCACCACCGCCGCCGACCTCCGCACCGCCCGGCCGCGGTTCGCGGTACTCCCCGTCGGCAGCTTCGAACAGCACGGCGACCACTTGCCCCTGGCCACCGACACCGTCATCGCGGCCCTGGTCGCCGACCGCATCGCCGCCGACCACGGCGGCTTCCTGCTGCCCGCCGTCACCGTGTCGTGCAGCCACGAACACACCGCGTTCCCGGGCACGGTCAGCATCAGCGCGACCACCCTGCCGGCCGTGGTCGCGGACATCCGCGGCTCGCTCCGCGCCTCCGGCATCGACGCGCTGCTGATCGTCAACGCGCACGGCGGCAACTACGCCCTGTCCAACCTCGTCCAAGAGGCCAACACCGCTCGACCGCTCGTGGCGCTGTTCCCCACCCGTCAGGACTGGCAACAGGCCCGCGACGCAGCCGGGTTGCACACCACCCTCAGCGCCGACATGCACGCCGGCGAATTGGAGACCTCACTCCTCCTGCACGCCGCGCCCGACCTCGTCCGCCCCGGCCACCCGGCCGGCGACCACGACGCCCCCGAACGCCCGCATCTCCTCACCCTGGGCATCCAGGCCTACGCCCCGAACGGCGTGATCGGCCACCCGTCCCTGGCCACCGCAGGCAAAGGCCGCCGTATCCTCGACGCCCTCTCCCGCGCCGCGGCGGCCCCGATCGCGCTGCTCACCGAGCCGTTCGCCGGGCATACCCCAGGTAGGTGACCAGCGGATTCCCGCCCAGCACGAAGTCGACCAGCGGCGGGATCTGTTCGTCGGTGATCTTCCCCTGCCGGCGCTTGCGCGTGGCCGTCACCAGATGCAGCGGGTTGCGCGGCTTGAATCCGCGTGTGTCCTCGTTCGCCAGACCGTGCCGGGCGAGGACGTCGGCCATCTCGCCCGGCGTGCGCAGGCGCTCGGCCGCGTACCGCCCCGGCGGCATGATCCGCGTCCCCGGGAACCGCTGGAAGGCGCCCAGGTAGATCGCCTTCGCCAACCACGTCCGGTTCACGGTGTCGTAGACGAGCACCCCGTCCGGGGCCAGCACGCGCGCCGCCTCCCGGACCACGCCGTCGAGATCCGCCGACGTCTCCAGGGTGTCCGCCACGTACACCAGTCCGAACGCTCCATCGCCCACGGGGAGTTTCTCCGCGTCCGCCACCACGTGCTCGACCGGGAGCCCCCGCGCGGCGCTCTCCGTCCGCGCCATCTCGGTCGCCACGGCCGAGGGATCCACCGCCGTCACCGCGAACCCGAGCCCGGCCAGCGATCCCGCCAACGGCCCGCGCCCGTTCCCCACCACCAGCGCGGCGTTGCCCGCGACCGCCGACCCGGCGTCGCGCACCACCTCGCGCACGTACGCCAAGCGCACGTCCTGGAACGCGACAGCGCGGAGCTGACGCCCGTCCACCGCCGCGGGATCGCGGCCGTCCAGTTCGATACGCGGTGTGGAGGCGGCCATGGCATCCCCTTCGGGGCCGACACGAGTTCCCTCAGGGAACCCACCTTGCCGCGAACGTAACACACTCGAGTTCCCTCAAGGAACCCGACTACGCTGGACGTATGACCAGGACCCCCCTCGCCGACGTCGCCTGCTCGATCGCCCGCGCGACCGACCTGTTCGCCGACGCGTGGACGGCGCTGATCATGCGCGACGTCATCTGCGGCGTCACCCGCTTCGACGACCTGGCCACCGACCTGGGCATCTCCCGCAAGGTCCTGGCCGCCCGCCTGGCCCGCCTGGTCGACGAAGGCGTCCTGACACGCGAGCAGTACCAGTCCCACCCGCCCCGCGAGCACTACCTGGCCACGCCCAAGGGCAAGGAGCTGTACCCCGTCCTCCTCGCCCTGATGGCCTGGGGCGACCGCTGGTACCCCACCCCCGCCGGCCCGCCGATGCGCATCCACCACCACGACTGCGGCACCACGACGACCCCGGTCACCACCTGCGCCCACTGCGGCGGCGAACTCACCGCCGACAACACCACCCAACTCCCGGGCCCGGGCGGCGCCGTCGGCCCGGGCACCCGGGTGCTGGGGCCGTTGGTGGTCACGCGGGCCGCGGAAGGCCCGGACGGCGGTCAGTCGCCGGACACGCCCCAGAAGGCGATCTCGTCCGGGACCCCGTCCGCGTAGAGCACCATGCAGGCGCCGCTCCACTTGGGCATGGTGTCCATCATCGGCAACTGCTCGTCCGGGCCGACGAGATCGTCGCGCGTCGGCTGGTCCGTCCCGTACCGTTCGAGGACTTCCGCAACGCTCACCGGCAGCACCGCGCCGAGCTCCGGGGCGGCTTCGGCGTCGATCACCCGGTTGACGTCCAGGACCGAGTGCGTCCCGCAGGTGCCCAGGAACTCCCAGTAGATCTCGTTCTCGAACAGATCAACGGGCGACCGGAGCACCGGCATGCCCCATTCGGCGGGGTCGACGAAGTCCCCGGACGCCAACACCTCGTCCTGAAGCACGCGCAGCGCCTGCCCGAAGTCCTCCTGGTACCGCGTCACATACCACCAGCTCGACGCACCCATATGTGACCTCCGACGCCTACCAGCCCGCTCCGACAGCGGAGGGAAGCTAGCGGGCCGCACCGACATCGGCGCCCGACCGGCGGAACTACGCCGCCGACGCCCGGAACGCCTTCCGGTACGCGCTCGGCGACGTCCCCATCGCACGGCCGAAGTGGTGCCGGAAGGTGACCGGGCTCTCGAAGCCCACCGCCGTCCCGACCTCCTCCACCGACGCCGCCGTCTCCTCCAGGAGGGCCAAGCTGGCCCGGATGCGCTGCGTCAGCACCCACCGCACCGGACTGGTGCCCGTCTGCGCGGCGAACCGGCGCAGGTAGGTCCGCTGCGACACGTGCGCCTGCGCCGCCAGGTCCGCCACCGTGATCGGCTCGGCCACGTGCTCCAGCGCCCACGCCATCGACCGGGCGATCCCGTCGTCGCCGTCCACCTCGCCCACCGCCGCGCGGATGAACTGCGCCTGGCCGCCCTCCCGGTGCGGGGGGATCACCAGCCGCCGCGCCACCGCGTTGGCCACCTTCGCGCCGTGGTCCTTGCGGACCAGGTGCAGGCACAGGTCCAAGCCCGCCGCGCTGCCCGCGCTCGTCAGCACGTCGCCGCCGTCCACGTACAGCACGTCCGCGTCGACCCGTACCCGCGGATACCGCTCCGTCAGCAGCTCCGCGTACTTCCAATGCGTCGTCGCCGTCCGCCCGTCCAGCAACCCGGCCGCCGCCAACGCGAACGCGCCCGAGCAGATCGACACGATCCGCGCCCCGCGCGCCCGGGCCGCCCGCAGCGCCTCGACCAGCGCCGGAGACACCTGCCCCCGGACGTCCGCGACACCCGGCACGATCACCGTGTCCGCGGCCGCCAGCACATCCAGCCCGTGCTCCACGGTGATCGAGAACCCGCCCACCACCCGCAGCGGCTCGCGGCTCTCCCCGCACACGAAGAACCGGTACCAGGGCACCCCCAGCTCGGGCCGCGGCAGACCGAAGATCTCCACCACGGACCCCAGTTCGAACGGGGCCATCCCGTCGAAGGCCAGCACCGCCACCGACCCGCAGAACGCCGACGTCGGCCCGACCGGTTCCTCCACCGCAACCATGGCGGGATCTTAGCGATAGGGGTCGTTCCCGCCACTGTCGACGGCCCACCCCGGCGGCGAGGATCGACCACGTCAGCGAGCGCCACGCACAAGCGCCCGTAAGCACGCCGCCAAGGAGAAGGACATGACCCCGTCCGCTGTCACCCACACCCCGGCCGCATCCCCCGAAGCCGCCGCCGCGCACTTCGCCGCCCGGCTCGCCTTCGAAGCGGACGTCTCCGACGTCCACGCCGACCTCACCGCCGGCGCCCCCGGCATCGTGGTCGTCGACTCGCGCCACCAAGTCGGCTGGGACCAGGGCCACATCCCCGGCGCCCTGCACATCCCCACGGCGCGCATCGCCGAACTCGCGCCGGACCTCGTGGCCCGCGACGCGACCGTCGTCACCTACTGCTGGGGTCCGGGCTGCAACGGGGCCACCAAGGCCGCGCTCGCCTTCGCCCGCCTCGGCTACCGGGTGAAGGAAATGATCGGCGGGTTCGAGTACTGGGCCCGCGAAGGCTTCGCCTACGAGACCTCCGCCGGCCTCATCCGCACCGCCCCCGACCCGCTCACCGCCCCGGCCTCCGGCATCGCCTGCGCCTGCTGACCGGCCGCGGCGCCCTCACACCGGCTCGTCCTCCCGAGGCCGCGCCGCCCCCCGCACGCCCCGCCCCCACGGCTCCGTCAACGGCGGCGGCTCCCGCAGCGGGCCCGCCGACCGCACGAGCAGCGCCGCACCCAGCCCGAACAGCGTCGCGAACAGGTGCCCCAAGTCCCACACCGTGCGGCTCGTCAGCACCGGCACCACCACGACCATCACCATGACCGCGATCCCGACCAGCCGCACCCAGCCCCACATGATCAGCACGGCGGCCGCACAGCAGCCGACCATGATGTAGCTCACCCCGACGTCCGTCGCCCGGATCAGCTTCTCCGGCGCCCGCCCGGTGTCGATCGCCCACCGCTCCACCCGCGCCGTGCACAGCGAGCCCAGCACGTGCGCGCTGATCGCGATCAGAATCAACCGCGGCGTCCCGTACCGCCGTTCCGCCCACGCCACGACCGTGGCGAACACCGCGATGTACATCGACAGGCCCGACCCGCGGTCCGCCACCCACACCGCGCTGGTCACCAGCACGGTCGCCGGGTCGTCGGACAGCCGGTGCAGGTTGGTGCTGTCCACCTTCACCAGGAGATCGATCAGCCGGGGCGGCGCGGTCTTCTGCACGAAGGTGCCCATGGTGAACAACGCGATGTAGACGAACGTCGCCGGCGCCGACAGCACCCACGCCCGCAGCTTCACCGTCCACGGCGCCAACTGCCCGACCACCCGCGCCGCGGGCTTCCACAGATATCCCACGCCGCGCAGCACGTACCAGAGGACGCTCAACGCCAGCGCGGCAAGCGCGACCACAAGCGGCCTCCGAACCGGGATCGACGACCAGCAGGACGGGACGTGCCGGAAGAGCAAGACCTCCGCTATACCCGGACAAAACGATCCTAAGTTCCGCTAGCGCCGCGCAGCGGCAAGCAGCGCTTCCGCCACCTCGCGCGCCCGCCCGGCTGCCTCCGGCGTGCGCTCGCGCAGCGCCGTGACGATCGCCCCGTCCATCAGCAGCACGAAGCGCCGGGCCAGGGCGTCCGGGTCGGCGACGCCGTCGCCGGCCAGCAGCCCGCGCACATAGTCCGCCACCGCGGCCTTGTGCTCCGCCGCCACCCGGTGCGCCGCACTGTCCGGGTCGGCGGACTCGACCATTGTGTTGATGAACGCGCAGCCGCGGAAATCCTCGCGCGCGAACCGCTCCGCCAACGCGTCGAACACCGCGAGGGGGCCGCCGCCGTGCGCCTCGACGCGTTCGGCGAGCCACGCCCGCCACCGCACGTCGCGGGCCCGCAGCACCGCCACGACGAGATCGTCCTTGCCCGGGAAGTGGCGGTAGAAGGACGCGCGCCCCACCCCGGACACGCTCAGGATGCGCTCCACCCCGACCGCCCGGATGCCCTCCGCATAGAAGAGGTCCTCGGCGGCGGCGAGCAGTCGTTCGCGTGCTTGAACCGGCATGGCCACGAGGCTAATCCCTCTTGACCGCAAACGGAACCGGTCAGTACCGTCCTGCTCGACGAAGAAACGGCACCGACCAGTACCGTTTGGAGGCAGCACCATGCCGCGCATCCCTCTCGCCGAAGGCGACCCGCACGGAGTCCTCGCCCAGACCCAGGCCCAACTCGGCCGCGTCCCCAACCTCTACGGCACGCTCGCCAACAGCCCCGCCGCCCTCCAGGGCTACCTCGCCATGCGCGACGCCCTCACCCGCGGCGTCCTGCGCGCCCGCATCCGCGAGCAGCTCGCACTGCTCGTCGCCCAGGAAAACGCGTGCACCTACTGCGTGAGCGCGCACACGCTGCGCGGCAGCAAGATGGGGCTCACCGACGAACAGCTCGCCGAGACCCGCGACGCCGCCGACGACGATCCGCACACCGGCGCCGTCCTGCGGATCGCCCGCGAGATCGTCCGCACCCGCGGCCGGGTCGCCGACGACGGCCTCGCCGCGGCCCGCGCGGCCGGCGTGACCGACGCCGAACTCGCGGAGATCACCGCGCATGTGGCGCTCAACACACTCTCGAACTACTTCAACCACCTGGCCGAGCCACGGCTCGACTTCCCGGAGGTGCAGGCATGACCGCGAACTGGCGCACCGGAACCGTGCATCTGCGGGACGGCTACACGCTCGTCGGCAAGGACGGCGGGTCCACGGCGTCCGCCGACGCGGACTTCGCCCTCGAAGGCGGCTTCGTCCACGTCCGGATCCCCGGCACGGACACCGTCCAGATCGTCTCGGCGCCCGCCGTCGCCCGGATCACCTACGCCGAAGCGGCCTGCGCCGCCTGAGAAATGCGCCTCCGCCGACGCGGTCGTCCGGATCGCGCCGGCTCTCGACCACTCCGCGCACACCGCACCCGGCCTCCCGGTCGGACCCCGCAACCCGCCCGATCCCGGACATGCCAGAGGCCCGCAGGTCTATGACCTGCGGGCCTCTTGCTCGGTGCGCGAGGGGGGAGTTGAACCCCCACGCCCTTTCGGGCACTGGAACCTGAATCCAGCGCGTCTGCCTATTCCGCCACCCGCGCGAGCAATTGAAGATTAGCACGGATGCGGGGGCCGATTCACATCGATACCCGCGGCACATGATCACCACACCCTCGGCGGCTCCACGGCACCCGTCCGCCGCACACTCCGCCGCCCCCGGGCCGGCTCCCGCCGCATCCCCCGCCGCTCCTTCTTCCCCCGCTCTTCCCTCCTCTTCTCCGCCCCGTCCGCGCCCCGCTCCTTCCTCTCCCTTCCCGGGCTCCTCTTTGTGCACCTTCTTTCTCCGGGCCCATCCCCGCCGTGCCCGCGACTCCGGCATGCTTGACCTGCGCCGCCCGCGATAGGACGGCGTGGGGCGGGGTAGACGCACGTGGTCACACTGCAACTACGACAAGCGAGCCAGGACGAAGGGCCGGGGGTGTAGGAATCCTTGTGAGAGCCAACACTCCCTACAGTGACCATGGCGGGGAACCATGCCCGTTTCCCGAGCGTGGATACGATCAGTGAGCGGATCGGCGAGCAGACTGTAGGACCGGCCCGACCGGAGCATGCCCGGCCGGGCCGGACCGTGCCCCGGAAGACGACGGCGACGCTTGAAGGAAGGAGGTGCCCATGGGTGTCCTGAAGAAGTTCGAACAACGACTTGAGGGCCTGGTCAACGGCGCCTTCGCCAAGGCGTTCAAGTCGGATGTCCAGCCCGTGGAGATCGCCAGCGCGCTCAAGCGCGAGTGCGACAGCAACGCCACCATCTGGAACCGCGAGCGCACGATGGTGCCGAACGACTTCGTGGTGGAGCTGGGCTCGCACGACTACGAGCGCCTCAGCCCGTACGCGCAGCAGCTCGGCGCCGAGTTGTCGACCATGGTCCGCGACTACGCGCAGCAGCAGCGCTACTCCTTCATCGGCCCCGTCGAGGTCCACTTCGAGCAGGCCGACGACCTGGACACCGGCCTCTACCGGGTGCGCAGCCAGGCCCTCGCCGGAAGCCAGTCGCAGGGCGGACCGGACTTCGGCGGCCCGGGAGCGGTAGCGTCTGCCCAGCCGCCGCACTACGACCAGCAGTACGGCAGCGGCCCCGGGCAACCGCCGCAGGGCCACACACCCCAGTACCAAGGCCACTCGCCGCATCCGCAGGCGGGCGGCATGCCCGGCGCCCCGATCGGTCCGGGTCCCGCGGCCGGCGGACTCCCGCCGCGGCCGCCGGCCCCGCCGCCCGGACCCGCGCCGGCCCCGTACCGGCCGCCGGCCCCGGTGCTCCGCACCTGGGTCGAGATCAACGGGATGCGTCACGAACTGACCGCTGCGGCCGCCAAACTGGGGCGCAGCACCGACGCGGACATCCGGGTCGACGACCCGAGCGTCTCGCGGCACCACGCCGAGATCAGAGTCGGTCCGCCCGCCTCGATCGCCGACCTCGGCTCGACGAACGGCATCGTCGTCGACGGCCAGCACTGCACGCGTGCCGGCCTGAGAGACGGATCGAGGATCGTGCTGGGCAGTACCACCGTCGTGTTCCGTCAATCCGAGGGGTGACATCGGGCGCATGTCTGAGCTGACCCTCACCGTCATGCGGCTGGGTTTCCTCGCGGTGCTGTGGCTTTTCGTCATCGTGGCCGTGCAGGTGATCCGCAGCGACCTGTTCGGTACCCGGGTGACCCAGCGGCCGATGCGCCGCCGCGGTGCCGCCCCGGTGCCCGCAGGGGCGCCCGCGGCTGCGGCCGCGGCCGCTCCGCAGGCCGCGCAAGGCCCGCCCGCGCAGGCGCGCGGCGGCCGCCGTCCGAACGGTGCCCGCAACACCCCGTCCAAGCTCGTCATCACCGGCGGTTCGCTGACCGGCACCACGATGAATCTGACCGACCAGCAGATCACCATCGGGCGGGCCCACGACTCCACCATCGTGCTCGACGACGACTACGCGTCGAGCCGCCACGCCCGCATCTACCCGGCCCCGGACGGCAGTTGGATCGTCGAGGACCTCGGGTCGACGAACGGCACCTACCTGGACCGCACGCGCTTGACCGGCCCCACCCCCGTTCCCCTCGGAGCGCCGATCCGCATCGGCAAGACCGTTATCGAGCTGCGCAGGTAGCCTGAATGAGCCTCTCTCTCCGCTTCGCCGCCGGATCACACAAAGGCATGATCCGCGAGGGCAACGAGGACTCCGGCTATGCCGGTCCGCGGCTGCTCGCGGTCGCCGACGGCATGGGCGGCGCCGCCGCGGGCGAGGTGGCAAGTTCCGAAGTCCTTTCGACGATGGTCGAACTCGACGAGGACCTGCCGGGCACCGACCTCCGCGAGGTCCTCCGGCTGGCCGTCGACCGGGCCAACGACCGGCTCCGCGTGATGATCGAGGACGACCCCGGTCTCGAGGGCATGGGCACCACGCTCACCGCCCTGCTGTGGACCGGCTCCGGCCTCGGCATGGTGCATGTCGGCGACTCGCGCGCCTACTTGCTGCGCGACGGGGCCCTCGAGCAGATCACCCAGGACCACACCTGGGTGCAGCGGCTCGTCGACGAAGGCCGCATCACCGAAGAGGAAGCCGGCCACCACCCGCAGCGGTCCCTGCTGATGCGCGCGCTCGACGGCCGCGGCCAGGTCGAGCCCGACCTGACGCTGCGCGAGGCCCGGCTCGGCGACCGCTACCTCATCTGCAGCGACGGGCTTTCCGGCGTGGTCAGCCGGGAAACGATGCAGGACACGCTGCTCGCCTACGCCGACCCGCGCGAAGCCGTCCAGGAACTCATCCAGCTCGCGCTGCGCGGCGGCGGCCCCGACAACATCACCTGCATCGTCGCGGACCTGGTCGACTCCGACCAGACGCCGTCCGACCACCCCATGGTGGTCGGCGCGGTCGCCGAGGACCTGGGCGACACGACGACGCTGCCCACCACGCCCGCGTCGCGGGCCCGCGAACTCACCCAGGGCGAGTACGAGGCGGAGGCGCTCCTCCCGGAGACGCCGCAGAGCCGCCGCAAGCCGAAGTCCGCGTGGCGCCGGACGCTGCCGGTGTGGGGGCCCGCCGTCCTGGTGCTGGCCGCGCTCGGCGGCGCGTACTGGTGGACGCAGACGCAGTACTACGTCGCCGCTGACGGCAACAACGTGACGGTCTACAAGGGCATCGACACGAAGGTCTTCGGGATCTCGCTGTCCAGCCCGTACCAGACGTACCACGACATCGACATCACGCAGTTCTCCGCGCCCTACCAGCAGAGCCTCAAGGACCACTACGAGGCGACCGGCCTGTCGGACGCGCGCAAGTACATGGACAAGGTCCGCGACCAGGCGGGGCTCTGCACGAGCATCAAAGAGTGGAACCAGACGCACCCGGTCACCGTCCCTTCCCAGGTACCCCAGACCCAGAATCCGGGGCAGACCACGCCGCCGGTGAACGGCGCCACGCCGGGAGGTGAGACTGTGAGCCCGACCACGACCGCGTCCGCGACCGGGCAGGCCGCGCCGATCCGCACCGGGGCACCGACCGCGACCTCGACGTCCCGCTCGACGTCGCGCCCCGGCGGCAACGCCAAGCAGAACGCCGCCGGAACCGCCGCACCGGGCGAGTCCGGTGCCCCGACCGCGCCGCCCTCCAGCGCTCCGCCGACCACGGCGCCGCCCGTCGCACCGCAGAAGTTCGACGCCGGCGAGCAAGCCGACAAGGTGTCCAACTGCGCCGTTCAGCCGAACGGTTCGAGTTGAGGACCGGCGCCGCGGTGGGCAGGAACACCACGATCACCCCGCAGTCCGCACCGAACCGCCGCAACACCGAGCTGATGATGCTCGGCTTCGCGGTGCTCGTTCCGGTGCTGGCGTACGTCAACATCGGGCTCGCGGGCGACGGCAGGCTGCCCGCCGGCCTCGCGACGTACGGCCTGGGCCTGGGCGCCCTCGCCTTCGTCGCCCACCTGGTGGTCCGCAAGTTCGCGCCCTACGCGGACCCGCTGCTGCTGCCCCTGGCCACGTTCCTCAACGGCATGGGCCTGGTGCTGATCTACCGCATCGGCCTGGAGCCGACCCGCGGCCGCAGCAAGGCCCTGCAGACCGCGCCGACCCAGCTGCTGTGGTCGGCGCTCGGCATCATCCTGTTCCTGGCCATCGTCGCGTTCCTGCGCGACCACCGGATCCTGCAGCGCTACACGTACACCGCGATGGCGGTCGCACTGGTGCTGCTGGTCTCGCCGATCCCCTTCCCGGCGGTCAACGGCGCGAAGATCTGGATCTCGCTCGGCCCGCTGTCGTTCCAGCCCGGCGAGTTCACCAAGATCATCGTCACGGTGTTCTTCGCGGGCTACCTCATGGTCAAGCGCGACGCGCTCGCGCTGGCCAGCCGCAAGGTCGTGGGGCTGTACCTGCCGCGCGGCCGCGACATGGGCCCGATACTCGTGGCCTGGCTGCTCAGCCTGCTCATCCTGGTCGCGGAACGCGACCTCGGCACGTCGCTGCTGTTCTTCGGCGTGTTCGTGGTCATGCTGTACATCGCGACCGAGCGCACCAGCTGGCTGCTGTTCGGCCTCGGCCTGTCGGCCGCCGGCGCGGGCCTCGTCGGCTCGATCGAGCCGCACGTGAAGAGCCGCGTCCACGCCTGGCTCGACCCGCTCTACTACTACGACGTGCCGATCGACAAGCTCACCGTCACCGACTCCGACCAGCTCGCCCAGGCACTGTTCGGCTACGGCAGCGGCGGCCTCCTCGGCAAGGGCCTCAACCAGGGCTACCCCGGCGAGATCGGCTTCGCCGCCAACAGCGACTTCATCCTCACGTCGGTCGGCGAAGAACTCGGCCTCGCCGGCATGATGGCGATCTTCATGGTCTACGGGCTGCTCATCGAGCGCGGCCTGCGCACCGCCCTCGCCGCCCGCGACCCGTTCGGCAAGCTGCTCGCCGCGGGCCTGTCGGTGGTCATGGCGCTCCAGGTCTTCGTGGTCGCCGGCGGCGTCACCGGCCTCATCCCGCTGACCGGTATGACGATGCCGTTCCTCGCGCAGGGCGGTTCGTCGGTGCTCACCAACTGGGCACTCGTGGCGATCCTCATCGTGATCAGCCACACCGCCCGCCGCCCTGCCGCACCCGTCGAGGCCGGCCAGATCGCCGCCATACAGAACAGCCGCGGCGGCCGCCGCCGCCGCAACAACTCCGACGTGCCCAACCAGCAGCTCGACCCGGCCGACGCCGACGAGTTGGCGCCGCCGACTCCGGTGCACGGCTCGCCGCTCGGCGACCTGCCCGACGCCCCCGCCAACGCCGCGTCCGGATCTCCGGACGGGCCGAACGGGGCGCCCGCACCGCCCCCGGCGGGTGCCGACGACGCGACGCAGATCACCGCCAGACCTCCCGCGGGCTTCGCGGAACCGGCACCGCCCGACGCGATGACGGTTCCCGGCGGAGTCCCCGGCGTCCCCGCACCGCCTGCCACGCCGCCGCGGCCCGCCGCGCCGCCGGAGCAGTCATCGGGCTCCCAGCCGGGACACCCGCCGATCGGGGACACGACAGGTCCGTCGGGACCGAGAGGACACAGCCAGTGAGGGACTGGGATCGCAAGTGAACAAGCCGCTCCGGAAGGTGTCCATCTTCTGCCTTGTCCTGGTGGCCGCACTCATGCTGCGCGCCAACTGGGTCCAGGTGGTCAAGGCCGCGGACTACGCCGACAACCCGAACAACAACCGCCGTGTGTACGAGTCGTATTCGCACCCGCGCGGCGACTTCCTGGTGGACGGCAAGCCGATCACCGGCTCGGAAGACTCGGACAGCAAGAAGTACGAGTACGTGCGGACGTACCTCAACGGCCCGATGTACGCCCCCGTCACCGGCTTCAAGTCGCAGTTCTACGGCAGCAGCTTCCTGGAGAGCGTCGACGACTCGATCCTCACGGGCGACGACGACCGGCTGTTCGTGCGCCGGGTGATCGACACCATCACGGGCAAGGACCGGCGCGGCGGCAACGTCGCGCTGACCATCAACGGCAAGGCGCAGGAAGCCGCCTACAACTCGCTGGTGAGCCAGAACAAGACCGGCGCCGTCGCCGCGATCGACCCGGCCACCGGCAAGATCCTTACCCTGGTCTCGACCCCGTCGTTCGACCCCGGCAAGCTGTCGACGAACGACAAGAAGGTCCAGGACCAGGCCTGGAAGGCGCTCGAACAGGACCCGGCCAAGCCGTCCGAGAACCGGGCGATCCGCACGACCTACGCGCCGGGTTCGACGTTCAAGCTGATCACCGCCGCGGCGGCGCTCTCCAGCGGCCAGTACGCCAACCCGGACGCCCCGACGAACTTCCAGTCGCCGTCCCGCTACCCGAACTCCAACAAGGAGCTGATCGACCAGGCGGGCCCGGGCAAGTGCGCGGGCGCGACGCTGAAGGTCGCCCTGGAGTACTCCTGCAACACGGTGTTCGCGGGCATCGGCACGCAGCTCGGCGACGACGCGGTCAAGAAGCAGGCCGAGGCGTTCGGCTTCAACGACTTCGGCAAGTACAACTACCAGTCGCCGACCGGTGTCGACACCAAGAACAACATGGAGATCCCGACCCGCGTGTCGGCCAGCCTGTTCCCGTCCAACAAGGACGGCGCGGCCACCATGCGCGCGTCGATCGGCCAGCAGGACGTGCAGGCGACGCCGCTGCAGATGGCGTCCGTCGTCGCGACGATCGCCAACAACGGCAAGATGATGCAGCCGTACCTGGTCGACTCGCTGAAGTCGCAGAACATGGACACCATCGAGCAGACCTCGCCCAAGCAGATCAGCGAGGCGGTCAGCCCGACGGTGGCCGGCCAGCTCCAGGACATGATGCAGGGCGTCGTGACCGAAGGCACCTGCAAGACGGCGCAGATCCCGGGCGTCAAGGTCGGCGGCAAGACCGGCACCGCGCAGCGCGGCGTCAACAACAAGGACAACCCGTACGCGTGGTTCGTCTCCTACGGCGAGGTCGACGGCAAGAAGGTCGCCGTCGCCGTGGTCATCGAGGACAGCAACGCGGACCGCGACGACATCAGCGGCTGCGGCAGCGCCGCCCCGACGGCCGTCGCGGTGATGAAGGCGGTGCTCGGGAAGTGACACGCACCATAGTCCGCGTGCCGCTCCGCGCCCCGGCCCGCACGGGAGTCCGCAGGACAGTCCGCACAACGCGGCCGCCGGACTTGATCAGTCCGTGACACACGGGGGATCGCACGCCCCGGTACCGTGTCCGGGAACGTTCCGGGACGGGCGGGGGCAAGCGGCGCCGAAGCCGCCTGCGACACTCGGATAGGCAGACAGAGCAGTGGAGGCAGTAGTCCCGGTCCATCGCACTGCTTGTTCCGTCGGACCGGTCCCCAGGGCCGTGGATCGGTAAGGGAAGGGCTGGAAGCTATGGAAGAGCCGCGTCGCCTCGGCGACCGGTACGAGCTGGGCGCGGTCCTGGGCCGCGGCGGTATGGCCGAGGTCTATCTGGGCCGCGACATCCGCCTCGGCCGTAGCGTCGCGGTGAAAACGCTCCGCGCCGACCTGGCCCGCGACCCCTCGTTCCAGGCACGTTTCCGCCGTGAGGCGCAGTCCGCCGCGTCGCTGAACCATCCGGCGATCGTCGCGGTCTACGACACAGGCGAGGACTACATCAACGGGATCTCCATCCCGTACATCGTGATGGAGTACGTCGACGGGTCCACGCTGCGCGAGCTGCTGCACTCCGGCCGCCGGCTGCTGCCCGAACGCGCTCTCGAGATGACCGCGGGCGTGCTCCAGGCTCTGGAGTACAGCCACCGCAACGGCATCATCCACCGCGACATCAAGCCCGCGAACGTCATGCTGACGCGCCAGGGCACCGTCAAGGTGATGGACTTCGGCATCGCGCGCGCCATGGCGGACAACGGCATGACGATGACGCAGACCGCCGCGGTCATCGGCACGGCCCAGTACCTGTCCCCCGAGCAGGCCCGCGGCGAGACCGTGGACGCCCGTTCGGACCTCTACTCCGCGGGCTGCCTGCTGTACGAACTGCTCACCGAGCGGCCGCCGTTCGTCGGCGACTCGCCGGTGGCGGTGGCGTACCAGCACGTCCGCGAGGACCCGCTGCCGCCGAGCGCGTACGACCCCGAGGTCTCCCCGACCATCGACGCGATCGTGCTCAAGTCGCTCGCCAAGCACCCGGACCACCGGTACCAGAGCGCCGACGAGATGCGCGCCGACCTCGAGCGCGCGCTGCACGGCATGCCGATCGCGGCGTCGGCGGTGATGGCCCCGATGGAGGCCGCCACCCAGTACCTGCCGCCGACCCCCGGTGGGGCGACCAGCCAGACCGGGGCTTACGGCTCGCAGGGCCGGCCGCCGCAGCAGTACGACCAGGGCCCGGACGACTACGACGACGACGAACCGCCGCGGCAGCGCGGCTGGGCGTGGGCGCTGCTCGCGGTCGCCTGCGTCGCGGTGCTCGTCGCGGCGTTCTTCGTCGGCAAGACGCTGCTCGGCGATTCCGGCGGCGCCAAGGACGACAAGACGGTGCCCACCCTGATCGGCAAGACCGAGCAGGAGGCGACGTCGTCGCTGGAGAACGCCGGCCTGAAGATCAAGGTCTCGGACACCAAGAAGGCCTGTGCCGACCAGCCCAAGGACAAGGTCTGCGAGCAGGACAAGCAGCCTGACTCCAAGCTGCCCAAGGACAGCGTGGTCACGGTGATCATGTCGTCCGGCCCGCCGACCGCCAAGGTCCCGCAGGTCGTCGGCCAGTCCGAGGACGCCGCGGTCAAGGCGCTCACCGACGCCGGGTTCACCCCGAAGGTCAACCGCGTGGTGACCAGCCAGTGCCAGCGCGGCAACGTGTGCGCGACCGACCCGGTCGCCAACACCGACCTGGCGCTGAAGAGCGACGTCACGCTGACCGTCAGCAGTGGCAAGGCCCAGGTGGACATCCCGACGCTGACCGGGCTGACCCAGGACGACGCGACGAACAAGCTGAAGGATCTGAAGCTCAACCCGCGGATCCGCATGCAGTACAGCGCGGACCGTCCGCAGGGCACGGTCATCAGCTACAGCCCGGACAAGGGTCCGGTCGACGAGGGCACGACGATCACCCTGATCATCTCGCAGGGCCCGACTCCCTCGCCGACCACGACGGCGCCGACCACCCCGCCGGGCAGTCCGACGACGCAGCCGGGCGGTCCGACGACGCAGCCGGGCAACCCGGGCGGCAACACCAAGCCGATCACCAACCCGTTCGACCCGAAGAACTGGGGCCAGTAGGCCCCGCGGCACGGCACCGGAACACGACCGAGGCCCGCGTCCCCGAGAGGGGCGCGGGCCTCGGCCTTTCGTGGAGCCCGGTCGGTGGCGGGAAGTCCGGCCGGATGCCGGGGGATTCGGCTGCCAGGTCGTTGCTAGCCCAGGGCGGCCGGCTTGAAGCCGGGTCGTTTCTCGTCGGCGACCTTCAGCGTTCCCCAGAACACCATGCGGTTCTTGGACGTGAACTCCGGGTCGCAGGTCGTCAGGGTGATGAGCTTCTGCCCGGATCCCAGGCCGAGTTGCGGCGGATCCGAAGCGAGGACCGCGCCGTTGCCCGGCTGGGTGATGAACGGGCCCTTGACGATCTGGTAGGTGTACCAGGAGGTGGCCGTTTCGACGACCACGAAGTCGCCCGGCCGCAGCTTGTTGAGGTAGCGGAACGGCTCGCCGTGCCCGTTGCGGTGCCCGGCGAGGCCGAAGTTCCCGACCTGCCCCGGCCCGGTGTAGGGGGCGTAGGTGTAGTGGCCGACGCCTTGGGCGAGCGAATTGAGGCTGGTGCCTTCGACGATCGGCTTCACGAAGCCCTTGCCGAGCCGCGGAATGTAGACCTTCGCGAACGGCTTGCCGCGGACCGTGCCCGCGCCGTCCACGCCCGTCCCGTCGTTGTGCCCGTCGGTGCCCACGTTGGTGGGCCCGTCGCTGCCGTCCGGGCCGAGGTACGGCGGCGTGTCGTTGCTGCTCGCCACCGGCCCGCGCTGCCATTCGTCGTCCAACTCGCTCAGGTTGGACGACGCCTTCGCGCGGGATTCGATGTTGGTCCACCACAACTGGTGGACGCACAGGAGGAGACCGACGAGACCCAGAGTGAACACGATCTCGGCGGTGCCGCGTATCAGCTTGCGCACGACGCCCATGAGGCGACAGCTTGGCACAATCAAACGCCGATGTTCAGACCCTGACAGCCACGAAAGCGCCATCCCGCAGTGGTTTCCCGGGAGATTCCCGCGGGCGTCGGCAATGCTCCGCGCGGAGGCTACGTGTCCTTCACCAAAGCATCCGGTTTGCCGTCTTTGCGCGGGCGTTCCTCTTGGAGCTGCCCCCACACGATGAGCCGGTAGGTGGAGTGCCCGTCGGGGGTGCACGTGGTGAGCGTGATGTACCGGCCGGGGCCCTTGAACCCGCTCTTCTTCGGCACCGGGTCGATCACCGCGATGTCCTTCGGGGACGTCTCCGGAAGGGTGTTGGTGACCACGTACGTGTAGTAGGTCGTGGAGGTCTCCACCACGAGCTTGTCGCCGGCGACGAGCTTGTTGATGTAGCGGAACGGCTCGCCGTGGGTGTTGCGGTGCGCGGCCACCGCGAAGTTGCCCTGGTTGTCCCACGGCATCGCGGTCTTCGGGTCCGTGTAGTGCCCGGCCAGGCCCTTGTCGAGGACCTTCTGCTTGTCGGTGCCCTGCGCCACCGGCACGCGCACGCCCAGCTTGGGGATGTAGAGGAGGGCGAACCCGGCGCCGGGGGCGAAGCCGTCCGGCTGCCGCGGGTCGGGGGCGGGCGGCGGGGCACCGTCCTTCTGGCTCTGGTCCCACTGGTCCTGGAGGCTGTCCGCCTCGCGGTTGGCGTTGCGGTGCCCGACGACGTTCGTCCACCACGTCGTGTAGACCACGAACAGCACCATCACCAGGCCTGCCGTCATGGCGAGTTCGCCGATGCCGGTGGCGACTCCGGTGATGACACGTGCCTTCGTGGACGGCTTGGCGGCCTTCCGGCGGGCCGCACGGCCCGCCCCGGGCGGCAGCTCCACGGCCGCGCCCGTGCGCGGCTTCCCGCGCCGCCTGGCACCCTTCTGCTCCTCCTGGAGGGCCTTGCGCCGCGCGGCACGGCCTCCGGGGGTGCCGCCCCCGGGAGTTCCGCCGCCCGGCGTCCCGTCACCGGGCGCCGCCGCGGCCGCACGCCTGGCCGCACGCCCGGGGGGCCGCACGACGGCGAGTTCGGCGGTGCGGTCCCGGAAGTCCGGTTCGTAGCCGGGCTCCGGACCGGCCGGGAGGCCGGGCTGGGACGCCGGTGCGGCGTCCGGCGCCGGATCCGCGTACACGGGCAGGCGGGTGGTTATGTCGTCGCCATCCCCGATCGGCCCACCACCGGCGCCAGGCCCCCGGCGCGCCCGACGGCCTCCGGATACCCGCACGTCGCCAGCCAGTTCGCCAGCATGAGGTGGCCGTCCTGGGTGAGCACCGACTCCGGGTGGAACTGCACGCCTTCGACCGGAAGGACGCGATGGCGCAGGCCCATGATCACCCCACTCTCGGTCCACCCGGTCACCTCCAATTCGGCCGGCACGGTGTCCGGATCGACCGCGAGCGAGTGGTACCGCGTCGCGGTGAACGGCGACGGCAGCCCGGCGAAGACTCCCGCGCCCTGGTGCGCGACCGAACTCGTCTTGCCGTGCAGCAATTCGGGCGCTCGGCCCACGGTAGCGCCGTAAGCCACCGCGATGGACTGCATCCCCAGGCACACGCCGAAAACCGGGACACGTCCTGCCCCGTACTTGACCATGTCCACGCACACCCCGGCCTCTTCGGGGGTACCCGGGCCGGGCGACAGCAGCACGCCGTCGAACCCGGCGGCGTCCTCGACGGCCACCTCGTCGTTGCGGCGGACCTCGCAGGTCGCGCCCAGCTGGTAGAGGTACTGGACCAGGTTGAAGACGAAGCTGTCGTAGTTGTCGACGACGAGAATGCGCGCGGTCATCCGGGGAGGCCTCCGGCCGGGGAAGTGCTGGGGTTGACGTCCGTGACGTTGCCCTGGTCGACGGTCACGTCGCTGAACGGCAGCAGCGGCTCGGCCCACGGGAAGATCCACTGGAACAGGGCGTAGACGATCGCCATGACCAGGATGAGGCAGATCGCGATGCGCACCCACACGTTGCCCGGCAGATGGCGCCAGATGAACGCGTACATCAGGAAGCTCCCTTCAGCGCCGCGGGCTCGCCGGCGGACAGCGGCTGGACCGATTCGAGGTGGCCCCAGGCGATCAGGCGGTGGCTGCTGCCGTACTTGGGGTCGCAGGTGGTCAGGGTGATGTACTTGCCGGGCTTGTCGAAGCCCTTGGCGGGCACCGGGGCGACCACTCCGACGTCCTCCGGGAGCGTCTTGTAGACGGCCTTGTCGTTCTTGCCGGCCTGCGCGTTCACCAGCGGGACGTCGAGGGTGTAGACGAACCAGTTCTCGGTGTCGTTCACCACGATCTTGTCGCCGGGCTTCAGCTCCGCGAAGTCGATCATCGGGTCGCCGTAGGTCTTGCGGTGGCCCGCGACCGCGAAGTTGCCGTCCTGGCCGACCTTGGCGGACTTGTCGTACCAGCCGAGGCCCTTCTTCAGGACGTCCGTGTCGGTGCCCGACAGCACCGTCCACTTCCACGACGAGCCGAACCGCGGGATGTACATCACCGCGAAGCTCTCGCCGTGCGGGTACGGCTGGGGCGGCGGGGCCGCGGCCGGGGCGGACGCGCCGCCCGGCGTGCCGACCACCGGATCGAGCGGCGCCGACTGGTTCTTCTTGATCTTCTTGTTCAGCTTGTCGAGTTCCTCGGCCCGCGCCTCGCGGGCCAGCACCCCGGTCCAATACAGCTGGTAGACGACGAACAGCAGGATCACGACACCGAGCGTGATGAACGTCTCACCAACGCCGCGAATCGCGGTGCGCATGGGCCGACTCCCCTTCTGTTCCCGGCTCAGGAGACTTTCGCATACTGCAGGTCGAGCGGACCGGTGTACCCCGGCAGGTTCGCCTGCTTCCGGTCTTCGACCTTGTAGCCCAGCCCGTACGCGGTCACGTAGGTCGTGTAGTTGTACACGCTTTCGCTGTCGTCGAGCGCGCGGCGCATGGCCCCGATGTCGCCCACCGCAGTGATCACGTACGGCGGCGAGTAGACGCGCCCGTGCAGGATCAGCGTGTTGCCGACGCAGCGCACCGCGCTCGTGGCGACGAGGCGCTGGTCCATGATCTGGATACCTTGCGCACCGCCCGCCCACAACGCATTGACCACAGCTTGAATGTCCTGCTGGTGCACGACGAGGTCGTCGGCGGTGGGCTGGCGCACGTCGGGGATGCGCGCGGTGGCGTCCGGAGGCGCGTCCGTCAGCGTGACGGTGAGCCCGGGGCCGCTCAGCGGCGCCAGCTGGGCGGGGGCGGTGAGCGCGTCGACCTTGGCCTGCGCCTCGGGGTCGTTGGCCTGACCCCGCGTCAGGTCGTCGACGTCCTTGCGCAGTCCGGTGAGGTCGCGTTCGACCTCGGTGTTGTGCGCGCCTTGCTTGCGGACCAGGTCGCGGTACTGCATCGACGGGCTGTCGTTGCGGATGTCGTTGCCGTGCGACGTGGTGGCGCTCACCCAGAACATGAGGCCGGCCAGTCCGAAGACCGCCATCGCGAGGACCCGGGGTACGATCACTCGCCGGTTGGTTCCGGATCGCGCGACACTGGGCCTGGGGAAAACAGGCAAGCGCACACCGGGCCTACGCACGTTGTCGTACCCTCCATCCGGACCTGAGAGCGACTACGCTAACCGACGCGTCGCAGGCCGCGTCGCGCCCCGTTCACTCCCCGCCGACGGCAGGGCGCCGAAGCCCGACGGTAGGTGCTCCGAAGCTGTAGGCCCAGGGCAGCATCGACAGGAGAGACTCTCGTGCCGAAGTCCCGCATTCGCAAGAAGTCCGACTTCACGCCGCCGCCGGAGAAGAAGACGGTGATAAAGCTGGACACGCGCGGGTGGGTCGCGCCCTTCATGCTGGCCCTGTTCGCCGTCGGCCTGCTGTGGATCGTCGTCTACTACGTGACGAACGGCAACTACCCGGTCGAGCAGATGGGCAACTGGAACATCGTCGTCGGCTTCGGCTTCATCGCGGCGGGCTTCGGCGTCTCCACCCAGTGGAAGTAACGCGGCAGCGGACCAGCCGTCCACAGAGTTATCCACAGTGGGGATAACTGGGCACAGCCTGTGGATAACCCTAGCGTGCGCGGCTCGCCACCCCGGCGTGCCGACGCGTCCGCAACGGAATGTCCGCACGGAATCATCACCGTGGGTCATTCGGAATATCCTCAGTGTAACCGATCGCGGAGGCCCGAATGACCACGCAACGGCCCTGCGACGCCCCCTGCGACAGCCCTTGCGCCCCGCACCCGGGCAGCCCTGCGGCACGCCCGGGTCCGGCACCTAGGTCAGCTGCGACGTCCTGACCAGCACGGTCGCCACGATCGCCGCGGCGATCACCAGCACGCCCGCAACCTGCACCACCACCCGGTGCGCCCGCGGCGCGTGCACCATCACGATCGCGCTGATCACGCCGACCACCAGGCCGCCCACGTGCGCCCGCCAGTCGATGCGGCTGGTGTTGAGGAACGTGATCACCAGGTTGATCACCAGCAGCGCGATCAGCGGCCGCAGGTCGTACCGCATCCGCCGACCCACCACGATGGCCGCGCCGAACAGCCCGAACACCGCACCGGACGCGCCGAGCGAGCCCTGGTTCTGCGCGGCGAGCAGGTACGACGTCGCGGTGCCGCCGAGCAGCGACAGCAGATAGACGGCGAGGAACCGGGTCCGCCCCAGCGCGGACTCCAGCGCCGGGCCCAGCATCCACAGCGCCCACATGTTGAAGGCGATGTGCCAGACCTCCTGATGGAGGAAGCCCGCGGTCAGCAGCCGGTACCAGTCGCCCTCGGCAACGCCGACCACGTGGTTCCCGACGAGCGCACGGCCGATCAGCATCAGCTTGTCGACCACCTTGTCCCCGACCACAAGGACCAGCAGGAACACCGCCAGGTTCAGGCCGATGAGCACCTTGGTGACGATCGCGCTCTTCTGCGGGGACCGCACGCTGCCCCCGGCTATCGTGCGCGCCTGACGCACGGTACGCCGCCCGTCCCGCACGCACTCCGGGCACTGGAAGCCGACCGACGCGCTCACCATGCATTCGGAGCACACCGGGCGTTCGCAGCGCGCGCAGCGGATGTGCGTCTCGCGCCCGGGGTGCCGGTAGCAGGCCGGCGAACCCGCGGGGCCTTCGGCGGGCCCGGCCGGTCTGTCTCCGTCAAGTGGGTTCAACGTGGCTTCAGCGCTTCTCGATGACGATCTCGGAAATGACGACGTCCCGCACCGGCCGGTCGTTGCCGTCGGTCGCAACCTGGGAGATGGCCTTGACCACGTCCCGGCCCGCCTGGTCCGCGACCTCGCCGAAGATCGTGTGCTTGCGGTTCAAGTGCGCCGGGGTGCCGACCGTGATGAAGAACTGCGAGCCGTTGGTCCCCGGGCCGGCGTTCGCCATGGCCAGCAGGAACGGGCGGCTGAACTGCAGGTCGGGGTGGAACTCGTCGGCGAACTGGTAGCCCGGGCCGCCACGGCCGGTGCCGGTCGGGTCCCCGCCCTGGATCATGAAGCCGTCGATCACGCGGTGGAAGACCACCCCGTTGTACAGCGGGCCCTTGCCCGGCGCACCGGTCTCCGGGTCGGTCCACTCGCGGGAACCGTCGGACAGGCCGACGAAGCTGGCGACCGTCTTCGGCGCATGGTTCGGGAACAATTCGAGCAGGATGTCCCCGTGGTTGGTCTTGACGGTGGCGTAGAGCTTCTCGGCCACGAGTGAGCCTTCCCTGCGGCCGCGACGGTCGCGGCCGGCTTGCTGCGCGGTGTGCGGCGGGTCCCGGACACTCCGGCGGCGCGGGTTTCCCGCTGCCGCCGCGGGGGTCGGACGGGCCTGCCGTCGGTCCCGGAAATCCTCGCACGCGGCGGCCTCCGGCGCCCAAACGCCAGGAGAACGCGCGCTCCGCACGCGACGATCACGCACCATCAAAGGTATATGAGATGACAAACCAGGCATGATCTTCGGCGCTCCGGGAAAGCGTATGCGGATACAACCGCCGAGGAGGAGGCCGTCGTGAGCATGGATCGGGCACGAGAGCAGGCACGCGACGTGTCTGGCCGGACCGTGGTCTGGATCGCGCCCCGTGCCGCACATGCACGGGATTCCGCAGCGCAGTACGCCGCGGACGCCCGCGAATGGGCGGCGCCCCGACTCGCCGCCGCGCTCGTCGCCGCGCGCGAGCAGGGCCAGACGCGCGTACTGCCGGCCATGGACAACGCACGCATGCGCGCCGCGGCCTACAGCCGCGACCGCGTCGTACCGGCGCTGCCCCCGCGCGCCCAACTCGTCGTGGAGAACGCCCGCCGCCGTTACGAGGACGAGGTGCGGCCCCGCGCCGTCGCGGCCGCCGTCGCCGCCCGGGACGCGAGCGAACCCGCCCTGGCCGAGGCCCGCGCCCGCGCCGAGGCCGCCGCCGTCGCGCTGCGCGGCGACGTCAGCGCCGCGGAGATCCGCAAGCTGGCCAAGCAGAAGAAGCGCCGCAAGAACCGCCGCATCTTCATGCTGGCTCTGGCGATCGGCGCCACGGCCGGCTGGGTGTGGTGGCAGCGCAAGACCGAAGAGCCCGAGTGGAAGGCCGACGAGAGCCTGCCCGCGGCGCCCGCACCGGGCATGAGCCCGGACGCCTACCGCGGCGAGCCGGTGACCGACCCCGGAAGCGTCGGCACCGCGGACCACGATGGCGACGAGACCGGGAACCTGCAGGACGCCGCCAAGAGCAAGCACCGCCGCGGCCACCACTGAACGGCTCCACAGAACGGCTCAGACAACGCCGAAGGCCGGACACCCCTGGGGGTGTCCGGCCTTCGGCGTTGCCGCGACCGCGAGGAGCGCGGCTGTGCTGTGGAGCCATGGGGACTCGAACCCCAGACATCTGCCTTGCAAAGGCAGCGCTCTACCAACTGAGCTATGGCCCCGGATATCCGCCGAACCCGACGGGACGGCGAGCGCTACGAGCATACCGAAGAACCGGCACCCGGGTCCGCGCATATCCCGGGCCCCGGCCGAGTCGGCCGGGGCCCGGGGATGTGACCCGGAGCCGTGGCGCGGTGTCGCGGATGTCCCGCGTGTCCCCCGCCGGTCGCGCTCGCGCCGAACCCGTTAGGCGGGCGGCTGCTGGTAGTAGGCCTGCGGACCCTGCGGCGGAACCGGTCCGCCGCCCGGCATACCCGGATAGCCCGGCATCCCGGGGGCACCGGGCGCACCCGGGTAACCGGGCATCCCCGGAGCACCCGGCATCATGCCCATGCCCGGTCCTGGTGGGTAGGCCCCCGGGCCCATCGCGATGCGCTGCGCCTGCATCGTGGAGATCCGGTGCACGACGAGGATCGCCAGCACGGCGGCGGCCAGCCGCAGCACGCTCGCGGTGCCGGAGAGCGAGTCGGCCGTCTTCGCGTTGCTGAGGTAGGTGTCGAAGGTGACGTTGCCGTTGTCCAGGTCGTCTTCGGAGTCGCGGAGGCTCAGCCCGATGGTGAAGAGCACCATCGAGGCCACCCACGTGCCCCACCACGCCCACAGCAGGCCCTTGCCGCCCGCGCGCCCGCCGGGATGCGCGGCCCGCATGTCGCTGCCGTTCGCGATGTCGTTCGCGACGATGCCCGGGAGGACGAAGCCGGCCACCGGGATGAACCAGCCGCCGATCGCCCAGCCCTTGGACAGCTTCGGCCGGGGACCCTGCCACGCCTCGATGTTCGCGCGTGCGCGGTAGGACCAGATGATGTACAGGACGGCGATCGGCAGCCCCGAGATCACGGTCAGTGCCAGGGACGCCTTGACCGGGTCGTCCGCGTCGCCGGCGTCCATGAGCGCGCTGAAGTCGCCGTCCTGGATGTCCCCGAAGACGGACGCGCGGTGGAAGAACGCGTAGGCCGAGTACACGGCGACGGCCGCCGCGATCCCCATCAGGATGTTCGTGGCGATCGCCAGACTGCCCAGCGGCTTGGGCGGCGCGGGCGCCGCGTAGCCGGGACCCCACCCCATCGGCGGCGGCGGGGCGTACGGCATCTGCGGTGCCGCGACGGGAGTTCCGCACTGCGGGCAGAGTGCGCTGCCCGCGGGCAGGGGACTACCGCATCTGGAACAGGGCATGAAGGAGATCCCCCCGGAGTCGGGTCACTCGGATGGCCGGATCCGCGCCGCGCCACCGAGCCGGTTGCGTGCAGCGCATCATGCCGTGTCGGCTCCGTGGGCGCTACCCACGCAACGCCGGGCGGCCGTGCGCGATTGCGGCGTAGGAAACACCGCGGGCCCCGGCCGTGTCGGCCGGGGCCCGGAAGGGGTGTCTCGGGTTATCCCGCGAGTGCCTGCGTGCGCGCGGGTGTCAGCGCGCGGAGCCGGCCGGGACCGGGTCGGTCGCCTCGGTCCACAGATCCTGCTCGGCACGGTCCGCCTGGATCTGCCGGTAGACCAACAGGCCGGCAACTGCGGCCAGGGCCACCAGGATCAGCTTCTTCATCGCGTGCCTCTCCGTCCTGCGAGTGACGTCCATGCCCCGGACACCGCACAGGAATCCGGGATGCCCTCGACAATAACAGCTTGATTACCGCGGCGTGCCGAACCGCACGGGTGGTGCGGTGGTTCCACGTGGAACCACCGCGGCACCGTCAAGGAGCGGCGCAGAGCACCTCGGCGACGATGGCGTGCCGGCCGTTGTCGGTGTTCGCCGCGCGGACCGCCCAGCCGGTCGCGGTGGGGAACGACTCGTAGTGGAGGACCGTCGCGTCGCCGATGGCGGCGCGGCCGCGCCGCCGCCGACCGCATGCTGGTTCGCCGGGCAACTCGCCACACTGATCGCCGTATTGCCGCTGATCGTGTTGCCGATCCGGTGCGTGATGGACGGGTCCGACGTGCACACCACCACGGGCGTCACGGGCACGCCTCATGACTTCCCTCTCGGGAGTCGGACCACCGGGACGACAGGGGACAACGACCCGGTTGCCCCAGCTCGGGGCACCCACTCCCGCCCACCGGGAAATCCACTCGCTCGGCGGTCGCACGAGCAGACCACTTCGCAGCCGCGCCCACGCCACCGCCTTTGGGGGTTGTGGAACTTGCGTGGAACCGGCACCCCCGGGAGTCACCCAGTTGCAACGCGCGCCTATCGCATTATCACTCTGGAAATCTGCATGAATACGCAGTGTTACATCCCTGCTCTCCCGCATCGGTATCTGACGAAAGGGCACATCGATGCCTGCGTCCCTGCGTATGACGACGAAGACTCCCGCGGTACGACGGCTGGCGGCCGCCGCCGTTGCGCTGGGCAGTTGCCTGGCGCTCTCCGTGCCGACGGGGACCGCGGACGCGGCACCCGCCGACCCCGTGCCGACCGTCTTCTACGGCGATTCCTACACCGCCAACTACGGCATCGCGCCCGTCAACAACGAGAACGACCCGAGCAGGGCCCTCTGTTTCCAGGCGAAGGAGAACTACCCCGCCCTCGCCGCCCGGCGCCTTGCGGACAAGGGCGTCAAGCTCGACGTCCAAGCGGACGTCTCCTGCGGAGGCGCGCTCGTCGGCAACTTCTGGGAGGAGCAGACGACGTTCCCCGGCACGGACTACAAGGTCCCGGCGCAGCAGGACGCGCTCAAGCCGGACACCAAGCTGGTCGTGGGCAGCATGGGCGGCAACACACTGGGCTTCAACCGCATCCTCAAGCAGTGCTCCGCCAAGCTGCGCGAGCCGTCCCTGCTGCCCGGGGATCCGGTGGACGCGGACTCGCCGGCCGACAAGTGCCAGGAGTTCTTCGCGTCGGGGGACGGGCAGCAGTGGCTGGACTCCCAGTTCGAGGTGGTCGTCGGGCAGTTGGCGGAGATGTTCGACCGCATGGCGTACTTCTCCCCCGAGGCCACCCGGGTCCTGGTCGGCTACTCCCGGCTCGTGCCCAACGACACCGCCAAGTGCCTGACCCCGGCGCCCGGCCAGACGGAACTTCCGCTCGCCGACATCACCCAGGACGCCATGCCGTTCCTGGACCAGGTCCAGAAGCGACTGGACCAGGTCATGAAGCAGGCTGCCGCGGACGCCGGCGCCGAATTCGTGGAGCTGTACGGCCACACCTGGGCGAACACCGCCTGCGACGGGGCCGAGCGGGGGATCGGGGGGCTGCTGGAGGACTCCCAGGTCGAACTCTTCGGGCAGAAACTCCCGTGGTACGGGCACCCCAATGAGCGTGGACGGGACATTCAGGCGCAGCGCGTGGCCGACAAGATCGAAGAAATCCTCAACCAGTAGGAACCGCACGGCCTCCTGCCGATAGCCGCGCCGCACACCACACGTCACGCAGCGCGGCTCTCGGCAGCACTCCGGAACGAGGTCCGAAACGGGGCCGCACCCGCGCCTGGAGAGAGGTATGCGCGTTCGGGCGCAGTGGTGTGGGGTGGTGGCTCAGCAGCCGTACCGCCGCCGTGGTCAGTGCCAGTACTGCCACGAAGGCTGCGGCCTGCCGGGGGTGGCCCTCGGCGAGCGTGACGACGGTCGCGCCGAACACCAGCGTCTTCACGGCCACGGTCAGGGCCGGTATGCGAACGCGGGCGCGAGGGGCGGCGAAGATCGCCCACAGGCTGGTGGCCATGGCCAAGGCGGCCACCGCGCCGAGTGCGCGGGCCGCCGGTTCGGTGGCGAGCGTGGAGCCTGCGCCCGGGTGATGATCGGGTCGCCACGTAATCCCGGAAACCGTGGGCAACGTGTGCAAGCCCGAGCCGGCCGTTCGCGTGGACCAGTTCCGGGATTACCTCGCCGCCCCCGACGATGCGCTCGGTCTCCGCATAGTGGCGCACCACTCCCTTTGCGGGGTCTTCGATCCAAAGCGAGATGCCCGCTCCGGCCATGGGAGCGGCCGGCAACTCGTCTCGCAGGGCGCTCGGGGCCATCCTCTCGACGTGCCCGTGAAACCGTTCCTGAGATCCGGGCTCGGTCGGCGCAAGCGACGCCTGCTCGCCGCACGAAACGCATCCGCCAGGCCGCTCGGCGAAGAACGGGTGCCGATACACGGTCACCTGGTCGCGGGGTACCCCGCACAACGTCCATCCATCCAAGAGCCCATGCTCCACGAGAGGCGAATCCGTCTCCCGGCACGCGGCAAACAACACGGGACGCATGCGGACCGAAAGGGTCCATAGCTTCGATCCATTGCCGACATTGCCGACACGACGGCACTGACGACGGCACTGCACCTGCTCGCGGGCCGGTGATTAACCGCGTGCCGGAAAGACGGCCCCTAAACGGCCCCTAAAACGATCAAGGCCACCTACCCGGTGAACCGGATTGGTGGCCTGACGTGCACACTCTGAGTGGGCCTAACAGGACTTGAACCTGTGGCCTCTTCCTTATCAGGGAAGCGCTCTAACCGTCTGAGCTATAGGCCCTCGTTGGTGTGCTCCAAGAGAGTACCGCACCCCTTCCCGCACGCCAAAACGGGATTCCGGCCGTCGGGCAGGGGTGCGGCGAGGCGTCAGTCTTCCTCCGCCAGGGTGACCTCGATGCCGCCCGTGAAGGACGCGCTGAGGTTGTAGAGGAAGGCGCCGAGGGTCGCCAGGGCGGTGACCAGGACGACGTCGATGATGGCGATCGCCGTGCTGAACACCATGGTGTTCTTCATCGACAGCGTGGCCTTGAGGTCGAAGCCCTGCGGGTCCGTCTCGGACTGGGTGACTTCCTTGACGGTGTTGCCCAGCGAGTTGAAGACGCCGAGGCCGTCGAGCACCAGCCACAGCACGGTGACGGCGACGATGGTGACCACGCCGAGCGCCACGGACAGCAGGAAGCTGACCTTCATCACCGACCACGGGTCGACCCGGGCGGCCTTGAGCCGGGCACGCCGGGTACGGGTCGGGCCTACCGCGGCCGCAGCCGCGGACGGGCGCGCGGCGGAGGCCGCGGGGCGGGCCGCCGGGGCGCCCGCCTGGGTCGGGTTCTGCGCCATGGTCCCCACCTGCTGCGCTGACGTCTGGTTCTGGTCGGCGGCCGGGCGCGCGGTCGTCATGGTGCTCGTCGCGGACCGGCCGTACCCGTCGCTCCCCGACGGGTTCTGCCGCGAATCCGCACGGCGGCGGCTACCGCCGGACGCCGCACCGGACTTGGCCCGGCCGCGAGTACCCCCGGAGGTGCCGCCGGACGTCCCCCCGGACGTCCCGCCGGCGGCGCCGGCCGCGGGAGGCCTCGCCGCGGGGCGCGGCGGCGTCGCAGGGGCCGCCGCGGGCGGGGCCGGGGGAGGAGCCGCAGGACGGGGCGGCACCGCGCCGGAGGACCCGCCTTGCGGGGACTGTCCGCTCACGCCGCACCTCGCCCGCACGCGGCCGCGAAGCCGCGCCTCTCCCGGGAGTTCCGCGGACCGCGGAACGCTCCCCGCTCAACCGACCGGTGCCTCACGCGTCACCTTCCTGCCCGGAGGCCGCCGCGGCGCCCTCGGTTTCCGGGTCGCCGACCACATCGCCTTCGGGATCGCCCTCAGGCTCCGGCTCGGCATTCCGCGCGATGCCGACCACCGCATCGCCCTTACCCAGGTTGATTAGCTGCACGCCCATCGTGTCACGCCCGGTGTCCCGAACTTCCGAAACACGGGTGCGGATCACACCGCCGCCGAGCGTGATCGCCAGGATTTCGTCCGTTACATCCACAACCAGCGCCCCGACCAGCGAGCCCCGGTCCTCCACGATCTTCGCGGCCTTGATGCCGAGGCCGCCACGGCCCTGCACACGGTACTCGTCGACGCTGGTCCGCTTCGCGTACCCGCCGTCCGTCGCGGTGAAAACGGACGTTCCTTCGCGCACCACGCTCATCGACAGCAGCTCGTCGCCTTCGCGGAAGCTCATGCCCTTCACGCCCGACGTGGCCCGGCCCATCGGCCGCAGCGCGTCGTCCGAAGCGGTGAACCGGATCGACTGCGCCTTCCGGCTGACCAGCAGCAGGTCGTCCTCGGCGGACACCAGCTCGGCGGCGATCACCTCGTCGTCCTCGCCGGCCTCGTCCGCACGCAGGTTGATGGCGATGACACCGGCCGCGCGGTTGGTGTCGTACTCCTTCAGCGCGGTCTTCTTGACCAGGCCGGCCTTCGTGGCGAGCACCAGGTACGGCGCCACCTCGTAGTCCCGCAGGTCCATCACCTGGGCGATCTTCTCGTCCGGCTGGAACGCCAGCAGGTTCGCCACGTGCTGCCCGCGGGCGTCGCGCCCGGTGTCGGGCAGCTCGTACGCCTTCGCGCGGTACACCCGGCCCTTGTTCGTGAAGAACAGGATCCAGTGGTGGGTGGTCGTCACGAAGAAGTGGTCGACGATGTCGTCCTGCTTCAGCTGCGCGCCGCGCACGCCCTTGCCGCCGCGCTTCTGCGAGCGGTACAGGTCGGTGCGGGTGCGCTTGACGTAGCCGCCGCGCGTGATGGTGACGACGATGTCTTCTTCGGCGATGAGGTCCTCGATGGACATGTCGCCGTCGAACGGCACCAGCGCGCTGCGCCGGTCGTCGCCGTACTTGTCGACGATCGCCGCGAGTTCCTCGCTGATGATCTGCCGCTGCCGCTCCTCCGACTGCAGGATCGCGTTGTACTCGGCGATCTTCGCCATCAGCTCGTCGTACTCGGCGGTGATCTTCTGCCGCTCCAGGGCCGCGAGGCGGCGGAGCTGCATCTCCAGGATCGCGTTGGCCTGGATCTCGTCGATCTCCAGCAGGCCCATGAGGCCCGTGCGGGCTTCCTCGACGGTCGCCGACGCGCGGATCAGCGCGATGACCTCGTCGATCGCGTCGAGGGCCTTGAGCAGCGCGATGAGGATGTGCGCGCGCTCCTCGGCCTTGCGCAGCCGGAAGCGGGTGCGGCGCACGATGACCTCGACCTGGTGCTCGACCCAGTAGCGGATGAACGCGTCGAGGGGGAGCGTGCGCGGGACGCCGTCGACCAGCGCGAGCATGTTCGCGCCGAAGGTGTCCTGGAGCTGGGTGTGCTTGTAGAGGTTGTTGAGCACGACCTTGGCGACCGCGTCGCGCTTGAGCACGATCACCAGGCGCTGGCCGGTCCGCGAGCTGGTCTCGTCGCGGACGTCGGCGATGCCCTGGATTCGGCCGTCCTTGACCAGCTCGGCGATCTTCAGCGCCAGGTTGTCCGGGTTGACCTGGTAGGGCAGTTCGGTGACGACCAGGCACTGCCGGTTGTTGATCTCCTCGACCTCGACCACCGCGCGCATGGTGATCGAGCCGCGGCCGGTGCGGTACGCGTCCTCGATGCCGCGGCGGCCGACGATCAGCGCGCCGGTGGGGAAGTCCGGGCCCTTGATCCGTTCGATCAGCGCCTCGAGGAGTTCCTCGGCGGACGCCTCGGGGTTCTCCAGGTACCACTGCACGCCCGACGCGACCTCGCGCAGGTTGTGCGGCGGGATGTTGGTGGCCATGCCGACCGCGATACCGGCCGAGCCGTTGACCAGCAGGTTCGGGAAGCGCGACGGCAGGACCTCGGGCTCCTGCTGGCGGCCGTCGTAGTTGGGCCCGAAATCGACGGTCTCCTCGTCGATGTCGCGCATCATCTCCATGGCCAGCGGGGCCATGCGGCATTCGGTGTAGCGCATGGCGGCCGCCGGGTCGTTGCCCGGCGAGCCGAAGTTGCCGTTGCCGTCGACGAGCGGCATGCGCATCGACCACGGTTGGGCGAGGCGGACCACGGTGTCGTAGATCGAGGTGTCGCCGTGCGGGTGGTACGAACCCATCACGTCGCCGACGACGCGGGCGCACTTGTAGTAGCCCCGCTCGGGCCGGTAGCCGCCGTCGTACATCGCGTACAGCACGCGGCGGTGCACCGGCTTGAGGCCGTCGCGGACCTCGGGGAGCGCACGCCCGACGATCACGCTCATCGCGTAATCGAGGTACGAGCGCTGCATCTCCGTTTCCAGCTCGACCTCTTCGATGCGGTCGCTCGTGGGAGTGGGAGGGGGGGTCGCGTCGACCATCTCTGGTCCGGTTCCTTTCGCACTGCGGCGTACCGCGTTCGGATGTTCGGGTGGTGGTACGCCGCGTGACCTGTCGAGGCGTCAGACGGTTGCGGGGACGGACCGGTTGCAGACCGGCGGGAATTCGCCGGCCGCAACCGTCCGGTGCGGTCCGTCAGATGTCGAGGAAGCGCACGTCCTTGGCGTTGCGCTGGATGAACGAGCGGCGCGCCTCGACGTCCTCGCCCATGAGGATCGAGAACAGGTCGTCGGCGCGGGCGGCGTCCTCCAAGGTGACCTGGAGCAGCACGCGGTGCTCCACGTCCATCGTGGTGACCCGGAGTTCCTCGGCGTTCATCTCGCCGAGGCCCTTGAAGCGCTGGATGGCGTCGTCCTTGGGCAGCCTGCGGCCGGCTTCGCGGCCGATCTGCAGCAGCGCGTCGCGCTCGCGGTCGGAGTACGCGTACTGGATGTCGTCCTTGCCCCACTTGATCTTGTAGAGCGGCGGCTGCGCGAGGTAGACGTGGCCGGCCTCGACCAGCGGGCGCATGAAGCGGAAGAGCAGGGTGAGGAGCAGCGTGCGGATGTGCTGGCCGTCGACGTCGGCGTCGGCCATCAGCACGATCTTGTGGTACCGCAGCTTCTCGATGTCGAAGTCGTCGTGGATGCCGGTGCCGAAGGCCGAGATGAGCGCTTGGACCTCGGTGTTCTGCAGCACCCGGTCGATGCGGGCCTTCTCGACGTTCAGGATCTTGCCGCGGATCGGCAGGATCGCCTGGAACATCGGGTTGCGTCCGGACTTGGCGGAGCCGCCCGCCGAGTCGCCCTCGACGATGAAGATCTCGCACTTCTCGGGGTCGTTGCTCTGGCAGTCGGACAGCTTGCCCGGCAGCGACGCGGTCTCCAGCAGGCCCTTGCGGCGGGTCAGGTCGCGCGCGCGGCGGGCCGCGACGCGGGCGGTGGCCGCCTGGATCGACTTGCGCACGATGTCGGCGGCGTCGACGGGGTTGCGGTCGAACCAGTCGGCGAGGTGCTCGTTGACGACCCTCTGGACGAACGTCTTGGCCTCGGTGTTGCCGAGCTTGTCCTTGGTCTGGCCCTCGAACTGCGGCTCGGCCAGCTTGACCGAGATGATCGCGGTCAGACCCTCGCGGATGTCCTCGCCGGAGAGGTTGTCGTCCTTGTCCTTGAGCAGCTTCTTGTCGCGCGCGTAGCGGTTGACCAGCGTGGTCAGCGCGGCGCGGAAGCCCTCCTCGTGGGTGCCGCCGCCGTGCGTGTGGATGGTGTTCGCGAAGCTGTACACGCCTTCGGTGTACTGCGAGTTCCACTGCATGGCGATCTCCGCGGAGATCCGCCGGTCCTTGTCCTCGGCCTCGAAGTCGATGACGTCCTTGTGGATCGGCTCGCCCTTGCGCGAGTTGAGGTACCGCACGAAGTCGGAGATGCCGCCTTCGTAGTGGTACGTCACGCTGCGTTCGGTCTCTTCGGCGTCCAGGTGGTCCGGCCGCTCGTCGATCAGGACGATGGTCAGGCCCTTGTTGAGGAACGCCATCTCCTGGAAGCGGCGCGACAGCGTCTCGAACGAGTACGTCGTCGTCTCGAACACGTCCGGGTCGGCCCAGAACGTCACGCGCGTCCCGGTCTCCTCGGTCGCCTCGTGCCGCTCCAGCGGATCGACCGGCTCGCCGAGCTTGTACTCCTGCGTCCACCGGTAGCCGTCGCGCTTGATGTCCACGGCAAGCCGGGTCGACAGCGCGTTCACCACCGACACACCGACGCCGTGCAGGCCGCCGGACACCGCGTAGCCCTCGCCGCCGAACTTGCCGCCCGCGTGCAGCACGGTCAGCACCAGCTCGACCGCCGGACGCTTCTTCGTCGGGTGCTCGGCAACCGGGATGCCGCGGCCCCGGTCCAGCACACTGACCCCGCCGTCGGCCTGCAGCCTGACCTCGATGTGGTCGTTGTGGCCCGCGAGCGCTTCGTCGACCGCGTTGTCCACGACCTCGTAGACGAGGTGGTGGAGACCGCGCTCACCGGTCGACCCGATGTACATACCGGGACGCTTGCGGACCGCCGCAAGGCCTTCGAGCACCTGGATCGAGCTGGCGTCGTACGACGCACCGTTCGGTGAAGGCGCCCCGCTGCCGGAGGAGTCTGCCACGTGATTCTCCTTGGGGTTGCCGGGGTCGGCCACAAAGCGCCCTTTCTGGCACAGCACGGCCCCCTGCCCGATGGCGCGGGGCGGGGAGCCGCGGAAGTCGACACTGGGTAATCCGCTCAAGCGGACTGCTCCCATAGTCTACCGGTCCGGACGACACAAACGGGGGTTACCAAGGGCCCTCAGTTCGTGTGTGGCGCTCTGGCGGACCTTTCCACAAGTCCCCCCATGCGCCAGGGGGTGTTTCGCGGCTCTCATGCCGCCTGACGGGCCCGACCCGCACCGTCCATGACACCCTGTCAGCCGGGTACGACAGCCGGTTGCCGGAGCCCCGGGGAACCACCCCGGACCACCCCCGCCAGGCCGCACAGCGGCCCCACACCCGGCCCCTCGGCCGACTTCCGCACGCCCCCGGCGCACCCGCCGCGTCAGCGCCCCGCCGACCAGCGGCCCCGGCGCCGCTCCGACGCCGGACCCCGCACCTCGATATACGTCACGGTGCCGTCGCCCAGTTCCTGATTGATCCGCTTCAGCAACTGCGGGGCCAGCCACCGCGCCTGCGTCGCATAGTTGTCGGAGTCCGCGCGCACCACGAGACGCCCGTCCTCGAACCGCTCCGGCACGCAATGCGCCGCGATGCCCGGACCGACGATGTCCGACCAGCGCCCCATCACCCCGTGCACCGCCGCCGGCGTCTGCCAGCCGCGCTCCGCGATCATCCGCCCCATCACCCGGCGCAGCGGCTGCGGATCCCGGTCGTCCGGACCGGACCCGCTGCGGCGCAACCCGCGGCGGCCGTCCCGCCGTTCCTGCTGCTGGTCGAACCGGTCCTTGGCCTGCGCACGGGCCTGCATGAGCGCGGCGCGCGCGAGGTCGATGCCCTTCTTCTCCGGCTGCCTCGCCGGCTGATTCCCGGATGGTGCCCCCGAAGTCCCGGCCGTACCGGGCCCACCGGCGTCCGTACCCGGCGCGGGAGAAGGAAGATCCGCGGCCACTACACGGTCCTCCGCACTTCGCCCGCGGCGACCGCGTAGCGCGCGCCGGCCAGCGCGGGCGGGACGTCCTCCTCGACCGCGGCGGTGACCAGCACCTGCTCGCCCGGCGCCACGAGCCCGGCCAGCCGCTCCCGGCGGCGCGCGTCCAACTCGGCGAACACGTCGTCGAGGATCAGCACCGGCTCGCCGCCGTCGGCCCGCAGCAGCTCGTAGGAAGCCAGCCGCAACGCCAGCGCGTACGACCACGATTCGCCGTGGCTCGCATACCCCTTGGCGGGCAGCGGCCCCAGCTTCAGCAGCACGTCGTCGCGGTGCGGCCCGACCAGCGTGATGCCGCGCTCGATCTCGCTCGGACGCTGCCGCCCGATCGCCTCCATCAACGCATCGTGGATCCGCCCGCGGTCCGGCGGCAGCGGCTCGTCCCCGATCGAGCTCCGGTACTCCAGCACCGTCGGGCCACCGCCGGAGGACAGCGCGTCGTACGACTTGTCCACCAACGGCTGCAGCGCACCCACGAGTTCAAGGCGCGCCGCAGTCAACTCCGCACCCGCCACCGCGAGATGCGAATCCCACACGTCCAGCGTGCTCAGCGACGCCCCGCGGCCGCCCGCCCGGCGCGCCATCGCCGCGGTCCGCAGCAGCGCGTTGCGCTGCTTGAGGACCCGCTCGTAGTCCTGCCGCACACCGAGCATGCGCGGCGCCCGCGCGGTCAGCAGCTCGTCGAGGAACCGCCGCCGCTCCCCCGGGTCGCCCTTGACCAGCGCCAGGTCCTCCGGCGCGAACAGCACGGTCCGCAGCAGCCCCAGGATCTCCCGCGGCTTGGGGACGGGCGAGCGGTTGATGCGCGCCCGGTTGGCCCGGCCCGGATTGATCTCCAGCTCGGCCAGCGTGGTCCGGCCGTCCCGGACGACGCTGCCGCGGACATAGGCGCGTTCCGCGCCGAGCCGGACCAGCGGCGCGTCGTTGGCGACCCGGTGGCTGCCCAGCGTGGCGAGATAGCCGACGGCTTCGACCAGGTTGGTCTTGCCTTGGCCGTTGGGACCCACGAACGCGGTGACGCCGGGGTCCAGCGGAACCTCGACCCCGGCATACGAGCGGAAGTCGGCGAGTGACAGGTGCGCGACGTACATGGCTGACGATGCGGCGCCCTCCGCGCCGGCCTCCCCTCACAACGGCTGGACAAGCTGTTCGACTGCGGCCCCCCACGGGCCCTGGCGACCCCGGGGACGGCGGTCGGCGCCGCCCCGGGGTCCGGCTGCTACTTGGTCGACTCGACCGCGTGACCGCCGAACTGGTTCCGCAAAGCGGCGACCATCTTCATCGACGGCGAGTCGTCCTGGCGCGACGCGAAGCGGGCGAACAGCGACGCGGTGATCGCGGGCAGCGGCACCGCGAGGTCGATCGCGGCCTCCACCGTCCAGCGTCCCTCGCCGGAGTCCTGCGCGTAGCCCTTGAGCTTGTCGAGGTGCTCGTCGTCGTCGAGCGCCCGGACCGCCAGGTCGAGCAGCCACGAACGGATGACGGTGCCCTCCTGCCAGCTGCGGAACACCTCGCGCACGTCGGTGACCTCGTCGGAGGCCTCCAGCAGCTCCCAGCCCTCGGCGAAGGCCTGCATCATCGCGTACTCGATGCCGTTGTGGACCATCTTGGCGAAGTGGCCCGCGCCGACCTTGCCGGCGTGCACATACCCGGAGTCGCCTTCCGGCTTGAGCGCGTCGAAGACCGGCTTGGCCTTGGCCACGTCGGCCGCGTCGCCGCCGCACATCAGCGCGTAGCCGTTCTCCAGGCCCCACACGCCGCCGCTGACGCCGCAGTCGACGAAGCCGATGCTCTTGGCGGCGAGCTTCTTGGCGTGCGCGATGTCGTCGGTCCAGCGGGAGTTGCCGCCGTCGACCACCACGTCGCCCGGGGACAGCAGTTCGGCGAGGTCGTCGATGGTGGACGCGGTCGGCGCCCCGGCCGGGACCATCACCCACACGACGCGCGGCGTGGGCAGGCTGTCCACAAGCGCCTTGAGGCTGTCCACATCGGCGATGTCGGCATTGCGGTCGTAACCGACGACCGTGTGGCCCGCGCGGCGGATCCGCTCGCGCATGTTGCCGCCCATTTTGCCGAGGCCGACGAGTCCAAGCTCCATGTCCCGCATCCTTACTTCGCTGCCCTGATGCCGATGGTTACGGCACCGTCTGCTGGTGCCCCTTGTGGCGGCATTCAGACATCGGTGCGCTGGTCGGGCCGCGGGGCGGTACCCCGCAACGGCCCACGAGCGTGCCCGGGAGTCCGGGCACGCTCGTGCGGATCGCGTCGGCGGCTCAGCCGGAGAGCCGGACCGGCATGATCAAGTAGCGGTATTCGTCGGTGGCCTCGGCCGTGAGGTCGGGCTTGCCGGTCATGACGGCCGGCTTGGTCGACGTGGTGAACGACAGCTGGGCGACCGGCGAGTCGATGGCGCTGAGCCCGTCGAGCAGGAACGCCGGGTTGAAGGCGATCGAGATCTCCTCGCCGTCCAGCGACGCCTCGAGCGCCTCGGACGCCTGGGCCTCGTCGCCGGAGCCCGCCTCGAGCACCAGGCGGCCGTCGGAGAACGTCAGCCGCACCGGGGTGTTCCGCTCGGCGACCAGCGAGACGCGCTTGACCGCGTCGACGAACGGCGCCGTCTCGACCGTCGCGACGGTCGCCGACTCGCCCGGGAACAGCGCCCGGTACTTGGGGAATTCACCTTCCAGCAGCCGGGTCGTGGTGCGCCGCCCGGCGCCCTCGAAACCGATCATGCCTTCGCCGAGCTTGTCGCCGGCCAGGGCGATCTGGATGCTGTCGCCGTTGGTCAGCGCCTTCGCCGTGTCGTTCAGCGTCTTGGCGGGCACCAGGGCGATCGACGACAGACCCGGCTGGTCCGGCTTCCAGTCGAACTCGCGGACGGCGAGCCGGTAGCGGTCGGTCGCGGCGAGGGTGACCTTGTCGCCCTCGATCTCGATCCGCACACCCGTGAGCATCGGGAGCGTGTCGTCGCGGCCCGCGGCGATGGCCACCTGCGCAACGGCGGCGGCGAACACGTCGCCGGGCACCGAGCCCGCGGCGGTCGGCATCTCGGGCAGCGACGGGTAGTCCTCGACGGGCAGCGTCGGCAGCGTGAAGCGCGCGCTTCCACAGACCACCGCGACCTTTGCACCGTCTGTGGAAATCTCGACGGGGCGGTTCGGCAGGCTGCGGCAGATGTCCGCGAGCAGGCGGCCGGACACCAGGATCCGGCCCTCCTCCTCGAATTCGGCCTCGATGCCCACCCGCGCGGACACCTCGTAGTCGAAGGCGGAGAGCATCAGGACGCCCTCGTTGGCCTCCAGCAGCAGGCCGGCCAGGACGGGGACCGCGGGCCTGGCCGGGAGGCTCCGGGCGGTCCACGCCACCGCGTCCGCCAGAACGTCACGCTCGACCCGGAACTTCACCGGTCACCGCCTCCTGCTGCCGCCAGTTGCCTGCTGTCTGGTCCTGCTCGATCGGCCTGCGGTCCTCGTCGGGGTCCGGCTGCCGCATCACAGTCTGACGCACCGGGCCGACAGCCCGCTGCCACCCCTGCCGGCGCCGCGATCCACAGTTCGGCGCGCAGCCCACCTTTAGACGAGGAAATCCGGGAACTTACAGGTAGTCGTCATAGTAGGGGCTGTGGATACCGTGGATAACCGGTGTTTGCGCAGGTCAGGCCCTGTTTTTTGTCCACTGCGGGGGTGTGTACGACCGGTGGAAAACCAGGGGTCCGCTGTGGATACGCAAAGTTGCTCCACAAGCCGTCCCCAGGTTTACCCCCGGTTGTCCCCACTCAATCCCCAGACTTCGACCCGGTTGTCCCCATGGCCGTCCCCGCCTGACGAGGTTTTCCCTCACCGGATCGAATGAACGGCCCTTCCCTGTGGACGAGTCGGTGGACAACCTGGGGACAACTGGCCAGATCCGGTGGACAGTCGGTGGACAACGGATGACGGGCGGATGGGGACAGGTGATCCGCGACCGTTGTCCACAGATTGTGGACAAGCTTCGTGCACAGATCCCCAGGCTGGTGACCTGCCCGTTTGCCTCCGTTGTACCCAGCCCCTGTGCGCAACGAAGTTTTCCACCACTCTTACCGGTGATGTGGACGGGCGATTCGGGCATCTGCGGTGGAAAACTCGACCAAACCTGATGCCTATGTGATGAAGCTCACAAAGAAACGGTATGGATGTACGGCGAAAACGGGGAACACGAAGCCCCGATTCGGGGTGGATCGGGGCCGGCGGACGTTTCGCGACGCGGTCCGGGCCCGCGACCACCCGCGGCACGATCGGGATGGGGAAAACGGGGCTTGGGCGGGGTCAACACCCCTGCCCTGTGGACAACTTCACCGCCGCCGAAACCGCCGCGGACACGTCCGCGCAGGTCGGAAGGCATGGCGCAAGCCACAGGCCTGTGGACAACGAACTCGCTGCGCCTGTGGGCGAATTACCCGCACATATGGGTGTGCGCACAGCTGTGGGCAGGGTCGGGGCGCGGCAGGGCAACCGCGAACCGGCCGAGGGCGCGCCAGGGCGCCGCAAACCGGACCGGAGCGGCAGGAGGGACTGGGGAGTTCGCCGATCAGCTCTTGATGCGGTTGGTCAGCTCGGTGACCTGGTTGTAGATCGACCGCCGCTCGGCCATCAGCGAGCGGATCTTGCGGTCCGCGTGCATCACCGTGGTGTGGTCGCGGCCGCCGAACTGCGCACCGATCTTCGGCAGCGACAGGTCGGTCAGCTCCCGGCACAGGTACATCGCGATCTGCCGGGCCGTCACCAGCACCCGGCTGCGCGAAGTCCCGCACAGGTCCTCGACGGTCAGGCCGAAGTACGACGCGGTGTGCGCCATGATCGTGCCCGCGGTGATCTCCGGGCCGGCGCTGTCCGGGATGAGGTCCTTGAGGACGATCTCGGTCAGCTGGAGGTCGACCGGCTGCCGGTTGAGGCTCGCGAACGCGGTGACGCGGATGAGCGCGCCTTCCAGCTCGCGGATGTTCCGGGAGATCTTGCTGGCGATGTACTCCAGGACGTCCGGCGGCGCGTTGAGGCCTTCCTGGATCGCCTTCTTGCGCAGAATCGCGATCCGCGTCTCCAGCTCGGGCGGCTGCACATCGGTGATCAGACCCCACTCGAAGCGGTTGCGCAACCGGTCTTCCAGGGTCACGAGCTGCTTCGGCGGACGGTCCGACGAGATGACGATCTGCTTGTTGGCGTTGTGGAGCGTGTTGAAGGTGTGGAAGAACTCTTCCTGCGTCTGCTCTTTCGTCTCCAGGAACTGGATGTCGTCGACGAGCAGCACGTCCACATCCCGGTACCGGCGGCGGAAGCCGTCCGCCTTGCCGTCCCGGATCGAGTTGATGAACTCGTTGGTGAACTCTTCCGAGCTGACGTAGCGCACGCGCGTCCCCGGGTAGAGGCTCCGCGCGTAGTGGCCGATGGCGTGCAGAAGGTGGGTCTTCCCCAGCCCCGACTCGCCGTAGATGAACAGCGGGTTGTACGCCTTGGCCGGCGCCTCGGCGACCGCGACCGCGGCCGCGTGCGCGAACCGGTTGCTGGAGCCGATGACGAACGTCTCGAACAGGTACTTGGGGTTCAGCCGCGCGGCCGGCTCGTTCTCCTTGCCGGTTGCGGCCTGTTCGCGCCCGGTGCCGGGGCGCGGCAGCCGCACCGGCCGGTCCGGGTCGCCCTGGTCCGGCCGGTCCGGGCGGTCCGGGCGGTCCATGCGCTCCGGGTGCCCGGGACGGTCGTAGGGGGTCGGGCGGTCCATGCGGTCCGGCCGGTCGACGCGCGTCATCGGCTCGGCGCCCGGATGGCCGCCGGGGATGCCCGGCACGGCGGGGCCCGGGCGACCGCCGGGGCGGCCCAACGACTCGGCACGGTCGGTGCGTTCCGGGGCCTGCGGCCGGTCCACGCGCGGCGCGGGGGCGGCCAGCAGGTCGTCGCGGCCGGAGAACAGCGTGCCTTCGTCGGCGGCGATGGACGCCATGCGGTCGTCCGGTACCCGGTCGATGCCGGGCCCGTGCGGACCCGCTGCCGAACCTCCGTCCACAGCCGGGGGATTCCCGGTGGACGGTGCGCCCGCACGGTCTGCGTCGTGGGACGGCGCGTTCGCCGCCCAGTCGGCCTCCGTGCGGCGGGCGTCGCCGTGCGCGGAAGCGTGCGTGCCGGACGGGTGCGCGGCACCGTGGCCGCCGTCGCCGCGGACGTCGTCACCGTCGGCGCGTTCCCGGTCGCCGCGGTCACCGCGGTCGTTCCGCTCGTTCCGGTCCGGGCGGTGGCCCTGGTCGCCGTACGGGTCGGCGTACGACCCCGGGCCGCGGTGGTCGTCCTGTGGGAACGGTGCGGGGCGGTACGGGGCTTCGCCGCCGTACCGGTGCTCGGACGCGTACGGGTCCTGGGGATAGCGGCCCGGGGCGCCGTAGCGCTCCTGGGGATAGCCGCCGTCGTATGCCTCGCGGCGGTCGCGCGGGTCCTGCGGGTACCGGGGCGCGCCACCGAAACGGTCCTGCCCGTATTCGGTGCCGTACGGGTCGGCGTACGGCGGCTCGGTGCGGTACGGCGGCTGCCCGTACGGCTCCTGGCCGTAGAACGCCGGTTGCCCGTGGCCGCGCTCCGCCTGCGGATAGCCGCCGCCCGCGGCGTAGTCGTCCTGCCACGGCCGCTCGGCCCGGTAGCCGCCGGACTCCGGCTCGCGCTCGTCCCGCGCCGGCTCCGGCTCGCCCGCCGCGCCCGGTTCGACGGTGACCGCGAAGGTGACGGCGCGGCCGAAGGACTGGCTGAGGGTCTCGGTCACCAGCTGCCGCAGCCGGCCGTCCAGCACCTGCTTGGCGAACTCGTTCGGCGCGGCCAGCAGGACCGTGTCCGAGATGAGGGCGAGCGGCTGGGTGCGCTGGAGCCACCCCTTGTCCTTCGCCTCGACGCTTTCGTCCGTGCCGAGTCGTTCCAGGAACCGTGCCCAGACTGCGGCGAGGTCGCTGGTGATGTCGGCCACAGTGCACGCTCTTTCGGTTGCGTCGGTCGATCGGGCGGATCGGAGGCGGGTGTCGGGACGGGACGACGACACGGGGACGACGACACAGGACCGGGCGATCCCCGCGGCCGCACGTGGTCACACGCGGCGCGAAACCGGTGGCGGGGATGTCAGGGCCGCATGGCCCCGGGCGGACGGTCCGCTGATCTCCCCCTTGACTCCGTGGACCCACTCGCAGAACCCACAACGGTAGCTGCCGTGCGGGCTTCGACTCAACCTGTTGTCCACAGGCTGTGGAGACTGCGTTGCCGCAGCTAGAAGGCCAGCTCAACGGCGTACACTGCGGCCCGTGACGGCTTCGGGGGCGGTCCCGGAAAACCCCTCGGAACACCCGGGCGGAGGCAGTCGCGCATCCCCCATTTGACCGCGTCGGGCGTTTCTACGTACCGTAAGCCGGTCTAGTTGTCGACGACCGCTGCCGCATGTCCGTAAACACAGCGACTGCATGTTGCGGACGTACGGTGATGGCCGGCGGCCTTACCGCCAGCCTCCGAGTCAATATCTGGAGCCCCCGAGTGAGCAAGCGCACCTTCCAGCCGAACAACCGTCGCCGGGCGAAGACCCACGGGTTCCGGCTGCGCATGCGCACCCGCGCCGGCCGCGCCATCCTGGCCGCCCGCCGTCGCAAGGGTCGCGCCGAGCTGTCCGCCTGATCCGCGCGACGTCCGAGCCGGACGCGTGCCGGACCGACGCCGGATGGCAGCCGGATGAGAACGGTGGTGGACCGCTCCACGACGTGCTTCGGGCACGTTGGAGCGGGCCCCGCCGTTTCTTCCTCTGAAGCATCCGGTCAGGCCTGTCCACGAGAGGGGGTCGTCGATGCTCCCTCCCGTTAACCGGCTCAGGCACCGCGACGAATTCGCCGCCGCGGTCCGCCGCGGCCGCCGGGCCGGGCGTCCGCTGCTGGTGGTGCATTACCGCCGGTCCGCGGGCGATGCGGGCCGCACGGCCACCGATGCCACCGACCCGTACGTGACTCCGGGGGGAGCCCCGCCGCCGCGTGCGGGTTTCGTCGTGAGCAAGGCCGTCGGACCCGCCGTGGTGCGGAACCGGGTGAAGCGGCGCCTGCGGCACCTCGTGCGCGACCGCTTGGCCGCGCTGCCGGACGGTAGCCTGGTCGTGGTACGGGCATTGCCGCCCGCCGCGGACGCGGATTTCGCCGACCTGGCCGCAGACCTCGACGCGGCGCTCGGACGCCTGCTCGGGCGGTCGGCACAGCCAGGAGCGAAGCCATGAAGTACCTGCTCATGGGACTGATCAGGGTCTACCAGTGGACGATCAGTCCGATGCTGGGCCCGGTGTGCCGCTTCTACCCGAGCTGCTCGCGCTACGGCTACGAAGCGATCAAGACACACGGGTCGATCAAGGGCACGTACCTGACCGTCTGGCGCATCCTGCGCTGCAACCCCTGGAACTCCGGCGGAGTCGACTTCGTCCCGCCGCGTACCCGCCGCCCATGGCGTCTCCGGTCCTCCGGGACAGCCCCCGAGGCGCAGCAGACCTCCCGTACCGAGTGCACCGCTGACCACACCCATGCGGATCACGTGCCCGGTACGAAAACCATCGCCCGAGGAGCCTGACCGTGGGGATCTTGAACCCCCTCTACGACGCCGTTTCCTGGATCATCGTCCAGTTCCACAAGCTGTTCGGCCCGATCTTCGGGAACGACAGCGGGTGGGCCTGGGGTCTCTCGATCGTCTGTCTCGTGGTCGCGATCCGGATCTGTCTGATCCCGCTGTTCGTCAAGCAGATCCGGGCCACCCGGAACATGCAGATCCTGCAGCCCAAGATCAAAGAGATCCAGCAGCGCTACAAGAACGACAAAGAGCGCCAGTCCCAGGAGATGATGAAGCTCTACAAGGAAACGGGGACGAACCCGCTTTCGAGCTGTCTCCCCATCCTTGTGCAGATGCCGTTCTTCTTCGCGCTGTTCCACGTGCTCAGCAACATCGCGAACGGCAAGACGGTCGGCTTCATCAACGAGAGCCTCGTGGAGAGCGCGAAGAACGCGCACATCTTCGGGGCCCCGCTGGCCGCCAAGTTCCTCGACTCCGAGGCCAAGATCCAGAGCCTCGGCGCGGACCTCACCACCGTCCGCATCGTCACCGTCGTCATGATCCTGCTGATGTCGGCGTCGCAGTTCATCACGCAGCGCCAGCTGATGGTGAAGAACACGGATCCCACTGCCATGGCCGCGAACCCGTTCGCGCAGCAGCAGAAGATCCTGATGTACGTCTTCCCGATCATGTTCGCCGTCTTCGGCATCAACTTCCCGGTCGGTGTCCTCGTCTACTGGCTGACCACCAACGTGTGGACCATGGGCCAGCAGCTCATCGTCATCCGCCGCAACCCCACCCCGGGCAGCATCGCGTTCACGCAGCGCCAGGAGCGCCTTGCGGAGAAGGCCAAGCGCCAGGGCAAGGTCATGACGCCGGAAGGCGAGATCGTCGACGCGGCCGAGTACGAGGCCAAGATCGCCGAGGAGAAGGAGCGCGCGGCCAAGCGCGTCCAGCCGAAGGCCACCACGAAGTCGAAGCGCAAGGGCGGCGGCCACGGCACCCAGGGCTCGCAGCCGCAGCGTCCGGCGGTGAAGGGCTCCACGGCCCGGACGCCTCCGACCGCCAACGGCAACGCGTCGGAGGGCGCGTCCACGGGCGGCGCGGCCAACGGTCAGGCCCGCAAGCAGGCGCAGACCCGCAACCAGCCGCGCAAGAACCAGGGACGCAAGAAGTCCTGACCGGGTGCCGGCGGCATTCTCGGGCCCGTCCCGGCCCGGCCGACCGGCTTCTCCGGCCCCCGCAGACATGAAGCGTTAAAGGAGTACCCCGGTGACGGAAGGCACGACCCCCGCCGTCGAGACCGCCTCGCGGAAGGCCACGCTGACCGCGGACGACATCGGCCGCCTCGAGCAGGAAGGCGAGATCGCGGCGGACTACCTGGAGGCGCTGCTCGACATCGCCGACCTCGACGGCGACATCGACATGGACGTCGAAGGCGGTCGGGCGTCGGTGTCGGTCATCCCGGCCGAAGGCGACGAGGCCGCCGGCGACCTGGACCGGCTCGTCGGCCGGGACGGCGAGGTCCTGGAAGCGCTGCAGGAGCTGACCCGGCTCGCGGTGCACCGCGAGACCGGCGAGCGTAGCCGCCTGATGCTCGACATCGCGGGCTTCCGGGCGCAGCGCCGCAGGGACCTGGCACAGCAGGCGACCGAGGCCGTCGAGAAGGTCAAGGAGACCGGCGAGCCGGTCAAGATGGCCCCGATGACGCCGTTCGAGCGCAAGGTGGTGCACGACACGGTTGCCGAGGCCGGGTTGCGCAGCGAGTCCGAGGGCGAGGAGCCGCAGCGGTGCGTGGTCGTGCTGCCGGCGTGATGCGGTAGGTACGGCGTGGTCCGGCCGGGTGGCCCTTCGGGGCGGCCCGGCCGGACTTTTTTGCGGTGGAGGGGAGGGGGTCGTGTTTTCCACAGGGGTGCGGAATGCGGGATGCGGTGGGAGGGGCGGGGAGGTCAGACTGCGGGGGTCGGATTCGTCCGGCGGCGGAGGAGGCGGGGGAGGGGCTTTCGCCGTGATCGGCTCCCAACAGTGGTGGGAGGAGGGAGGGCCCTATGAGGGCGGATATGCAGGGGCGGGTTTCGGCAAGTTCAGCTTCGCCCCGCCTGTTGGTGGGCAACCCCGCGGCGGTTCCTGGGATGATGTTTCACGTGGAACACCAGTCAGCGGATGAGGAAGGCCGGGGTCGGCGCGCAGAGCGCGCGGCCGGTGCGGAGCGCGCGCCGGAGGCTCCTGCCTCCGCGGCACGGTTGTTCGGCGACAACCTGGACAAGGCAGTGCGGTACGCCGACATCCTGGCCGACGCCGGGGTCCGCCGCGGCCTGATCGGGCCACGTGAAGTCGAACGGCTGTGGGAGCGGCATCTCCTCAACTGCGGTGTGCTGGCCGAACTCGTCGCCGAGGGCGCGATCGTCCACGACGTCGGTTCGGGTGGCGGCCTGCCCGGCATTCCGCTCGCCTTGGTGCGCCCCGACTTGCGGATCACGCTCGTCGAGCCGCTGTTGCGCCGGACGACATTCCTCGACGAAGCTGTCCGCGAACTCGGCCTGGGGAACGTCACCGTGCTGCGCGGGCGTGCCGAGGAGGTGCGCGGCAGCATCGAGTCCGATGTGGTGACCGCCCGCGCCGTTGCGCCGCTCTCCAAGCTCGCCGGGTGGGGACTGCCGCTGCTGCGCTCGGGCGGCGAGATGCTGGCCCTCAAGGGCGACTCCGCGGCGGCCGAACTCCAGGAGTCCGAAGCGGATTTGCGTAAGCTCGGCGCGGTCGCCTGGGACGTCGTCCAGGTCGGCGAGGGGATCGTCGAACCGCTCACCACGGTTGTTCGCGTCCGGATGGGTGATGTCGTGCGCCCCGCGTCGAAGGGCGCCCGCAAGAGTGCGCGCGGCGGGCGGGCAACGACGAAGAGCACCGGCCGCAACGGCCGTTCGGGCCGCCGCTGACTCGGGAACGGCACAGCCGAGCACACCGCAGCGAGTCCTCTTTGTCCCGTCTGTGTAACTGATATGGGACTTGCCCGGTGTGTCGTAAAGGTCCGAGGGTCTGGCGCCGGGCATCGTGTTTCACGTGAAACGACGACTTCCATGGAAGCGCACCTGGGGAAACGCTGAGATCGAAGTCCCCGGTCGCCCCGCGCGCCGGCACCTTGGTCCCTCGCCCACGCAGTCGGCCTCGAACATGGCAGGCTCTGAGAGTGCCGGCGGTGCGCGCCGCTCCGCCGGGGTTCTGGCAGCAGAGGAGAGTGGACCGTTGTCGTCCGACGTCACCGCCCGGACATCCGCCGATCCAGTCCCCGGGCCGCGCGACCCCTATCCATCCGGACCGGCGGGCGATGAGCCCGGGTTCCACGACGTTTCACGTGAAACGGGACCCGATCCGGCCGATGCCCTGGTCGACGATACGCCGATCGCCCGCGCCGCCCGCCAAGCCGTCGAGACCATGGGCCGAGCCGCCGAAGGGCTGCCGCGTCCCGCCGAAACGCGGGTCATGGTCGTGGCGAACCAGAAGGGCGGGGTCGGTAAGACCACGTCCACGGTGAACCTGGCCGCGGCCCTCGCGATGCACGGCGCCCGCGTCCTGGTTGTCGACCTCGACCCGCAGGGGAACGCGTCCACCGCCCTGGGGATAGACCATCACGCGAGCGTGCCGTCGATCTACGACGTCCTCGTGGAGGGCAAGGACCTCGCCGAGGTCGTCCAGCCCGTGGTGGACGTCGAGGGTCTGTTCTGCGCGCCCGCGACCATCGATCTCGCCGGTGCCGAAATCGAGCTGGTGTCGCTGGTGGCCCGGGAGAGCCGTCTCCAGCGCGCCATCAATGCCTACGAACAGCCGCTGGACTACATCCTCATCGACTGCCCGCCCTCGCTCGGTCTGCTCACCGTGAACGCGTTGGTGGCGGGCCGCGAGGTGGTCATCCCGATCCAGTGCGAGTACTACGCGCTGGAAGGGCTCGGCCAGTTGCTCCGCAACGTCGAGCTGGTACGGGGGCATCTCAACCCGCATCTGCACGTCTCGACGATCCTGCTGACCATGTACGACGCGCGCACCCGCCTGGCCTCGCAGGTCGCCCAAGAGGTGCGTGACCACTTCCCCGCCGAAGTGTTGAACACGTCGATCCCGCGCTCCGTGCGGATCTCCGAGGCGCCCAGCTACGGGCAGACGGTGATGACCTACGATCCGGGATCCACCGGTGCCTTGTCGTATCTTGAGGCGGCGCGCGAGATCGCGCTTCGGGGAATCGCCGCAGAAGCGAAGGGGGCATAGTGAACGACCGACCGCGCAGGGGATTGGGCAAAGGTCTGGGCTCGCTCATTCCGGCGGGCGCCGGATCCGGGGCAGGGGCGCTGACCAGGCCGCTGCCCGAGCCCGCGGCGCCGACGTCCCCGACCTCGTGGCCGCTGGTTCTCCCCGACCACACCGCGCCCGCCGCGACCGGTCTCGGCGCTCCGGAGCAGGACCCGGCCGCGGCGGTGGACGTGCGGGCGGCAGGGGAGCCCGAGGCGCCCATGACGGTGGCCGGCGCGTGGTTCGCGGAGATCCCGCTGACCGCGATCACGCCGAACCCGCGGCAGCCGCGCTCCGAGTTCGCCGAAGAACCGCTGAAGGAACTGGTCGTCTCCATCAAGGAAGTCGGCCTGCTCCAGCCGGTCGTCGTCCGGCCGTTGGGGGCGGACCGGTACGAGCTGATCATGGGCGAGCGCCGGTTCCGGGCGAGCCAGATCGCAGGCTTGGAGAACATCCCGGCGATCGTCCGCGAGACCGAGGACGAGAAGCTCCTTCTGGACGCGCTCCTGGAGAACCTGCACCGCGCGGAACTCAACCCGCTGGAGGAGGCGGCCGCTTACGACCAGCTCCTCAAGGACTTCGCCTGCACCCAGGACGAACTCGCCGACCGCATCGGCCGGTCGCGCCCGCAGGTGACCAACACGCTGCGACTGCTGCGGCTCCCGCCGGAGGTCCAGACGCGGATCGCCGCGGGCACGCTGACCGCCGGGCACGCCCGCGCGCTCCTGGGACTCAAGGACCCCGAGGCGCAGATCGAGCTGGCCCGGCGCTCGATCGCCGAGGGGCTCTCCGTGCGGTCGGTCGAGGAGATCGTCCGCATGCGGCAGTTCGACGAGGAGCAGAACGGGCCCGCGACGGCGAAGCGCCCCGGACCGCGTGCGGGCAAGCGCGTGGCGCCCGAGCTGAACGATCTGGCGAACCGGCTCAAGGACCGCTTCGAGACCAGCGTGAGCATCGACCTCGGGCAGAAGAAGGGCAAGATCGTCGTCGAGTTCGCGTCGATCGAGGACCTGCAGCGCATTCTCGCGGTGATGGCGCCCGGCGAAGGGAAGGCGCTGGCGGCGCGCTTCGCCTCGGCTGCCGACGTTCCGGCTCAGAGCACCGCGGAGGCGGTTGACCCGGTTCGCTGAGCCGGACGGCCGAGCCGCGGTCGGCCGAACCGGACGCACGCGGCGACCGGAGGACCGAGAAGACCCGAGCCGGAGACATGACGGGCCCGACAGCGATCTGTCGGGCCTTCGTCATGTCGCCGGAGGGTTGTTCCACGTGAAACGTGAGCCACACCGTGCCGGTGGCATGGCTGCGGAGGTTCGAGGACGGGTGGTGGGTCGGGCGGCGGCGGTGGGGACGGCGGCGGTGAATCCGGTCGACACCCGCACGCGTTCCACGTGAAACGCGGCACCGTGGCCGCCAGCCGCCAGCCGCCAGCCGCCAGCCGCCAGCCGCCAGCCGCCAGCCGTCGGCTGCTTCGCTTGCCGACCGACGCATTGCACGGGGGAACTGCGCTGGCGTTCGCCGCAGCTCCCCCGCGATGCGGCGCGACCGGCCGCCGGGGAGATCCCGGTGGGGCCCCGTGCTTGGTGCGTCAGACAACCAACGACCCACGCCTGCGTCTGCCGTTCCACGTGAAACGGCAGGGATAGTCGCTGCGGCACCCAGCCGATTCAACTCCCCCGCCCGAGTGATCCCTGCGGGAGTGTCCGTGGTGCGTCAGTCAGCCAGTGAGCAAGCACGTCGGTCGGCTGCACCGCGGCCGCCGGCCATTCCACGCGAAGCGGGGGTCGGGCGGCCGCACGTTGACCGTTGCGACGGCATCGGCAGGATGCGGGTCGGTCCGCTCGCTGATCCGGGTGGGGGCTACGAGCGTGGTGCGTTGGACAGCTCGCCAGGGAGCCGAGTCCGGGAGTCCGGCAGCAAGTGCGCGAGCCAGGCAGCCTCTCGGCTGCCGCCGACCGTTCCACGTGAAACGGCGGTCGGGCGGCCACCCGTCGCCCACGGCGACGCCACCAGTCGGATGCAGCTCGGTCGCGCTCGGGTGATCCGGTGGGGCCGCGAACGCGGTGCGTAAGTCAGTCGCCAGTCGGCCGGTGATCCGGGTCGGCAGTAAGCGATCGAGCCCGTCAGCCGCACAGCTGACCGCTGGTCGTTCCGCGTGAAACGGCGGCCGGGCGGCGGACGCGTCGGTACCAGCGGGATGCCGCCCGGCTGCTCGGGATCTCCGGGTGGAGGCTGCGCGCGTGATGCGTCAATCAGTCAGCCAGACACAGCCAGCCTGTGGCCCGCACCGTTGCCGTCCGCGGTTCCACGTGAAACGGCGGGTGGTGGCCGCAGCGTCGGAAGCCGCCCGCACCTTCCGCTGACGCGATGCGGCCCCCGCCCAGGCGATCGGGGCGGGGGCCGCGCGCTTGGAGTGCCGGCACGTCGTTCGGTCAGTCGACCATCCGGTGAGCCTGGTGACCCGGTCGGCCTCGGCCTCTCGCCACCCGGCTGGCGCGTAGGCCATTCAGTCCTCGCGCCGGGCGGTCGGACGGCCAAGCCGGTCGACCCTTCAGCCGCCCCCTTCAGCCGACCCCTCCGACCGACCCCTTCAGGCGGCCGCGCCGCGGCGCTCGGCCTGACCTGTCAGCCCTGGCCCCGCCCGCGCGCCCACCCCCGCTGGGTCAGCCGCGGCCGGTCAGCATGCTGGTCAACAAGCCGCCGTCCGCCCGCTCGGCCGAAGCCCCCTAAGCCCTCCGCATCGCCCCTCGCTGCAGCAGTTCGCGGTACAGGATTCCCGCGTCCAGCCCCGCGGCGGTGATCGCCTGCGGGAGCAGGCTGGTCTCCGTCATCCCCGGGGCGACGTTCGCTTCCAGGAACCACGGGGTGCCGTCCGCGTCCACGATGAGGTCGGTGCGCGACACGTCGCGCAGCCGCAGCACGCGGTGGGCGGTCAGAGCCGCCTGTACGGCCGCCTGAGCGGCTTCCGGCGTGAGCCGGGACGGGACGAAGAACTCCGTCATTCCGGCCGTGTAGCGGGCCGTGTAGTCGTACACGCCGGCGTCCGGCACGATCTCCACCACCGGCAGCGCCTCCGGCCCCTCGCCGGTGTCGACGACGGACACCGCGACCTCGGTGCCGGTCAGGTACGTCTCCACGAGCGCGACGTCGCCGTAGGCGAACGCGCCGACCATCGCGGCGGAGAGTTCGGCGACCGTGTGGGCCACCGAGGCGCCGAGTGCCGAGCCGCCGCGGGCCGGCTTGACGAACAGCGGGAGGCCGAGCCGGGCGACGATGGCGTCGAGCACCGCCGCCGCGCCGAGGTCGCGGAACGTGTCGTGCGGGAGCGCCACCGAGTCCGGGGTGCGGACCCCGGCGGCGCGCAGGGCGGCCTTCGCCATCGGCTTGTCGAACGTGAGACGGCACGCGTCGGGGGTGGAGCCGACGTACGGGATGCCCAGCAGTTCGAGGACGTCGCGGACCGCGCCGTCCTCGCCGTAGGCGCCGTGCAGCGCGGGGAAGACGACGTCGGGGCGGTCGGCGGCCAGCGTCGCGAGCAGCCGCCCGTCGACGTCCAGCACCTCGACGTCCACGTCGATCGCCCGCAGGGCGTCCGCGATACGGCGGCCCGAACGCAGCGAGACGTCGCGTTCGTGGGAGAGTCCGCCGGCGAGTACGACGACGCGGCCGAGGTCGCTCATCCGTGGTCCTTTCGAAGGGGGCGTCGGAGGCATGTCAGTCGTATACCTCCGGAACGCGGTGGGAAGACAGTCGCGGGGACCGTCGGAGTGGATCGGGGTCGGGAAAACCGGCGGCCGAGACCGCCGGGGGTTTCCCGTGAAACATCACCGCCCGCCCGGAGCGGGACCGGCCGACGATGTTTCACGGGAAACCTCAGCCGAGCCACCGAGTCGGACCGGCCGACCCGAACCCGACCGCCGGAAGAGGCCCGAGCAACCGGACCTCCTCCGACCGACCCCGGTTAAGCCAGATCGGGCCCAGGCGCCTGCGTGGTCGGGGAGCCAGGCGGCAGCACAGCTCCGGGCGTGGCACCACCGGGAGTGCCGCCGAACATCGCGCGCAGCTCCAGCTCCTGCGCGATGACGCCGGCCAGCCGCCGGACGCCTTCGCGGATGCGCTCCGGCGTCGGGAAGCAGAACGAGAGCCGCATCGACGACGCCCCGAAGCCGTCGGCGTAGAACGCGGTGCCGGGTACGTAAGCGACGCGGGCGGTGACCGCGCGCGGCAGCATCGCCTTGGCGTCGAGGCCCTCGGGGAGGGTGACCCAGACGAAGAAGCCGCCGCTCGGGTTCGTCCACGTGGTGCCGGGCGGCATATAGGTCTTGAGTGCGTCGAGCATGGCGTCGCGGCGCTCGCGGTACATCTCGCGGTAGTTCTTGATCTGCGCCCGCCACGGCTGCGTCTCCAGGTACGTGGAGACGGTCATCTGGGAGAACACCGGCGGGCTCAGCACGGAGGCCTCGGCGGCCAGCACGAGCTTCTCGCGGACCGCGTGCGGGGCCACCGCCCAGCCGACCCGCAGCCCGGGGGCGAAGGTCTTGGAGAACGATCCGAGGTAGACCACGCCGTCGCTGTCGTCGGCGCGCAGGGCGCGCATCGGGTCGCCGTCGAAGCCCAGCAGCCCGTACGGGTTGTCCTCGACGATCAGCAGGTCCGCCCGGCGGCAGATCTCCAGGATCCGCACCCGGCGTTCCGCCGAGAGGCAGACGCCCATCGGGTTGTGGAAGTTGGGGATCGTGTAGAGGAACTTGGCGCGCTTCCCGGAGGCTTTCACCGCCGCGATGGCGTTCTCCAGGTGCTCGGGGACGAGCCCGTCGTCGTCCATCTCCACGTGCACGACGTTCGCCTGGTACGACGCGAACGTCGACAGCGCGCCGACGTAGCTGGGCGCCTCGGCGAGGATCACGTCGCCCGGGTCGACGAAGATCCGGGTCACCAGGTCGAGGGCCTGCTGCGAGCCCACCGTCACGGTCACGTCGTCCGGGTGCGCCTCGATGCCTTCCAGGCGCATCACGTCGCAGATCTGCCCGCGCAGGGTCTCGTCGCCTTGGCCGGAGCCGTACTGGAGGGCGACGGTGCCGCGTTCCTGGATCAGCCGGGCGACGGCGTCGCCGACGGCGTCCATCGGGAGCGCGTGGAGGTTCGGCATGCCGCCGGCGAGTGAGACGACCTCGGGCCGTGATGCCACGGCGAACAGAGCGCGGACCTCGGATGCCGTCATGCCTGCGGTGCGGGCGGCGTAGCGGTCGACGTAGTTGTCGAGTCGGGATCCGGGGGTGCTCTGCGGGACGTTCACGTACCAGCCTCCTCGAGGCGATGCCGGTGCCGCCGGGGGTCCGGACGGTCGGCGTGGTGTCGGTCTGTGGTTATCGGTTCTTCGTTTGGCGGGTGTCCGGCGTACGGGTGTCCGGCCGACGCTGGGGTGCTGCGGCCGTGGCCGTGCATCGAGTATCCGAAATCGGACACGTCCGCGCCCTGTGATTGCCGCCATAGGAGTACCGCGGGCGGCATCCTGGGCGGTGCTGCGGGGGCGCTGAGGGAAGCAACCGAGTGCGCCGTGCAGGCGTATTCGGTATGCCGCCCTCGGGACGATTACGATGCGGCATGGCGTAACCACCCATTCTGGAGGCCCCATGCGCACGGTGCGATGGGTTATCACCGGTCTCGGAATCGGCATCGCCGGCGGGTTCGTCGCCGGGCTGTTGGCCGCACCACGGACGGAGACGCGGGCTGAGGACCCCTGGTTGCCCGACGGGCCCGCGGTGCCGCTGCGTCAGCTGCCCGGTGCGGAGCGGCGGCTGCCCGGGGTGCCCCGGCCGGTCGCGGTCGGCGAACCGCTTGCCGAGTACGGCTCCTGACGCCCTCTCACGACGTGCACGCCGGTGCGCACGCGCTTTCGGGCGCACCGCCGTGCACGTTTCCGAGGCGCGGTTTCACGTGAAACATACGAGGGCGGCGGCGCCGCAAGGCTGCCGCCGCCCTCGTGTGCGGACAGGTGTCGGAGCCCGCGGGGCGGGCGCCGGACGAACCGTCAGGTGAACGCCGGGAGCCGCAGCATGCCCGTCGGCTCGTCTTGGTCCGGCGGCAGGTAGAGCCGCTGGAGCGCCACGACGATCGACTCGGCGGCCTGGTCGCGGAAGAGCGCCTGGGTGAGCAGCGCCGCGTCGTCCGGGTTGGTCAGGTAGCCCAGCTCGACCCGCACCGCGGGCATCCGGGTCATGCGCAGGAGCGGCCAGGCCTTGCCGTGTGTGCGGCAGTCGACCATGCCGGTGCGCGCGCAGAGTTCGCGCTGGACGAGGCCCGCGAACTTCTCGCCGGTGGGGGAGCGCAGGCCGTGGTGGTCGCCGCTGCCGTAGTAGAACGTCGCGACGCCGCGGGCGTGCGGGCTGTCGTTGCGGTCCGAGTGGAGCGAGATGACCAGGTCGGCGTTGGTGGCGTTGGCGAACGCGGCGCGCTGCTCTTCGGGCACGGGTCCGTCGCCGTCGAGACCGCGGGTCAGGTAGGCCTGGACGCCGAGCGCGGACAGCCGGCCTTCGAGGCGCCGGGCCAAGTCCCAGACGACGTCGGCTTCGCCGAGTCCTTGGGCGACGACGCCCGGGTCGCCGCCGCCGTGGCCGGGGTCGATCACCACGACCTTGCCGGCCAGTGCGGGGCCGGAGCGGTGGATGAGTTCGGATTCGCGCATGGCGTGCGGGTGGCCGCCGACGACGGTGCGGGCGAGGCGGTCGAGGGCGCGGAACGTCGCAGGTCCACACGTGCCGTCTGCGCGGAGGCCGTAGTTGCGCTGGAAGTCGCGCAGCGCGCGTTCGGTGGCGGCGCCGAGGATGCCGTCCACCCGGCCGCAGTCGAAGCCCATGTCGAGCAGCCGCTGCTGCAGGGTCGCGACGTCGTCGCCGACGAGCATGTGGCTGACCGAGTAGCTGAGCACGCGGTCGCCGAGCCGCCAGCGGGCTTCGTCGAGCTGCCGGTAGGTCTCGGTGCCGACGACGCCGTCGATGGTCAGCGCGCGCTGCTGCTGGAAGTGCCGCACCGCGCGGTCCACCGCGTCGTCGAACACCGCCTCGACGGTGTCGTCGGGGAAGGCGTCGCCGCGGTCGCGGTTCTCGGCCGGTATCGCTCGGGCGTCCGCGTCGAGCAGACCGAGCAGCACGAGTTTCGACCTGATCTCGGCGACCGCGGGGCCGGTGTCTCCGCGCCGGTACTGCCGCTGCAGGGTCATGAAACGGAATCCTCCCGAGGTTGTCGCAACACCCGATCGTACGCGCGGCGAAGCGTCATCCAACCGCCTTCGACGGGGTGTGGGAAGCCGTTCCGCGTGACGTCCGCGCGGACCCGGGGCGGCGGGTCGCGCGGGTCTCCGGCGGCAGGCCGGGTCCCCGGCCACAACACGCGGAAAAGGCGCCTCCCGGTTCCGGGAGACGCCTTTCCTGCGGAGCCCGCGCGGGGTGGGCTCAGATGAAGTCGGCGAGGTCCTTCAGGAGGAGCGACTTCGGCTTGGCGCCGACGATCGTCTTGACGATCTCGCCGCCCTTGTAGACGTGCAGGGTCGGGATCGACATCACGCCGTAGCGCGTGGTGATCTCGGGGTTCTCGTCGATGTTGAGCTTCGCCACGGTGAGCTTGTCGCCGTGCTCCGCGGCGATCTGCTCGAGCGCCGGGGCGATCTGGCGGCACGGGCCGCACCACTCGGCCCAGAAGTCGACGAGCACGGCCTTCTCGCTCATGAGTACGTCGGCGTCGAAGGTCTTGTCGGTGACCTTCACGGTGTTCTCGGCCATGGCGGCCTCCTCGGGTCGGGCTGGTGCCGGGATGGGTTCGGACGGGCACGGGGTGGGCGGGCGGGGCCGGGGCCCCGGGGCGGCACCCCGCGCGGGGCGGGGTGCCGGGGAGCGTGCGGAGCGGCGGCGGATCAGACCGCGGCTTCCTCGCGGTGCTTGAGGTCGGCCAGGTACTTCTCCGCGTCGAGTGCCGCGGCGCAGCCGGTGCCGGCCGCGGTGATCGCCTGGCGGTAGATGTGGTCGACGACGTCGCCGCAGGCGAACACGCCGGCCAGGTTGGTGTGCTGGGTGGGGTGCGCGACCTTCACGTATCCCTCTTCGTCCAGATCGATCTGGCCCTTGAGGAGTTCGGTCCGCGGTTCGTGGCCGATCGCGATGAACAGGCCGGTGACCGGCAGGTCGCGCAGCTCGCCCGTGACCGTGTCCCGCAGCTTGACACCGGTGAGCTTGCCGTCGCCGACGACCTCCGCGACCTCGCTGTTCCACGCGAACGAGATCTTCTCGTTGGCGAACGCGCGGTCTTGCATGATCTTCGACGCGCGGAGTTCCTCGCGGCGGTGGATGACCGTGACCGACTCGGCGAACCGGGACAGGAACGTGGCCTCTTCGATGGCCGAGTCGCCGCCGCCGACCACGGCGATGTGCTGGCCGCGGAAGAAGAAGCCGTCGCAGGTGGCGCACCACGAGACGCCGTGTCCGGAAAGTTCCTTCTCGTTCGGCAGGCCCAGCTCGCGGTACGCGGATCCGGTCGCGAGGATGACCGCCTTGGCGCGGTGTACGTTGCCCGAGCCGTCCTTGACGACCTTGATGTCGCCTTCCAGTTCGGCCTCGACGATGTCGTCGGCGACCAGTTCGGCACCGAAGCGCTCGGCCTGCTTGCGCAGGTTGTCCATCAGGTCCGGGCCCATGATGCCCTCGGGCCAGCCGGGGAAGTTCTCGACCTCGGTGGTGTTCATGAGCGCACCGCCGGCGGTCACCGCGCCTTCGAAGACCAGCGGGTTCAGGTCGGCGCGAGCGGCATAGACGGCGGCGGTGTATCCGGCCGGGCCGGAACCGATGATGATCACGTTGCGGACGTCGCTCACGCTGGGACCCATCCCTGCTTCTCGTCGAGCCGCCCGACCGTTTCGGACGGCTGTTGCCGGCGGTTGCGCAGCCGCCCCCCGGCGGGCGGGCAGGCGGCACGTTCCGCTCAACCGATCCTAGGTGCGCGCCATTCCCGCTCCGACCACCGGCGGTCCCGCCGCCGGCTCAGCGCACCTGGACGACGGTCTCCAGCAGCACGCCGGACGTCTGGTCGCTGCTGCCGGGCCGCGCGAAGGCGCAGGCCGCGTCGATGACGACCACCTCGGCGTTGCGCCTGCCCGGTTCGGCGTAGGCCAGCACGTATGCGGTGCGTCCTTCGTAGCGGGCGAGTTCCGCGGCGGTCGGGGGCTTGTCGTGCCTGGACTGTGCGCTCACGCAGGCCGGCAGGGTGACCGGGGTCTCGCGGCCGGGCTGGGTGCGGCCGGGGTCGGACGACGCGGTGGCACCCGGCTTCACGCCGGTCGCCGCCGTCTGCCGGTCGAGCATCGCGGAAACCCGGGTCGACAGGTCGGCGCGTGTGTAGGCGGGCAGTGTGGTGGGACTGCTCGCCGGGGCGTTCGGTGCGGCCGCGGTACCTGCTCCGGGTTGGCCGCCGCCGGCGCGGGTGGGTGCGGGTGCGGCGGCCTCCCGCGATTGCGACGGCGCGGCGATGGGCGCTTGGTTGCCGGCGTTGGTCTTGCCGTCGTCGGACGACGAACCGAGCAGGGTGACCGCGCCCACACCGACCAGCACGACGCCGGCGGCGGCCGCGGCGAGCAGCACGTAGCGGCGCTTGCGGCGGCGTGCGCTGTCCAGGGCGACCACTTGCCCGCCGCCGGGGACACTGCCCGGGGCCGGCATCGGCGGCCGGGGCGGCTGCATCGGCGGGACCGCGGCGACTCCGAACGGGTGCACGTCGCCGGCTCCGATGACCCGCGTGGCGTCCTCGGCTCCCGCACTGCCGGAGCTGCCCGGGCGGCCCGAGCCGGGCCCGCCCGGCGCCGCACCGAGCACCTGCGTGGGGTCGGCGGCGTTGCGGGGCGCCGGTGGCGCGGCATGCGGCGCGGGGGCCGCGCCGAGGAACCGCGTGGCGCCGTTGTCGTCGTCGGCCGGAGGCTGCGGCACCGGCGGAGCCGAAGGAGCTGCGGGTGCCGGGGTGGGCACGATCGGTGCCGTCGGGACGGCCCGTGCCCGGCGCGCGGCGGCGAAGTCCGCCCAGTCCGGGTCGGCATCCGCGTGGTCGGCCGGGAAGGCCGGTGCGGCCGCGGCGGGTCGGAAGCCGGTTTCGGCGAGCAGCGCGTCCGCCGCGGCGGCGTCCGCGAGTGCGTCCTGGATCGACGCGTAGACGTCGGCGGGCATCGGCTCGGCCGGATGGCCGGCCAGCAGCGTGCGGACTTCCGCGAGCGCGTCGAAGGTGGCGCGGCAGTCCGCGCAGGTGGCGATGTGCGCCTCGGCCGTGGCGGCGTCCGCACCGGACAGCAGACCCTCGGCGAAATCGGCGAGGAAGTCGACGTCGACGTGCCCGTCCGGGCCGACCACGCGGTTCTCCGCGGTCATCGCGTCACACCTCCGTCCTTGTGCCCGTCGTGGTGCGCGACCCTGTCGCCTGTCGGTCTGACGGCCGGGCCGGGAACCCGGTTCCCGTCGCGCAGATGGCGCACCAGCGGCAGCAGCCGGGCGCGGCCGCGGGCGCAGCGGCTCTTGATGGTGCCGACCGGAACGTCGAGGACGCGGGCGGCCTCGTCGACCGGGTAACCCTCCATGTCCACCAGGACCAGCGCGGCGCGCTGTTCGGCCGGCAGCGTGGCCAAGGCGGAGAGGAGCGTGTCGCGGGTCTCGCCGCGGACCGCGGGGTCTTCCCCGGCGGGGGACGGCAGCCGCTGGTCGAGGTCGTCGGGCAGCGGCACCGCGGGCCGGACCGCTTTGCGGCGGGCCAGGTCGAGGCAGGCGTTCACCACGATGCGGTGCAGCCACGTCGTGACGGCCGAGCGGCCTTCGAACCGTCCTGCCGCCCGGTAGGCGGACACCAGGGCGTCCTGGAGGGCGTCGGCGGCTTCCTCGCGGTCGCCCAGGGTGCGGAGCGCGACGCTCCACAGCCGGTCGCGGTGACGGCGTATCAGTTCACCGAACGCGTGTGCGTCGCCCGAGGCGTGCAGCCCGAGCAGCTCGGCGTCGCCGACTTCGGCGTACGCGGACTCGATGCCCAAGCTCACCCCCCGGTGACGTGGAATTCCCGGGAGTCATCCTGGCATGCCATGGCGCCCGACGGGTGAGCCGGTCAGCTGGTGAACGAGACTTCCGCGATGCTGTCCTGGTAACCCGGTTCGTAGACGCCGATTGCCCTGTTGGTCGTGCGGTGCGGCATCGCGGTGATCCAGACCAGGACGTACCGCGCCTTGACCGGCTGGTCGAGCGTGAAGTCCAGGTCTGTGTCCGAGGTCTTCTGCTTCTGCAGGGTGGTGAATGCGGACAGCGAGGACGGGGAGCCCCCGGCGCCGGCCGGCGCCGCGCGCAACTCGACCTCGGTGTAGTTCCCGCCCGCCATCAGCTTGACGTGCGCGGTCCGCAATTCCTGCTCCGAGCCCAGGTCGTAGACGATGCCCAGCCCGTCGCGGAGCTTCATCGGCGGACCGTCGTAGAACGTGCTGGTACGCCAGAACGTCGTCGGGTCGCCGTCGAAGGACTTGGCGATGTCGTCGGTGTTCTGGGCGCTGGCCGGGCTGCCGTTCTTGTCGACGTTCAGCTCCTTGGCGCCGACGATGTTCAACGTCGTCGGCTTCTGCGGTGCTGCGGGCGCCTGCGGTGCCGACGGGGACCCCGACGGCGACGCCTTCGGATCGTCGTCCTTCTGCGCATTGAAGTGCACCGCGATCTGCCACGTCGCCAACACCACCGCGACCAGCACGACCAGCGACACGATCACCTTCACCGCGCCGCCGAATCCGCCGCCGAGCGCGGGCGGCGGACCGGCCGGCACCGGGCGCCGGACGGCCGGCGGCGGGCCGCTGGTGAAGCCGCCGTGCGGGGACAGCACCGCGGTCGGGGTGTACTCGTCGTCGAAGTCCGCTCCCGCCGCGCTGACCGGCGGTTCCGGCTCGGGCGGCAGGATCGGGGGTATCGCGGCGAGCGCCGCGACGACGTCCTCGGGTGCCTCGAACGGGGCCTGGTGCTTGACCTCGTGGCCGAGTGCCCGCATCGCGATCGTTTCGAGCGGCTTGTGCACGTTGGCCTTGACCTGGCCGGGGCTGCACAGCTTGCCGCCTGCGCGGGGCGCCTGCGCGAGGCCGTACGCCTCGCTGTCCGGCCACCGCCGGGCCAGGCACGCGTACAGCAGCGAGCCGATCGCCCGCGTGTCGTCACGTGCCGCGTCGGTGGTGTCGTGGCCGTACAGCGCCGCTTCCACCGACAGGCCGACGATCTTGTACTGCCCGGTGTGCATCCGCAGCACGTTGTCCGGGTCGAGGCGCAAGTGCGACAGCCCGGCCCGGTGCGCGACCGCCATGGCGTCGGCGACCGACCGGGTCATCTCGTACGCCTCGTGCGGCGGCAGCGGGTTGGTGGCCAGCAGTGTCGCGAGGTTGTCGGCGTCCGGCAGCCATTCCTTGACGACGTAGACCAGGCCGTCTTCCTCGGCGGCGTCCAGCACCTGCACGAACCGCGGGTCGCCCACCAGCGCGGCGGCGCGCGCGGCGGCCATCACGCTGCGCGCGTACTCGCTGCCCGCGACGACGATGTGGACGCCGACCGCGCGGCGCAGCTTCTCGTCGACGGCGCGCCACGTGGCGCTCTTGCCGTGCGAACTGAGCTTGTCCTCAAGGCGGTAGCGGTCCGCGAGCCGGGTGCCGCGGGTGATGTCGCCGAGTGAACGGCCCTTCGGCTCGTCGGACTTCCCCGGTCCGGAGGCCGGCCCTCCGGTTTCCTCCGCGGCGTCGGCCGAACCGCCTTCGGCGGCGGGCGAGGCCGCGGGTTCGGCGGGGGACTTCCCGGGCGCCGAGGCGGCGCTGCCGTTCGTCGGCGCGGAACCGTTCGAAGTGTTCGACGCGCTGTTCGACTTGGGTGTGCCGGTACGCCGAGTATCGGGCGCGCCACCGGACTTCGCGGTGCCGTCGGCCACGCCGTCGGTTCCACCGTCGAGTTCGCCGTCGATGTCGTCTTCGTCGAGGGTGCTCATGGGCATCGTCTCGATCGCGACTTGGGAAGCCTTCGGGTCGGTGGGCTTGCGGCCCGCGGACGGGCCCCCGGTATCGGAGGTCTTGGTGGTGTCGGCGGCCTCGGACGGACCGTCCTCGACCAGGTTGACGGAGCCTGCGGTCCGGTCCGTCACCGTATCCTCACCCTCCTCATAGCCCGCCCCATCGTACGAGCGGCGCCTGATGACCCCGGAGCACGCCCGCCACTTGATACGACTCGCGACGGGGGCAACCGGTTGCTCCCGCCGTTGTGGTTGGACCGTCCGGCGTCCCGGGCTCTCCTACCCCGATGCGCCGGCGGGCACCATCCGTACGCCCCATCGTGATCCATGACACGGAAAAACGCGCGTTGGAACCGTGATGTGGCTGATTTTGCACGGGACGCCGCGTCAAAACGATGCCACTTGTGACAACTATCGTCTCATCTGACACAGGCATTGTGGGCCACGATTGGTGATCATCACGATCACTTCCCGGTCACTTCGGGGCTTGTGCGGCCCGCTGCGGGGGTCAGCGGCCGAGGCGGCCCTTCACCATTCCGGTCATCGCGGACATCTCCTCGATCCGCATCTTGCTGGCCGCGACGAAGAACACACCGAACATCACGACGGTGCCGCCGAGTACCGCGGCGAGCGAGCCGCCGAAGCCGCTGCCGAGCGCCCCCGTCGCGACGCGGGCGACCGCGAACGCCGCCGCGCCGCCGATGCCCGCGGCCACGAAGAGCCGGGTGTAGGTGCGGGTGACACGGGGCCCGTCGAGGTCGCCGAGCCGCTTCTTGAGCCGGCCGGCGGCCAGGAAGACGCCGATGACGTAGGCGGCGCCGTAGGCGCCGGCCATGCCGACGCCCGCCCACTTGGTCGGCAGCGCGATGTAGGCGAGGCCGACGAGGGCGGCGTTGGAGGCGGCGACCCACACGGTGTTGAGGAACGGCGTGCGCGTGTCCTCGTAGACGTAGAAGCCGCGCAGCAGGACGTACTGGGCCGCATAGGGGATGAGGCCGAGGCCCAGCGCGGCGAGCATGTAGCCGATCCAGTGCGCGCTGTCCTCGCCGGTCGGGGCGAAGAGCAGGCCGCCGATGTCGCGGCCGAGCGCCACGAACAGCACCGCGCACGGGATGATCGCGACGCCGGAGAGCCGCAGACCCGCCGAGATGTCGTCGCGCACCGATGCGGCGTCGTTGTCCGCGGCGGCGCGCGACATGCGCGGGAGCATCGCCGCCATGACCGAGACGGTGATCACCGCCTGCGGGAACTGCCACACCAGCAGGGCGTTGCTGTAAGCGGAGAAGCCGACGCCGTACGTGATGCCTTCGGTCTGCGCGTTGCTGTCGATCGCGTTGCCGAGCTGGGTGACCACGAGGTACCCGGCCTGGTTGGCGAGGACGAACAGGAAGGTCCACTTGGCCAGGCCCGCGGCCTTGCCGAGGCCGTGCCCGCGCCAGTCGAAGCGCGGCCGGAAGTGGAAGCGGGCGGCTCTCAGGTACGGGACCATCGCCAGCGACTGCACGACCATGCCGAGCAGGGTGCCGATGCCGAGCAGCCGGGCCTCGTCCGGGGTGATGCGCGAGGCGGTCATCCCGGAGCTGTTCTGCGTGCCCGCGACCCAGATGTAGAGGCTGAAGGTGATGATGATGACGATGTTGTTGAGGACCGGGGTCCACATCATCGGGCCGTAGCGTTCGCGGGCGTTGAGGATCTGCCCGAACATCACGTGCAGGCCCATGAAGAAGATGATGGGCAGGCAGTAGCGCGCGAACGTGGTGGCCAGTTCGAACTCGGCGTCCTGCTTGGCCAGCGAGTTGGCCATGATGCGGATCAGCCACGGGGCGGCGATCACCGCGATGCCGGTGAGGGCCAGCAGGCCGGTCATCACCAGGGTGAGGAGCCGGTTGGCGTAGGCCTCGCCGCCGTCGTCGTCGTTGCGCATGGAGCGGACGAGCTGCGGGACGAAGACGGCGTTGAGCGCGCCGCCGCCGACGAGGATGTAGAGCATCGTGGGGATCGTGTTCGCCACGTTGTACGTGTTGGCGAACACGGCCGTGCCCAGGGCCGCCGCGATGACGAGGCTGCGGACGAAGCCGGTGATGCGGGAGACGATCGTGCCCGACGCCATGAGGGCGCTGGACCGCATCATCCCGGAGAGCTTGCCGCCCTTCTTGCCGCCGACCGGGATGCCGGCCATGCGCTCTTCGGCGCCGCTGCCGGGGAGCCGGTAGACGGGCGACTGCGAGGGGCCGGGGAGCGGCGCCAGGTCGGGTTCGGCGACCGAGACGGCGGCCGCGGCGGCCGCTTCGGCTTCGGCGCGCTGGCGGCTTTCGTACCGCTGGTACGCCTCGGTGTACGTGGGCATGCCGATTTCACCGGTGAGTCCGAGGTGGATGCCGGTGAGCGTCTGGTCCATGAGCCAGCCGCCGGGGCGGTCGTAGTCGCCCCAGCCGCCGCCGTAGCCGCCGGAACCCGAACCGGAGCCGCGGCCGCCCGGCTGGGGCTGCTGGGGCTCGGGCTCGCGGTAGGCCTGGACGGCGCCGGGCTGGTCGTAGCCGGAGTGGCCGCCGTAGCCCGGGTTCTGCTGGTGACCGTGCTGGGCCTGCTGATTCCCGTACTGCTGCTGTTCGGGGGCGTACTGCTGCTGCTCGGGCGCGTACGGGGGCGGCACCTGGGCGCCGCTCTGGCCGTAGGGGACCTGGGAGCCGTAGTGCTGCCCGTCGTCGGGCTGCGCGTACGGGTCGGTGTACTGCCCGCCCTGCGGGTACTGGCCGCCCTGCTGCGGGTCGCCGTACGCCTGGGCCTGCTGGTACTGGCCGTACTGCTGCTGCCCGTAGCCCGGGTCGACGGGCGGGGCCTGCGGAGTGGGGGAGAACGCGCCGTCCAGGCCCGCGCCGCCGCTGCCGTCGTCGTCGCGGAACCACGGGTCGCCGCCGGTCTGCGCGGCGGGGGGCTGGGCGTAGGGGGCGTACTCGTGGGCCGGGTCGGAATAGTGCTGCCCGGGCTGGACCGGTTGGCCGTACTGGGCCGCGTACGGGTCCTGATGCGGTGTCAGATAGGGGTCGCGCCCGTCGCCGGGGTCGTCCGTGGCGCCGCCGTACGGCTGCCGTTCGTCGCTCCGGTCGTTCATACGGGCCAGGTCCTCGTCTTCCACGTCAGTAGGTCGTCAGTCGGCTCCAGGTGCCCACTTTCTCATTCGGGACCCGGCAAGCGGTGGTCCCGACGCCACATGTTCGCGGGTATGTTCGCGGATATTGTGCCAGAACGCGAAAATATGGCGCATATTCGGTCAAGCCGGTGCGTGATGGTCTCCCGGCCGATCCCAGCTCGTGTGCCCCGTCGTGTCCCCCCGGTGATGCGCCCCGTCGTCCTGCGGATGCCCGGCCGTGCCCGGTCCGCCCTCCGGACCGTCGTCGCCGTCGTCCTTATGATGCTCCTCGCCCTCGTCCCGTCCCGACCCGGACCTCCGCCTGCGGAGGTACGCCCGGAGCGAGAACAGGAGCAGCAGCGCGGCGATGACTCCAATGATGCCCAACGTGATGCCGTCAATGCTGGTGGTGTTGACGTAGAACGTCTGTCCCGGCCCGAAGGCACCGCTGCCGTCCGGGGTCAGCAGCCGGGCGTCGACGAGCACCTTGCCGTTGGCCGCGGACTCCGCCTCGACCTCGATCGCGCGCGTGCGGCCCGGTTCGATCGTCACCGCTTCGGCCTGGGTCAGGCTCAGCCGGTTGGGCTGGCGCGAGGTCACCTCGACGCGGATGGAGATCGGCTGGGTGAGCCGGTTCACCACGGTGACCGGGATTTTGCCCTTGTCGCCGGACAAGGTGACGCCTGACTTCGGCGCGATATAGACGAGCTGTTCGAGGACCCGGAGGCTGCGCGCGACGTCGAGGCGGAACGCTTCGGCGTCCAGGCCGGGCGCCCGCCACGCGGTGGACAGCGTGCCGAACACCGCCGGCGTGTACGGGCCGGTGACCCGCTCGGGCTTGGTGAGGATCGCCGCGAACGTGGCCAGCGACTGCTGGAGTTCCGGGATGGTCTTGAGATACCGCGGGCTCGGCTCGGTCCGGCTCAGCTCCTGCGGGTACGGCTTGACCGTGCGCTCCTCGCCGAGCGCGGACTGCGCGACGCTGTCGAGGGAGGCGATGTCGGCCCACGCCGCGGCCGTGGTGGCCGTGGTGACGGCCTGCGCGAGGACCTCGCCGAGGTCCGCCGACATGTTCCGCGGCGGCGCGATGAGCAGCGTCCGCTGCCGGGTCGGGTCCTCCATCGTGATGGCGAACAGCTCGGCGATCAGCTGCTGCTGGATCTCGAGCTTGCGACCGGGCGCCGACGCGTCCTGGGCGAGCAGCGCGTCGATGCGCGGGTCGGTGACGATCGCGTCGAGCTGCGGGCCGACCTCGGCGCGCGCGGAAGGCGTGTAGTTGAGCGACTTCTTCGTCGGCATGCCGCTGCCGGAGGCCACCAGCATCGACGCGCCGGACGCCTTCGCGAGCGCGACGATCGACGGGTCGACGCCGCCTTCGATCGGCCACATCAGGTTGGTGCGCACCGGCCGGTTGAGCACGCGCTGCGCGGCGGCGCCGCCCTGCGCGATGGCCCCGGAGAGTTCGGCGGACAGGTCGGTGCCCGCGGTGGCGGGGGCGTGGGCGACCGTCGCGACGTCGGTGTCGGAGTAGGGCAGCGCGACGACGGTGCCCTGGGCGGTCGCGGCCCGGAGGCGGTCGAGCCAGGTCCCCGCGGTCGGCCCGCCGGTGCCCGGCGTCGTGGTGTCCTCGGTGCGCGGGTTCGCCAGGGACTCCGCCCCGGTGTCGCCGTCGCCGGTGCCGGGCGTCGCCTGGCCGTTCTTGTCGCCGCTCTTGCGGTCGTTGCGGGCGTCGCGGTCGGTCGTGCTCTCCGCGGAGGGCGGCGGCGCGACCCGGTAGCCGCGCTGCATGGCGGCGGCGGTGTCGAGCAGGTCCGGGTCGACGACCCAGGTGAGCTTGTCGCCGAGCTTGTCGCCGGCCGCGACCAAGCGGTCGAGGCGGCCCTTGTCCGCCAGTTCGGCGGTGAGGCCGTCGTCCTCGAAGACCGGCGTCTGATGGTCGTCGGGGATGGTGGTGCCGTCCCGGCGCGGCTGGTCGACCAGCGGCCACAGGACGCCGAGCTGGGTCTTGTTCTTGCTCTGGGCGTTCGGCATCCACGGCACGAGCACGCGCGCCGAACCGGCGGAATCGCCGCCGGCGGATGCTTCCAGAGTGAACGCGTACACAGCGTTGCTCGACGGCAGGGACACCTTGTCCAGGTTGATCTTCACCTGGCCCGACGCGCGCTGGCCCGCGGCCAACCGGGACACGCTGAACGACGCTTCCTTGTCGGCCAGCGGCGCCCCCTGCGCCTTCTCGTTGGCGAGCTGCCCGCGAAGGGTCAGCGGCTGGCTCATGCGCACGCGCACGGTCACCTGGTCGAGATCGCGCCCGGTCGTGTTGGCCAGATCGAACCCGACGACCAGCGGCCCGCCCTTGGCGGACGTGAGCACCGACGACGACAGGTTCGTGGGCGCCACGTCGATGGCGCCCGACTCGGCGGCACCCGCGCGGGGAGCCCCCGGCAGCACGGTCACCAGACCGGCCAGCACGAGGACGGCGAGCAGTATTGCGGCCGCGCGTCCCGCGCCGGCCCGGGCACGGATCACGCCGTGTCCGCCAACAGCTCCGGAGCCCGCACCGCGAGCTTGCGCTCGTCGGGATACGCGAGCCGGGCTGAAAGCGCGCCCAACGGAACCCACGCCACCGCCTCGACCTCGATGTCGTCGTCGGAAAGATCCCCGCCTGCCGCCTCCATCAGGTAATGGTGGACGGTCTTGTGCACACGGCGGTCGGGTGCGGTGAACCAGTAGTCGATCACCCCGAGCTTGGCGAGGACGCGGCCGACGATGCCGGTCTCCTCCTCGACCTCGCGGAGGGCGGCTTCGACCGCGCTCTCACCGTCTTCGATATGCCCTTTGGGAAGCGACCACACCAACCGGCCGCGCCGATCGCGGCGTGCGATCAGCGCGGCCCGCAGTGTGTCCCGGTCCACGACGAGGCCACCGGCCGAGTGCTCCTCGACCGCCTTGAGCCTCCGCCGCGGCGGGGTGGTCTCAGAGGGCATCCTGAAATCCTAGTGCGCCGGGTCGGGCGCGGGGGATACAAGATCACCCCATCGCCGCGCACGGACCGCCCGATCCGCGCTCCGCGGCCGGTCGCCGGGTCGTCCTCGGGTCGCCTTGGGGGCGTTCCGGGCGGGGCCGACGCGCGGCTCGGGGCGCCGACGGAGCGGGTGACGCCATAAAGGTGACGAGCGCCGGGCACGGTCCCCGTACCCTTGTACGTCGTGCCCCACGCGAAGAACACCCCGCACGCCGCCGTGCCCGACGCGCCCGTCGGCCAGGCGGCCGCGCCCGCCGAGCACGCGAGCGCGTCGAACCAGCTGTCCGTCGTCCAGCGCCGCGCCGTCGCCGAACTCCTGCGCGTGGCACCCGTCGCCGACGACCTCGGACGCAGATTCGCCGCGGCCGGGCACCGCCTCGCCCTGGTCGGCGGCTCGGTCCGGGACGCCCTGCTCGGGCGCCTCGGCAACGACCTCGACTTCACCACCGACGCCCGCCCCGAGCAGGTCCTCGCCCTGGTCCGGCCGTGGGCCGACGCGGTGTGGGAAGTCGGCATCGCCTTCGGCACGGTCGGCTGCCGCAAGCAGGACTTCCAGATCGAAATCACCACATACCGGTCCGAAGCCTACGACCGCACCTCGCGCAAGCCCGAGGTCAGCTACGGCGACTCCATCGAGGACGACCTGGTCCGCCGCGACTTCACCGTCAACGCGATGGCCGTGGACCTCCCCGGCACCACTTTCGTCGACCCCTACGGCGGCCTCGCCGACCTCGCCGACCGCGTGCTGCGCACCCCCGGCACCCCCGAGTCGTCGTTCGCCGACGACCCGCTGCGCATGATGCGCGCCGCCCGGTTCGCCGCCCAGCTCGACTTCGAGGTGGCCCCCGAGGTGGTGGCCGCGATGACCGCGATGGCCGAGCGGATCGACATCGTCTCCGCCGAACGGGTCCGCGACGAGTTCACCAAGCTCGTGCTGTCCGACAACCCGCGCAAGGGCCTGCTGCTGCTCGTCGAGACCGGCATCGCCGCCCGCGTGCTGCCGGAACTCCCGACGCTGCGGCTGGAGTCGGACGAGCACCACCGGCACAAGGACGTCTACGAGCACACCCTGACCGTGCTCGAACAGGCCATGGACCTGGAGAAGCCCGGCGGCCCCGACCTGGTGCTGCGGCTGTCCGCGCTGCTGCACGACATCGGCAAGCCGCGCACCCGGCGCTTCGAGGACGACGGGCGGGTCTCGTTCCACCACCACGAGGTGGTCGGCGCGCACATGACGAAGAAGCGCATGAAGGCGCTGAAGTACCCGAAGGACGTCACGGACGAGGTCGCGCGCCTGGTCGAACTCCACCTGCGTTTCCACGGCTACGGCACCGGCGAGTGGACGGACTCCGCGGTGCGGCGCTACGTGCGGGACGCGGGGCCGCTGCTCGACCGGCTCCACAAGCTGACCCGGTCGGACTGCACCACGCGCAACCGGCGCAAGGCGGCCGCGCTGGCGCGGGCGTACGACTCGCTGGAGGAGCGCATCGCGCGCCTCCAGGAGCAGGAGCAGCTCGACGCGATCCGGCCCGACCTGGACGGCAACGAGATCATGGGGATCCTGGACATCCCGCCGGGCCCGCAGGTGGGGCAGGCCTACAAGCACATGCTGGAAATGCGCTTGGAACACGGCCCGATGGACCACGAGACCGCCGTCGCCGAACTGAAGAAGTGGTGGGCGGAGCGGCAGTAGCCGCCGCGCCGCGCACAAGAAAACGGCCGAGGCCGCCGCGGAGGGAGCTTTCCGCGGCGGCCTCGGCCGTATGCCGAAAAGCCCGTCAGCTCAGCGGGTCCTCGACGCCGGCAACCGGGTTCAGGCACAACAGGAGCTTGGTGCCGTTGCCGCTCATGTAGAACGAGATCTGGACCGTCTGGTCCCACTCGGCCACTGTGGCGCACTTGTCCCGGTCCGTGGTGCCGGAGAACTTGCCGACGACCTTGTACTGACCGTCCGGCGTTCCGCAGTCGGCCTTCTTGACGTCGTCTCCGCCATCCTTCTTGAGGTGCTTCATGCAGTCGCCGACCTTGGCTGCTTCGGCGTCCGAGTCCTTCTTGCTGGCGAAGTAGCCGATGACGGCGATCACCACCACGATCACCGGCACAGCGATCCGCAGGTACTTCAGCCACGGCTTGCGCTGGGGCTGCTGGGGCTGCGGGGCGCCGTAGTACCCCTGCGGCGGGACCTGGCCGTAGGGCTGCTGGGGCGGCTGCTGGCCGTAAGGCTGCTGGCCGTAGGGCTGGCCCTGCGGCTGCTGGCCGGCGGGACCCTGGGGACCGTTCGCGAACGGGTTCGACACGGGATGACTCCGTCGGGGGGATTTGCGTGAGGGGGACACTCAAGTGGCCAGCACCCTAGGGGGTCCTGATGACATCGTGTAGTCGTTTCCCGCAGTCAAATCGGTCATCGATCAGCAAATGCCTCAATAACTTGATGGTTTGGTGATCGATATTGCGCGTACCCGACTCAGTTTTGCGCCTGCGGAGGACAATCGGGGCGGCCGGAAAATCAGTCGAGCTTCGTCAGGCACAGCACCGAGCGCTTGCCGCCCTCGTCCATGACGAACGGGATGTTGGCCCCGGTTACCGAAAGGCACTGGCCCTCGTCGATGGCGTTCCTGATGATGGCCACGATCTGGTACCTGGTGCCGGACGACGTGCAGTCGACCACGTGCGGGCTGGTGCCGGACAGCTGGTCGAGGCAGTCGCCCTGGGAGAGCCCGCGCGACTTGCCGCCGGAGACGTACAGGTAGATGCCGCCGCCGACGACCGCGGCCAGCACCACGACGAGGCCGATGACCAGCGGGCTGAGCCACACGCTGCGTTCCCTGCGGACCGCCCGGCCGCGTCGGCCGCCCGCGTGTGCCGCACCGCCGGGCCCGGGCAGCTCGGCGGGCGCCCCGCCGTACCCCGGCGCCGGCTGGCCCTGCGGCGGGGTGGCGTCCGACCAAGCCGGTACGTACGGGACCCGGTCGGGATCGGACGCGCGCGGGTAGTTGGTCATGATTGGTCTCCGGGTGGCCAGGATGCGGCGGATACGACGAATACCCAACGAAAAAGGATCGTTGGTCGATCGGTGATGAGGCAGATTAGAACGCCGCGACCCGGCACGCACTAGCTACCGCAAAGTCGATCTTTGAGATGCTTCACATCGGTCTCGCCCTGCGGTCGGCAAATGCCGCGATTGCCGCCCAAAAGCGACCAACTTTTCGGTATTACCGTCCCGTTTCCCGGGACGCTCAGTCCTGCCCAGCGGACGCCTGGGCCGCGAAGACCGCCTCGATGGGCGGCCTGCGGCGCACCGCGAGCGCGTACAGCAGCGCCGCGGCGGCGTACAGCGCGGCCACCCCGAGGAGCACCCCGACCGACCGCCCGTCGGCGGGCAGCGTCACCGCCGCGACGGCGGCCGCGCCGACGAAGGACACGTTGAACAGGACGTCGTAGACGGAGAACACCCGGCCGCGGTAGGCGTCGTCCACGGTCGTCTGCACGATGGTGTCGACGCCGATCTTGGCGCCCTGCGACACCAGCCCGAGCAGGAAGGCGGCGACCAGCAGCGGCCCGAGCTGGAACACCGCGATGGGCAGCTGCCCCACGGCGCCGCCCCCCGCGCACACCACGATCCACGCGGCCACGCCGATCCGCGGCGTGACGATCGGCGTCACCACGGCCGCGACGAAGAACCCGGCGGCGGTCACCGCGACCGTCACGCCGAGCGTGGCGAGGCCCTTGTCGGTGTCCGCCGGGTCGTTGAACACGTTCCGGCACAGCAGCAGCGTCATCACGGTGAGCACGCCGAAGCAGAACCGCATCGCGGTGATGAGGAGCAGCGCGTCGGCGGGCGCCCGGCGCTGCCGCACGTGCCGGGCGCCGTCCCGCAGCCCGCGTGCGACGCCGAGCACCGCGTCGCGGACCCGCGGCACGACTTCCCCGGGATCCGGGCCGAGCAGGTCGACGGCCATCGTGGCGGCGACCGCGGCCGAGCCCACGTACAGCGCGGCGGCGATGAAGACGACCAGCGCGGTCGCCACGGTGCCCGCGGGCACGAACAGATGCACGACGACCGCGGCGAGCGCGCCGGCGGACGCGACGACCGTGCCCGCCGTGGGGGAGACGGCGTTGGCGACGACGAGCTTCTCTTCGGGGACCACGCGCGGCAGCGACGCGGACAGCCCGGCCAGCACGAAGCGGTTGACGGACAGCACCGCGAGCGCGGCGACGTAGAACACCGCGTCGGGCACCCGGGCGAGTACGAGCGCACCGGTCGCCACGACCAGCCCGGCGCGCAGCAGGTTGCACCACACCAGCACCTGGCGGCGCCGCCACCGGTCGAGCAGGACGCCGGTGAACGGACCGACGAGCGAGTAGGGCAGCAGCAGTACGGCGAACGCCGCCGCGATGTCGCCGGCCCCGGTGTGCTTCTCCGGGGAGAAGAACACGTGCCCGGCGAGCGCGACCTGGAACACCCCGTCGGACAGCTGGGACGTCAGCCGGGTCGCGAACAGCCGCCGGAAGTCCCGCAGCCGCAGCAGCTCGCGCAGATCGCGCACCAGTGACACGCAGGCAAACGTACCCGGGAAAGACCGGAGGCCCGGCACCCCCTGGGGGGATACCGGGCCTCCGGTCGGAACGCTCAGCCGGTCACGCCGGAATTCAGCGCTCGACCTCGCCCTTGATGAACGCCTCGACGGCGTTGCGGGCCTCGTCGTCGAAGTACTGCACCGGCGGGGACTTCATGAAGTACGAGGACGCCGACAGGATCGGGCCGCCGATACCGCGGTCCTTCGCGATCTTCGCGGCGCGCACCGCGTCGATGATGACGCCCGCGGAGTTCGGGGAGTCCCACACCTCGAGCTTGTACTCCAGGTTCAGCGGGACGTCGCCGAAGGCGCGGCCTTCGAGGCGCACGTACGCCCACTTGCGGTCGTCGAGCCAGGCGACGTAGTCCGACGGGCCGATGTGCACGTTGTTCGCACCAAGGTCGCGGTTGATCTGCGAGGTGACCGCCTGGGTCTTGGAGATCTTCTTGGACTCCAGGCGCTCGCGCTCGAGCATGTTCATGAAGTCCATGTTGCCGCCGACGTTGAGCTGCATCGTGCGCTCGAGGATGACGCCGCGGTCTTCGAACAGCTTGGCCAGCACGCGGTGCGTGATGGTGGCGCCGACCTGCGACTTGATGTCGTCGCCGACGATTGGGACGCCCGCCTCGGTGAACTTGTCCGCCCACTCCTTGGTGCCCGCGATGAACACCGGCAGCGCGTTGACGAACGCCACGCCCGCGTCGATGGCGCACTGGGCGTAGAACTTCGCGGCGGCTTCCGAACCCACCGGCAGGTAGCACACGAGGACGTCGGCTTCGGTGTCCTTGAGGACCTTGACGACGTCGACCGCCTGCTCGGGCGATTCCTCGATGGTCTGCAGGTAGTACTTGCCGAGACCGTCGAGGGTGTGGCCGCGCTGCACGGTCACACCGGTCGGAGGCACGTCGCAGATCTTGATGGTGTTGTTCTCGCTGGCGCCGATGGCGTCCGCCAGGTCGAAGCCGACCTTCTTCGCGTCCACGTCGAACGCGGCAACGAACTTGACGTCACGCACGTGGTAGTCGCCGAACTGCACGTGCATGAGGCCGGGTACGCGGCTGTTGGGGTCGGCGTCCTTGTAGTACTCGACGCCCTGCACCAGCGAAGCGGCGCAGTTGCCCACGCCGACGATGGCTACGCGAACCGAACCCATTCCGGTTGCTCCCTGTGGTCTCAATGATCCCCGCCGTGAATCGGCGGACATCAACTGGTTGCTGCGGACGGGTCCGAGGCCGCGTCCTGATGGTTTTGCCGGGTGGTCGTCCCGGTGTTCTTCTCGGTCTTCTCGGGCTGCTCGCCGCCGCCGGCCTCCGGGGTCTCCCCGGCCGACCGCTCGGCGTTGATCAGCTCGTTCAGCCAGCGCACCTCACGCTCCACGGACTCCAGACCGTGGCGCTGCAGCTCGAGCGTGTAGCCGTCCAACCGCTCGCGCGTGCTGGACAGCGAATTGCGCACGCGCTCCAGGCGCTCTTCGAGCTTGCTGCGCCGGCCTTCGAGGATGCGCATGCGCACCTCGCGGTCCGTGCGGCTGAAGAAGGCGAAGTGCACACCGAAGTTCTCGTCCTCCCAGGAGTTGACTCCCGAGTCGGACAGCAGCTCCTGGAAGTGCTCTTTGCCGTGCGCGGTGAGCTTGTAGACGATGCGCGCCCGCTTGCCGCCGGCCAGGGCGGCGGCGACCTGCTCGGGCTCCTCTTCCATGATCAGGCCCCGCTCGAGCAGGGACTTCAGACACGGGTAGAGGGTCCCGTACGCGATCGCACGGAACGGCCCGAGCACGGTGTTGAGCCGCTTGCGCAGTTCGTACCCGTGCATCGGGGTGTCGTGCAGCAGGCCGAGAGTGGCGAACTCGAGGACGCCTCCGCGCCTGCTCATCCGCTTCCCCTCCAACCTTCGCGTGGCCGCCACCGGACTGCCCGGTCCCGTCGGGGCCGCGTGGGATACGGTCGCCGACGGCCTGAAGACCGGGGGATCCACCCCGTTCCACGACCACCCACAGGCGGTGGGTGTGACGTGGGACGTGGTGCATCCCGGCTGTCGTATCGGCTCGATGTATCGAGTCGATACATCGGAACGATAGGTCTCCTCGGCATGCCGTGCAACAACGGGGTCGGTGACGCAAGTCACAGGAGGGTTACGTCCAGGTCTCCGCACGGTCTCTTCGCCGTCGTCCGGCGGTCGTTTGCGGGGGATTCGCGCCTCGGCGTCCGGTGGTGCGGGCGCGTAGACCGACACGGGGCGGCCGGCGGAGGGCGGTGGCGCCGAGGGCGAACTCCCAGGGCATTTCCAGGTTCCGCGGTGGGCCACTCGTGCGGAATTGCCCAGAGGAGTCCGGATTTCCGGCGTTGCGTCCGCGCGTACTCTGGTCCGCCATGTGGTACCCCGGACCGCCTCCGCAACCGTTCGACGCCCGCGCGCGTCCTGGGGAACGGACAGCCACGACCCGTGCGGTCTCCCCGCCGTACGGCCGAGGAGCAGCGAATTCATGAGTGAGCACCGTCGCAGGTCGGCACAGCCGCGCCCGGAAGGGCGCGCTTCGCATGTTCGGGGGAGCACGCCGTCCGAAAACGCCGCGGAACCGGGGTCCGTGCGTCCCCGGGCGGCGTCTCCGTCGGCTCCGGCGCCGGACGGCGGCTCCGGATCCCCCTCGACTGCCCCTTCCACATCCGCATCGGAGGCCGCGGGCGCGGGTCCCCGGGCGCAGACCCGCGCCGCGGCGCGCCAGGCCACGCGGTCCGGCGCCCTCGGCGCGGACGGCCGGGGCAGAGG